>JBKDSZ010000025.1:0-3200 GCA_046340375.1 Cyanobacteriota bacterium | reverse complement strand
TCGGCTTCCTGGGCGCCCACCGGTGCAACGGTGAGCGCCATCAGAACAGCGGCCCCGAGGTAGACGTTCCACCAGCAGAATCGCTGTGGTGTGACCATTTGCGTGGGGTTCAGAAGAGTGGACCTGTCGAGGAGGACGGAGAAATGGTGGGCGTTGATGGAGCCGATGGAGCTTTGGTTCCCGACGATGTTTCCGGGGTCTCCAGCAAGCTGTCGACACGCACGTAGAGGCGACCATTGCTCTCATAGAGCGGATCCTTCACCTTCAAGCGCACATCCAGAAGCTTGCGTAAGGTTGAGGTGGCGCTTTGTCCGGGCTTGAGGGTATAGAGCAAACCATCGCATGCCGCCCCATCACTGGGGGCGGTGCAAATCACTGGTTGATTGTTGATGCGGCCGGTGGTCAGGTATGTGAGCCTTCCCTGGCGGTTGAAGGTGTCAAAGCGGGCAGACACTTCCTGACAGCGCCGTTCCGGGGTCCAACCCGCCCCGTCAAACACGTTGCTGGTCCAGCGGATCACCGGCACCTGCTGACCATTTGGCATGGATGCCAGAGTGGTTGGCACCCCGCTGAGAGTGGAGCAGACAAACCCCTGGGCCTTCGCCTGCGCGGAGGGTGTCCACCAAGCAGTCGCAATGCACGACAGGATCAAGGCGGCAGGACCTGTCCAGCCTCTGTTGTCGGCAATCATGGCATCCTCTGGCTTTTAGCCCTAATCAACCCATCTAACATAGCAGGAACTTTTCGCTGGGTTTTCTCCAACTCCGCCTGTTTCGTTACCCAAGGGCGAGACTTGTCACCACAGGGGATCGGTTCTGTAAGGAGCATCGTCGCCGCTTCCCGATACCGGGGCTGAGGGCGGAGTGGCGCGTGTCGCTCTTGACGGGGCAGGGGAGGTGAACCTGAGCGATGACGGCGGGTCGGAGGGGTTTGGCTGAGGACGTGGGGGCGGTGGCGGCGGTGGTTGCAGTCGTTGACGAAGAGCTTGGGCTTCGCGGTGGGAGAAACTGGTGGCAGCAACGGGTTGCAATTCCAGTAGCCAGTGTCGCCTTTCTTGCTCGGTGGGAGAGCGGCTGCGGAGAGCGGCCCCCACCTGGTCGACGATGCGTTGATCGTGGTGTTCCCGCTTGAGCCGGACTTTGGCCTCGTCCGCCTTCCTTCGCAGCTGATTCAACGTGTCACGTTGCGCATCGCTGATCACTCCATCCCTTCCAATTTGCTGGAGTTGACCCTCTAGATATGCTGTTTCGTCTTCGAAAGCCTTCAGGTTGGCGGCATCTTCGAGTCGTTTGGTCGTACGTTGGGTCGCTGCCAGGGCGGCATTGACAGTCTCGACCCTCTCTACAGAACAGAACCGCAAGGAAGCGCAGAATCGGTTGCTCTGTAACGCCGTCATCGCTCCAGCGCCCAAGACCCCCAACCCGACGACGACAACAACCCACCACCATACCGCCCGACCTGTAGGCTTTGGTGGACGCCCTGTCGGCTCCTCGACAAGCTTCCCCGGGGGCTGCGGTGGTTGGACTCGCTTCTCATCGGCTGCGGCGCTGGAGAGCCCATCCAGGGAGCGCAGGTGCTTGTGCAGATCCTCATCTGAGATCGGTCCGTTCCTCTCTGGCAACTTCTTGCTTGTGGTTTCTTGCCGTCGAGGGAGGGGAGACTTGTCCGGCTCCTGCATCAGCGCACGATACTGCAACCCTCATTTTATCGTTACGCCATCCAGGTAGGGGTGGATCTGCCTTTGCACCCTCCTCTGGCCCATGATGCCACCCCATTTCGTAGAATTCTACCTCGATCAGCCTTGCGCCACTGTCTAGGCCCACTTCCGGCTGCCGTCCTCTTCGCTTGCCATTCCGTCCCAATGTCTCGCCTTTCGTCCGGGCCCACGGACCGTCTACAGACTCCTTTCCCACTGCCATGAATGCCCCCCATCGCTTTTTGTTCAGGGTCCTCGGCTGTGGCATGGTCCTGGCGCTGATGTTGGGGGCCAGGGAGCTGCAGGCAGCCTCGCGAGAGTTCATTTCCTCTCGTTTGTTCAAAGTGAGCACTGCGGCGGATCCAGGCACCGCGTTTGTGATCGGCCCTGCGGAGAACGGCCGCTGCGTACTGATGACGGCCCTTCATGTGGTTCGCGTGAACGCCGCCAATGAGCCTTTGTTGTTTCAATCCCCATCCGGTTCTCGCCTCAGCCTGAGCCCCGCTGCTTTCACCCGCTCCTCCGACCTGGATCTGGCCTTTGCACCGGTGCCCTCCTGCAAGGACAGCCTGGGCCTGTCTTTGGCCCGAGCCACGGCAATTGTCGTATCGACGAAAGTGATGGTGCTGGGCTATCCCGTTGATCTGGAGGACGCCCACGGCGGAAAGGTGGTGCCCTCCAGCGTCACTGGTCGCGTCACACAATTCAACGACACGATGGGCTACGACTTGAACTATGATGCCGCCACCAAGCCCGGTTATAGCGGAGGTCCTGTGATCAGCACAGAAGGGGATGTGCTCTTCGCCTTGCATGGCTTCAGTGACACCGTTGGCGACGTGCAAGATGCCTCCCTGCGGGAGCGCTTCAGGGTGGGAGGACGCGGAATGTCGAGCGCCTTGATCTACCGCTTCTTGAAGAGCCAGGGCTATGTTCTGCCCAGAGCTCAGGTGCGGACTTGTTTGGTAGGGGTTTGCGCCTCACCCTAGCTAAACCATGTATCATAGCCAGCAACTTCTAGTGCTTCAGCCAATGGATGGCTTGCTCGGCGGGCTGGCTCGATCATTTTTGGTGACGATAGGCGTCTTTTTTCTGCCAGTCCCACCCCTCCTTCTGGCCCAATCGGTCGAACCTGTCTCTGTCCCCTGCGTGCGCCAGGGATCCCAGCCGATCTGCAGCTTCCCCAAGACCATCGTGGATGCCTGTGCGGCCCTTCCAGCGAGTTCTGTGTTTTCTCAGTGCAACATCTTTGCTTTGGCCATTGGCAACTCCACTACCAAGCAGGATGAGAGTGGACGATCTTATGCCTCTGCTACATTCAAATATTCCGAGCGAAATAGTTGTTCGACAGGTGATAATGATGCCTTAAGCTTTCTTGGTAAGTGTGACACATTTGCTGCTTATGTACAGGTTTTGCGTGAACTACAAACGAACAAATGCTTTGCTCTTGTCAATTCTGCCCTGCTGGGCGTGCAGCGCGAAGAGGATACTTTTCGCAACAGCCCCA
>JBKDSZ010000024.1:0-5856 GCA_046340375.1 Cyanobacteriota bacterium | reverse complement strand
GCAAACGGCCCACCTCCTCCACCAGCTCCCGTGCTTGCGCTTCCTCGCGGACGATTCGCAGGCGACCATTCTGGCCCGAGCGCGCCTTGAGCAGGTCCAGAGCCTCATCGCTGGCCAACACCGGCAGCTTCAGGCCCTCGGAGTTCGATGGAGGCAAGGCCCGCTGGGTGAGCAAACGGCGGAACCGTGGCGGCAACCCCGTCGTCAGCCGCCGCATCATCTCCAGACCCTCTGGTGGCGCGGGCAGGTTGTCCACCACCAGCAACACCGCCTCGCTCTTCTCCCCCGGCCAGGCCTGGAAGCAGCGCCGCAACCGTTGCTCCAGGTTCAGCCCTTCTTCCTTCGGCAGGCCAATCCCCGCCTCCAGCTCCATGACGGCATCCAAGACCATGGGTTCAAAGTCTTGGCTGGCATCCAGCCACCACATCCCGCCGGGGTAGGTGGCGTTAGCGCCGTGGGCATAGTGCCGCGCCAGGGTGGTCTTGCCTACGCCAGGCATCCCGTGGATCACCACCTGGGCGGCTTCTGGGGCCAGGTCGGTCGCCAACTGATGGAGTTCAGCAGCGCGGGCGACGAATCCCGGACGGTCGGAGGGCAGCTTATGGAGCCGCCCCCCCGGAGTCTTTGGGACGGGTTCAGAAGTTGGCGGAGCTGGCGCGTGGATGATGATCGTGCTGTTGTCTCCGGCCTGGACGGTGGTGCCCTCGTTGCCACTGGCTCTCTGGTCGCGGGAGGTCTGGGTATCTGCCGCTGGTTTGGTCTTCTCTTTCCCCTTGAACCAGCCGATCCACTTCTCCCACTTGTCGGGATTCATCACTACCGCCCACACCAGTCCAGCGAAGAGCGCCACCCCGGTGGGCAGGCCAGAGTGCTTGAGCAGGGCCGAGAGGGGATTGTCGCCGCCGCCATCGGTGGCTTTGGACGCCGCTGCTCCCTGCGCCAGGGCCAGCTGCTGGGCGGCTTCCATCGCCACCAGTCCCAGGGCAACGACCTGCCCAAAACGGAGTGGACGCCCACCAAGCCCCCTGCGAGCAGGCTGTCGGACCCTGGCCACGCGAACGGCTGCGACTGCACAACGATAACCCTGGAAGACGGTCGGCGGTTTGTTGCTCCCCGCAGGCGGATGTGGGACCCTGTTGGGATGGAGCCGCGACTGCCGCTGGCGTGTACGAGCTGAGATGTGGAACCTATGGTGCGCTGATGGATCACCTTCAGCGCCTTTCCAGCGACCCCGCCGTGCGTTTCGGGAAGCTCTGCGTGGGCGGTACTCGCCTCACGGTGGGCGATGTGCTCGGCGCCCTGGCGAGCGGCTGCGATGAGGTCGAGCTCTTGGAGGACTTTCCCCAGCTCTGCCATGAGGATGTGTTGGCCTGTCTGGAGTTTGCGGCGAAACAGCTGTAGCGCAGAAGGGGGCTGTCACTGCGACGCAAACGGCGGTTTCGGGTTGACCTCCGCGAAAAATTCCCCCGAGCGTTCTGGGTCGCCTATTGCACCTGCACTTCCGCATGGCACCCCACCACGGCGCCAACGCTTCGGCAACGGCAACGGCAACCGCAACCGCAACCGCGACCGCGACCGCGACCACAAACGCAACACACGTCCAAACTCGAACGGCGAACCGGAGCGCAAGTCGCCGGCCGGCGCCACCCACCCACCTCAGATTTCCTCAACAGCGATCGGCGCCTCGATGAGCTGCTCAGCAATGCCACCAACCGCAGCAAAGCCACTCTCTTGGCGGTGGACATCCTGCGGGCGTTCCTGCTCGATCTGAGAACCCAGTTCACCCTGGAGATCTACTGCATCACTGGCAACGAAAGCCGCGTGAAGCAAGAGCTGGGCTGGAGCGAGGCCCTCGCCACCGACAGCTACGACCTGATGATCTACGCCATCCTCCAGCGCGGCTTTGAGGGGGTGGAGGGGATCGACTTCCGCGGCTTCCAGGCCAATGAGCTGCTGTTTGAGGTGATGGGCCGCACGTTCCTCTGCCTCCACGGCCATCAAATCGGGGCCAACGTGCAAAAGAGCGTGCAAGAGATCACCGGCCGCCACGCGGCACGGGGCATCACGGTGGATTACACCCTCTTTGGCCACCTGCACGCGACTTCCTCGGGGATTATCACGCCCGCAATGCCTCCCTGGTGGGCAGCAACGCCTACTCGGAAGCGGGGCTGAACTTCTGCAGCAAGGCCGCTCAAAACGTGCACATCCTCACCCCCTCTGCCATCGATGGCGTGAAGGTGGATCTGCAGGACACCACCGGCATCACCCCCTATCCCTTCGTGAGCGAGTGGGAGGCCTATGCACCAAAGAGCGAAAGCAAGCTCCACCAGGGAGCCGTTGTTTACCAGGTGACCATCTGATGACGACCGCTGGGGTTCGGCTCACGGCAATGAAAGATGGACGCATTGATTTCAATGAGGTCAAGGGGGGTGATTTCATTGTTATGAGGGGTAACGGATCCATCAAGCGTGTAGGCGATGGAGCCCTAGCAAAACAAGTTCATTTTCAAACTGCCCATCCAGATACCATGATCAGGCTTCGTCCTGACCCTAGGCGATGTTTAAGCGGGTATTTACTTCATCTCTGGAGATCTCCTCATGTTAGATCTCAAATTGAATCCTCCGCAAGGACGACCGCAGGTATTTTTTAAGATCAATCAGCGTGATATCGCGGCATTGCTAATCCCAATTCCAACACTAAGCGAGCAAATGATAATCGCAGCTGAAGTCGACCGCCGCTTCTCCATCCTCGATCGGGTCGAATCCACCGTGCAAGCGAGCCTCGCCCGCTGCGCTCTCCAGCGCCAGGCGATCCTCAAACGGGCCGTTGAAGGCCGGCTGGTGCCAGCCCCGCCTGAGCCCAACGCCCCTGCCGACCATGCCATCACAGAGCCCATAATGGGTTGATCCCAAATAGGGCTGAACCCATGGCCGATGCGGAAAAAGTCGTCACCGCCGATCAAGGCGGCCGCATCAACTTGGGCAAGTCCAGGGCCGGCTGCAGCTTTCGCGTGCTGGAGCAGGGCAACCACCTCATCCTTGAACCGGTGGAAACCGTGCATGTGCCCGCCACCGAGGCCTGGCTCTTCCGCAACAGCGAGGCCCTCAGCTCGGTGCGTCGCGGGCTGGAGCAGGCGGCCGCCGGAAACCTTGTCGAGGGCCCTGATCTCGACGCCGCCCAGGCCCTTGCCACCTCCTTTCCGGCGGATAACGGCCCCGAGGACAACCCACTGGCATGAGTTTTCAGATCCTCTGGACTCCGGAAGCTGCATCCCAATTTCAGGAGCTGCAACAAGCCGCCGAGGCGGCAGTCCGCAAAGGGCGCAAGACCAAACAGTTTGGCCTCTTTCAGCAGGTGGAGGGCTGCATTCGCAAGCTCAGCGCCCAGGGCCCACGCCATCCAGGGCTCCACTCCCATCCCTTTTCCTCCCTGCCCAATCCCCTGAACACTGAGGAAAAAGTGTTCGAGTCCTACGCCCAAAACCGCACGCCAGGCGCCTACAGGGTGTTCTGGTGTTACGGGCCCAAGCAGGGCCAGATCACGCTCATTGCGATCACGCCCCATCCCTGAAGCCCCCCATGAGCAGACTCAGCCCCCCTGGAATCAGGACTCCCCCGTGCCGGAGGGCTACGACTGGAGCACCTCGGCAAGCAACACGGCCAGCTCGGCCTGGTGTTTCGCAAGGCTCATGGATCCAACTGGCCGAAAGGGGTCGTGAGCTTCTCGCTGAATCGGGACCTGTGACCGTGGCTCGGCTCAGGCAATACCTGCCAACACGGCTTCTGACGGATCTGCGGACGAGAGCGATTGGAGGCGTTGCTCCACCTCCCCGCCGTTGGCTGGTATGGGTCTCAGGCCCCCTGGATGGGGGCTGGCTGGCTGGTGGTGGAGGGAGTCAGGCGGGGCGAGTCAGGCGGTTGAGACGCAGGGCACTCACGGAAGCGATGGCGTCGAAGTCGGCGTCAAAGCTCACCAGTAAGGCGTTGTGGTGCAGGGCTACGGCGGCCACCAGCAGGTCGAGGCTGAGGACGGTTCGGCCAATCCGACGGCAGGCTTGCCCAAGCTCGATTGCTTTCTTCCATAGATCCGCTGGTGTGGAAAGCATCGGCAGCGTGTCGAACTGGGCCTCCAGCAACGTGGCTTCCTCCGGCCGGGCCGCACGGAGCACCTCAAAGCGCACCGGTTCCGCCAGATGGGCCGCGGGATCGAGCACATAGGGGGCGATGCACTGCTTCAGGGCCGCCGGGCTGCGGGCCCGTGTGAAGTCGATCCAGAGACTGGTGTCCAGTAGCAGGTTCATGAGGCGATCTCCTGGGCCCGCAGGCGCTCGCGTTCCTGGTCGGCCTCGTAGGTCTCAAGCTCTACTCCCCACTCACCGCTGAGGAAGCGCTGGGCGATGTGAGCCCTCCTCCGCTGCTGCAGAGCCTCCTCCATCAGACGCCGGATGGCCGGGCCCTTCTTGCGCTCGCCAGTCAGCTCCAGGATTTCAGTCATCTCCTGGTCTGAAAGCTCGACGGTCACTTTCATGGTTTGGACCTCCCGGAGTCGGACTTTTAGGCCAGCATGGCAGGTCTGAAGGGCTGGCGCCTGGCTTCGGGCTCGTTCTTCAATTCGATGGACCCCAAACTTGTGCAATCCATGCGTCAGATGGATCGCGAGAAAACTTGAACATCCTGCCGTCCGCAAGCCACAGTTCACTATTCACATGCGCTGCCATCTTCTGAGGCGCAATCCTCAGGTTGAATCTCGGATTATACGTCGCATGGAGATCATCCAGTCCTCGGATGCCGCCTGCCCATATCTCTCTGCGCTCCGGCCAGGCAGAGATCGCGCCAAGACACCAGACGCATCCGGGATTTCGGCAATGTCAAGAATCGTAAGAAGTTGAGGATCAAGCAGGGTGAGGAATCCGCCTCGTTGATTCCGGATCTCCGTAGTTACCGCAAGAACCACCTTTAGCGATCCACCTTCCATCACCACGCATGCAGGGCCCTTGCCGATCGGCCTATCCATTGAATCGGGACAACCCCAGAACCAATTCTCTGATTGGCAAGTGCGGTTATTGATGTCAAAGACAAAGCATCCGTCTGTATAGTCACTCGGCAGTTTCAAGGCTGCCAAGACCTTTCCTTCATCTGCCTCGACCATCAGACCTTCCATACGGCCTTCAAGATCAATGGGCCATTCATCGGTCAATTCAAGATCTTGCGTCTTTGACGCTTCACTTGGTTTGCCCATTGTCAGTGCGGTGCCCTCCCCGCAGCTAACAGCTGTTGCAGATTCTTGGTGACCTGGGTGTCGCCGAAGCCCGGCAGGCCCCAGTCGATGCCGCTCACATACACCGGCGCCGAGGCCTGATCGCCTTCCACGCTCACCAGCGCCAGGCGGAAGCGGTGGGGCGCGTTGCGGCCGATGTTGACCTCGTTGATCGTCAGTGTCACCGCGTCAGCCCCCTCCACACGCCCCTTCACCTCGATGAAGAACAGGTTCCCGTCGACATCGATCGAGTCGATGTCGTAGCCCAGGCCGCGTTGGGCGCTCACATCCTTGGGCATGCGGCCCAGGGCCTTCTCCGCCTCGAACACGGCGTTCATCGCCTGCAGTTCCACCCGCCTGCGGGCCGCCGCATCCACAGCCGCCGGCTGGCCCTGACCGTGGAGGTTCAGCAACAGCCCCGCTGGGATCACCAGGGCGCCACCCTTGATGGTCGGCACTTTGGCGGTGATCTGGGCTTCGGCCTGCAGCTGGGCCAGCCGTTTCTCCAGCCGGCTCACGAGCACCTCGGCCCGTTCCCTCGCCACCTGGGCCGGCAGCCGCGCCTGTTTGCCCGCCTGCTCCTGCAGCTGCAGTTCGGCG
>JBKDSZ010000023.1:0-5308 GCA_046340375.1 Cyanobacteriota bacterium | reverse complement strand
GAGATCCTTGGCTGGCGGGCCTGGCGGTGTGGGTGGGCGCAGGCGGGGTGGCGGCTTTGCAGGTGCTGCTGGGTTGGGCGCTGTGGCGCTGGGCGCGGCTCTGGACGACGCCCCCGGCCCTCGGGCGCTGGGGGCTCCCGCTGGCGGGAGCCGTGCTGGTGCCCCACCTTCTGGGCGCCGCGACCCTGGCCCCGCCGGCACCGGCCCGGGCGGCCGGGGGGGCGCCGGCGGAGCGGGTGCTGGTCGTGCAACCGGCCATCCCCACCCGCGAGAAGTTTCTGCCGGGGCGCCAGGAGCGGCTCCGGGCCCTTCTGGACACCGCCCTGGAGGAGGCCCGACCCAGCGGGGCGACGGTGCTCTTGCCGGAGGGTGCCCTGGCGGAGGGGCAGCGGTTGTCCGCTCCCGCTCCGGTGGAGCTGCTCAGCGGTGGCTTTCGGCGCGGCGACACCAGCCTGCGCAGCGCCGTGCTGCGCTTTGCTCCCCGCGCCACCACTCCCGTGGCCTGGGTCGACAAGCACCGGGTGGTGCCCCTCGGGGAATGGGTGCCCCTGGGGCCGCTGCTCCGCTGGAGCGGCCTCTCCGCCGTGGGGGGCCTCGAACCGGGCGATCCCTCCCGCCTGCTGGCGCGGCCGGGGGGACCGATCGGCGTGGCGATCTGCTACGAGATCGCCGCTGGCCGCGGCCTGGCGGGCGCCAGCCGCGCGGGGGCCCGCTGGCTGCTCGCCAGCGCCAATCTCGATCCCTATCCCCTCACCTTGCAACGCCAGTTCGAGGCCCTGGCGCGGCTGCGGGCGATGGAAAGCGGCCGCTGGCTCGTGAGCGCCGCCAACACCGGCCCGAGTGTGCTGGTGGATCCAAAGGGTCGGGTGCGGGGCGCCCTGCCCAGCGGGCGACCCGCCACGGGGCTGTTTTCCATACCCGCCAGCGCCGGGCTCACTCCCTATCTGCTGGCGGGGGAGCGACCGCTGCTCGCTCTGATGCTGGCGGGCCTGCTCCTGCGGGCGGCGGATCGCTGAGGGATCGCCTCAGCCCTCGGCCAGGGGCGCCCCTTCCACCAGGGAGGGAGCCAGCCGCAGGCCGGGTTCCCCGACGGGCACCACCAGCAGATCGGCGGTGCGGATGCGGGAGAGCAGGCGGGTGGTGGTGACGCGGGTGGTGCCGATCAATTCGGCGATGCGTTCGTGGGTGAGGCGGAAGGGAAGATCACACCAGGCGCCGCAGCGCCGCCCCAGGCGCCGCACAAGCAGGGCGAGCAGGGCATGCAGGCGCTTTTCCGCGTTGCCCAGATGGCGGATGCGCAGCAGCTGCAGGGTCCACTCGTTGACGGGGTCGAAGCCCTGGCCCGCGCTCGCGAGCTCGTGGCGGCAGAAGCTCAGTGCCGTGAGGGCTTCCACGCAGACCCCCTCACTGCAGAGGCGATCGGTGCGGAGCTGATCGCCCGCCTGGAGGAAGGCGATGGTCATGCCTTCCGTTTCCTCGCAGGGGCAATAGACGCGCGCGATGCCGTTCAACACCTCCAGACAGGTGGCGGAAGGCTGGAAGCCCGGATCCAGAAGCACGGACTGGCCGGGGGGGAGCTGGATCGGAAGCCCCGACCGGGGGGAGGCGGAGGGCTGGGCCATCGAAGCCAAGGGAACTGGCGTGGCGGACAGGTGGCAACCTAGGGGACCATCCCGCCTTTTTGCAAGCGATTCTCAATTGCAGAAAGAAGGGGTAGGTCTTCCTTCCTCCGGCCGCGGGTCTGATCCAAACGGGAGCCGGGCCCGGTAACAAAAGGCACGTTGTGTCGCAGCTTTTGCGCGGAGCAGTCGCCCTGGCGATTTCTAGCCTCCGCCCAGCCCATCCCCGCATCCCCGTCTCGCCATGCTGCGAGGAGCGGGATGACGAAGTTCAGACGATCCCCTGTGACGCCAAGGTCCCTCCCCCCCACCGCCCTTCCCGCCCTGCTGCTCAGCGGCCTGCTGCCCCTCCTTGCAGGCGCCGCCCGCGCCGAGATCGAGCTGGGGGTCTACTCCGGCCGGCACTACAACAGTGATCAGGCCCTCTACAACGCCTTCACCGCCCGCACGGGCATCCGCATCAAGGTGCTGGAGGGCAAGGACGATGCCCTGATCGAGCGCCTCCGCCAGGAGGGCGCCAACAGTCCCGCTGATGTGCTCGTGCTCGTGGACGCGGCCCGGCTCGACAAGGCGGCCCGGCTGGGGCTCTTCCAGCCGATTCAGTCGGCGGCCCTGCGGCGCGATGTGCCGGCCCCCCTGCAGGACCCTCAGGGCCGCTGGTTTGCCCTCACCCGCCGCGTGCGCGTGGTGATCGTCAACCCCAAACAGGTCAACCCCGCCACCATCCGCACCTACGCCGACCTCGCCGGGCCGGCCCTCAAGGGCAAGCTCTGCCTGCGGGACAGCCGCAGCGTTTACAACCAGTCGCTGGTGGCTGATCAGCTGATCCTGCGGGGCGCCGCAGCCACTCGCGCCTGGGTGCGGGGCCTGGTGGCCAACCGCAATCCCCGCCAACCCTTCTTCACGGCCGACAGTCCCCTGGCCCGGGCTGTGGCCAAGGGAGACTGCGCCGTAGGACTGGTCAACTCGTACTACGTGGCGCGCATGCTCTCCGGAGCCAGCGGCGCCACGGACCAGACCCTGGCCAGCCAGCTGAAGGTGGTCTTCCCCACCCCCGCCCATGTGAACGTCACCGGGGCGGGCGTCACGCGGGCCTCGAAGCAACCGGCCGCCGCCGCCAAGTTGATTGAATTCCTCGCCTCCGCCAGTGGGGGCAAGGGGTATGCCGCCGCGAACAACGAGTACCCGCTGAAGGGCATGGGCGGCCATCCGATCCTCAAGAGCTGGGGCCCCTTTCAGGACGATGGGGTGAGCGTCCAGGCCATGGGGGCCAGAAATCGGGAGGCGGTGGGCCTGATGCGCGCCAACGGCTGGCGATAGGCGCCAGCCGTGGCGGGGCAGGTTCAGTCCTCCAGCAGGCTGCGGAGCATCCAGGCGGTCTTCTCATGCACCTGCAGCCGTTGGGTCAGCAGGTCGGCGGTGGGTTGGTCGTTGGCCGCGTCGGCGATCAGGAAGGTGGCCCGGATCGTGCGCGCCACGGCCTCGTGGCCGCTCACCAGCTCCCGCACCATCTCCAGGGCGGCGGGGGTGCCAGGGGTTTCCGGGATGGAGGCCATGCTGGCGATGGCGCTGCCGCCATAGGGAGCGGGAAAGCCCAGCGAGCGGATCCGTTCGGCAAGGCCGTCGAGGGCGGTCCAGAGCTCGGTGTATTGATCCATGAACATCAGATGGAGCGTGTTGAACATCGGTCCGGTCACGTTCCAGTGGAAGCCGTGGGTTTTGCTGTAAAGCACCGTGCTGTCGGCCAGGACGCGGCCCAATCCCTCCGCGATCTGCTGGCGCTGGGCGGCGGGGATGCCGATGTCGATCGGGGGGGCGGAGGAGGCCATGGCTGGCGGGCAGGGGGGTGAATCGATCAAGGTATAGATCAGGGCAAGCGCGGCCAGGGGGGGAGGAAGGGCCGTTGGCTCGGCCGGCCTCTGGGGGCTGGAATCCCCTGGCCATGCCTGCTGGGGCCCGCACCAAAGGGACGCTTGGGAAGGCGCGTGTGGAAGCGTCTGCCAGCGCCGACGATCGCGTCCCTCAGGACCCGTTGCGTGCCGATCGATGCAAAGATGCCGCAGTAGAGGAGTAAAATCATTTATCTCTTTCTGCTGTTTGGTTGTGGTGATGAGGGGGCGGAGGGACCATGCCGTCAAATGACGAAGTTGCACGTTACGAATCGTGCCTAAAGGGTTGTGCTGGTCCACAGTGGCAACCTGGAACGTGATAACATAAATTTTGGGTGGAAAAGTCGGCAACTCCGCTGGCGAAAGTGGGCGCATTCTGAACTTTTTTTCCAAAGCGAATGACCTCTTTTCCCTCAGCGGGTTATGAATCCTGGGATGTTTCCCTGACCGGTTTGGCCAGCAATGGCCTGCTGACAGCTGATTCTTTGCTGGATCCGCCACCCTTCGTGGCCACCGCCTCGGCCATCCAAGCCGTCAGCCTGCCGGAACATCTGCCGCTCTTCAGCGGCATGGGTGGGGGAACAGGCGCCGCAATGGTTGCGGTGGAGACCCTGGTTCTCGGCTCAGCCACGACCGGACCAGAGGCCTCCCCAGCCTCTTCAGGACGCCTCACGGGTCCCTTGGCCGCGGCCCGCTCCATCGGCATCCTCAGTGGCAGCCAGAGCTTTTCCGACTGGGTGGGCAGCCTGGATGGCAACGACGTCTACCGTTTTGACCTGAGCCAGGCCAACAGCTATTGCCTGATCACCCTCAATGGGCTCAGTGCCAATGCGGATCTGGAGCTGCTGAGCGGCACGGGTGCGCTGCTGGCCCGTGCCACCTCTGGCGGCAGTACGGACGAATTGATCAGCAGTGCCCTGGCGGCCGGCACCTACTTCGTGCGGGTCTATCCGTTCAGCGGCGACACGACGTACACCCTCACGCTCTCGGCCACAACCGCCATTCAGTGGTTTGCGCAAAACCTCACGGATCAAGGCCTGATTGGCCTGAGCAGCTTTCTGGCCGCGGATGGCAACCTGAGTCGCAATGACATGATCTCCCTTTTCCGCGAGACGAAAGATGGCGATCTGATTGATGGCAATGAGCTGACGGACCTGCGCACGATCCTCACCCATGCCAGCCTGTTCTCGATGGCGGATCCTGTGAAGGTGTTGTCCAACAAGATTGCCAATGGTGACGTGGCCAATCCCCGTTCAGGATTCGGCAACCTGTACGCGGGCAGTTCGGCGACGCAGATGGAAAATCTGATTGGCAAATGGTTCCTGGGGAACGATCATCCCGCCTTGACCAGCACAAGCTATCAGTATCAATATGCCAATGGCTCGCTCTTCCAGCAGGGGATCAGCGCCGATGACATCAACCAGAATGCCCTTGGCGATTGCTATTTCTTGGCCACACTCTCCTCCATCGCCCTGGAAAAGCCCTCCTACATTCAAAACATGTTTATTGATAACGGCGATAACACCTACACCGTGCGCTTCTTCAATGGTTCCGTGGCGGACTATTTGACTGTGGATCGCTATTTGCCCACCAGCAGTTCTGGTTACGCGGTGTATGCGGATTGGGGTGATGGCAAGGCCTCTTCCTCCGCGAACAAGCTTAGGGAAACTCTGGAAAACCCCGCCACCCTGCGCGAGAATGGGCCTGTGATCGCAGGTGTGGACTGGCTTCATGGGTACCAAGCAGTTTGGTTTCGGTGATTACGAGCAGACAACGGCCAAAAAGCGCACCAAACGCGAG
>JBKDSZ010000022.1:0-14813 GCA_046340375.1 Cyanobacteriota bacterium | reverse complement strand
CCGGCACCGCTTCTCTATCTGTTGCCGCTGGCAGTTACACGGATTTGGCCGGTCTTTCAGGCGGCGCGGCCGCCTTCACGAGCTTGACCTTTGACAGCCGCTTCCTTCAGGGCACCAGCGTGCGGCTGTATGACGCGACCGTGGCCTCCCTGCCGAGCGAGCAGGGCTGGTTGTCTTTCGGTCGAGGCCTCACGGGCAGCCAGACGTTGTCCACGAACGGCACCACCCTGGCGTCCACAGCCCTGCTGGCCGATGGCGCCGGCTACAGCAACCACAGCCCTCTGGCTCCCTCCCTGGTCAACGGCGCCTTCCCTTCGTTGACGCGCGGGGTGGGCTTCAGCCTGGATCTGCGGCTGCGGCTGATCACTGAAAACCATTCCACCTCCGACAGGGCCGGCTTCTCCCTCACCCTCCTGGATCAAGGCGCCACACCGAAGGGCGTTGAGCTGGGCTTTTGGAGCGACAGCATCTTCTGTCAGGAGGGCGGCGCCTCGCCGTTTGGCGCCAGCGCCGAACGGGTCGATGGCGTCGATACGAGCCTGGCCACCACCTACAGCCTGCGTGTTGTAGATGAAAGCTACATTCTGCTCGCGAACAATCAGCCCATCCTCTGCGGCAGCGTCAAGGATTACAGCCAGGCCACCGTGACCTCGCCGTTCCCCTACAACCCCTACACCACGCCAGGCTTCCTTTTCCTTGGCGACAACACCACCCGCGCCAGCGCCCTGGTGGAACTCGGCAGCCTCAGCCTGTCCGTGCCCACCCGCGGCCATGCCTCCGCCGATGGCCTGACCGGCACGGCGGGACCGGACTGGCTCAACGGGATGGAGGGAGACGACACCCTGTCCGGCGGCGCTGGCGACGATTGGTTGATCGGTGGCCTTGGCGCTGATCGTCTCGAAGGTGGGGCGGGAAATGATCTGTTGGTGGGGGGTGGTCAGGCGGATCGCTTCGTGTTTGGTTCTGGATCACCCTTCTCGACCCAGGCGTTGGGTTTGGACAGCATCGTTGCCTTTGCTGCCGCAGAGGATTGCCTTTTGCTCAGCGGCGCCACCTTTGCGGGCCTGGCGCCCGGGTTGTCCCTGCCCGTTGATTCATTTGCTGTGGTGAGCAGCGATGACGGCGCGGCCCTGAGCGAGGCCCGCCTTGTCTATTGCCAGTCCAGCGGCGGCTTGTTCTTCAACCCCAACGGCAGTGCGGCGGGCTTCGCCGCCACGGCTGAGGGCGGGGGCAAATTTGCTCAATTGCTGCCAGCGGCCAATGGGATGGCATTTCCAGTGATCAGCGCCAGCGTCTTTGAGGTTGTGTAGGGTCGTGTCCCCTCACTCGCGTGGCGATGGCGCGGCTCAAGAGCGGGTAAATCCCTCCACTTCCGGGTATTGACTCGTGGAGTGATGGGGTGCCCGCCAACTCAAAAAGTCGCTGCCATCCCAGAGGATGCGATTGAACCCATGCGAGGCCACAATCTCAACCACCTGGCGCAACCCCTCTGCCACATGGCCCCATGACATGGTCTGATGGAGAAGTTCAATGTAGATCACTTTGATTCCCAACTCCTCAATCGGAAGATTTTGAAGCAGTTGGATGTCATACCCCTCGCAGTCCGACACATAGACATCCGCTCGAGGAGAGCGCATTTCTTTCATTAAACTCTGAAAGCTTTTCCCGGACACGGTTCGGGTGACCCATCCTTCCCGCGAGCGACCCACGGCTTCAGGGCGGAGGGAGCCATGCCCTTTGTCTCCCCCTTGCCCGGAACGGTTGGGATCTGGAAAGTACATGTCGATCGGGCCATCCGCTTCTGTGATGCAGATGTTGAACAGCTCTACTTGTGAGGCATAACGCCTGCAGTTTTCTTGGAGTTCGAAAAAATATTCGCTGATCGGTTCGATGCGCGTTGCGGATATATTGGCGTGCTTCAGCAGTAATTTGTCTATGGGGTCATACATGATGCCATCATTGGCGCCCACTTGAAGAACGTGCAGAGGCTTGTTCCGGCTCATGGAAACCAGAAGTTCCCTGAAGACATAGTTTGCTCTGGGTTTGGCGAAAAATCGGTAAAATAGCTTCGCGATATTTGTTGGTTTGATCACGTCTGCAAGGGTGGTTCAACAGGGGAGGAGAGTAACCCAGCTCAGAACACATCCAGCGGCAGACGCTCCGCGACCTCCGGCGGCCGCTCCCGCAGCCGACGCTGGGATTCTCCGCAGCGGGCGGGCGTGGGGAAGATCTTGCCCGGATTGGCCAGCCCCCGGGGGTCAAAGGCCTGGCGGACCAGTTGCATCGTCGCCAGATCCTCGGGCTGGAACATCCAGTCGAGGTAGCACCGCTTGTCGTTGCCGACGCCGTGTTCTCCCGTGATGCTGCCGCCCGCTTCCAGGCACAGCCGCAGGATCTCCGCCCCCAAGCCCTGCACCCGCTCCACCACGCCCTCCTCTTGGGCGGCATAGAGAATCAGGGGGTGGAGATTGCCGTCACCGGCGTGGAACACATTCGCCACGGGAAGGTTGAAGCGGCGGCTCAGATCTTCGATCGCCGCCAGCACGCCTGGCAGGGCGCTGCGGGGAACCACCCCGTCCTGCACGTAATAGGTCGGCGTGATGCGGCCCACGGCGGCGAATGCGGATTTGCGGCCCTTCCAGAGCAGGGCGCGATCGGCTGGGTCGGTGGCGCGGCGGATCGTGCGCGCGCCCGCCTGCCGGCAGAGCCCATCGGCGATCTCCACTGCGGCGGCCACCTCCTGCTCCTGGCCGTCGAGCTCGATCAGGAGCACCGCCCGCGCATCTTCCGGATATTCCTTGCGGCCGAAGAGCTCGTTCACGGCGTTGAGCGTGAAGTTGTCCATGATCTCCATCCCCGCCGGCTGCACCCCCGCCGCCGTCACCAGCCGCACGGCTTCTCCCGCCCGTTCCATGCTGGTGAAATCCGCCAGCAGCACCGCCACGCTCTCGGGCGTCCGCAGCAGGCGCAGGGTGATGGCGGTGGCGATGCCGAGGGTGCCCTCGCTGCCGATGAACACCCCCCGCAGGTCGAGTTCGGGTGTTTCCGCCAGGCCGCTCCCCAGCCGCGTGACCGTGCCATCCGGCAGCACCACCTCCATCGCCAACACGTGATTGCTGGTCACGCCGTATTTGAGGCAGTGCACCCCCCCGGAATTCTCCGCCACATTGCCGCCGATGCTGCACACCACCTGGCTGGAGGGATCCGGCGCGTAGTAATAGCCTTCGCTGGCGACGGCGCGGGTGACCCAGCTGTTGATCACCCCGGGCTGCACGGTGACGCGCCGGTTGGCCAGATCCAGATCCAGGATCGAGCGCATGCGGCTGGTGGCGATCACCAGAGCCGGCTGCTCGCTCACAGCGCCGCCGGAAAGGCCCGTGCCGCTTCCCCGCGCCACGAACGGCACCCCCTCCCGGTGGCAGAGCCGCACCAGCGCCGCCACCTGCTCCGTCGTTTCCGGCAGCACCACCAGGGGCGGCTGCCAGCGATGGAGCGTCAGGCCGTCACTGTCATAGGTGAGCAGCTCCTGCCGGGCGGCCACCACGGCGCGGGGGGGAAGGAGCTGGCGGCAGGCACTCGCCAGACGTGACCAATCGATGGCGGGCGCCGCCAGACCGTTGCTTTCGCCGATGCTTTGGCCCTCGCGCTGCGTCAAGGCTCGCCGATTCAAGGAGCTTGCTCCCAGACCTTACCCCCGCGCGACCCGGCGCCACCGCCAGCGAACCCTGACGCGCTGCCGCTTTCCCTCCTTGCCATTCCTCACGGCCCCCGGCGCGGGGACCCCAGGTGCGTAAGGATGGACGACGCTTGGTTCAGCCCCCGTCCCGGCCCCCTCGACCCCTCGATGTACAACACCACCCGATCCCACGAGATCTTCGCGGCGGCCCAGCGCCTCATGCCCGGTGGGGTGAGCTCCCCGGTGCGGGCGTTCAAGTCGGTCGGCGGCCAGCCGATCGTCTTCGACCGGGTGAAGGGTGCCTACGCCTGGGATGTGGACGGCAATCGCTACATCGATTACGTGGGCAGCTGGGGTCCCGCCATCTGCGGCCATGCCCATCCCGACGTGATCAGCGCCCTGCATGAGGCCCTGGAGAAGGGCACCAGCTTCGGGGCGCCCTGCGTTCTGGAGAACACCCTGGCCGAGCTCGTGATCGAGGCCGTGCCGTCAGTGGAGATGGTGCGCTTCGTGAACAGCGGCACCGAGGCCTGCATGGCGGTGCTCCGGTTGATGCGGGCCTTCACCGGGCGGGAGAAGGTGATCAAGTTCGAGGGCTGCTACCACGGCCATGCCGACATGTTTCTGGTGAAGGCGGGTTCCGGCGTGGCCACCCTCGGCCTGCCCGATTCCCCCGGCGTGCCCCGCTCCGTCACCGCAAACACCCTCACCGCCCCCTACAACTGCCTGGAATCGGTGAAGGCCCTTTTCGCCGACAATCCCGGCGAGATCGCCGGGGTGATCCTGGAGCCGGTGGTGGGCAACGCGGGCTTCATCACACCGGAGCCCGGCTTCCTGGAGGGCCTGCGGGAGCTCACCCGGGAGCACGGTGCCCTGCTTGTGTTCGATGAGGTGATGACGGGCTTCCGCATCAGCTATGGCGGCGCCCAGGCCCGCTTCGGCATCGCCCCCGACCTCACCACCCTCGGCAAGGTGATCGGCGGCGGGCTGCCCGTGGGCGCCTACGGCGGCCGGGCAGACATCATGGCGATGGTGGCGCCGGCGGGGCCGATGTATCAAGCGGGCACCCTCAGCGGCAATCCCCTGGCGATGACAGCGGGCATCCAGACCCTGCAGCTGCTCAAGCAGCCCGGCACCTACGAGCGGCTGGAGGCGATCACCCAGCGGCTGAGCGCCGGCCTGCAGGAGGCGGCGCGCGGGGCGGGGGTGCCGATCTGCGGCGGGTCGGTGAGCGCCATGTTCGGCTTCTTCCTCTGCCCGGGCCCCGTGCGCAACTTCGAGGAGGCCAAGGCCACCGACACCGCGCGCTTCGCCAAGCTCCATCGGGCGATGCTCGAGCGGGGCGTCTACCTGGCGCCGAGCTCCTACGAGGCCGGGTTCACCTCCCTGGCCCATTCCGACGCCGACGTGGACGCCACGATCAGCGCCTTCGCCGAGGCCTTCGCCCTCATCGCCTGACCCGCCGGGCCGGGCCCGGCCAACCGTTGGAACCGCTACCGGCCTCCCCCCGGCTCGGCCCATAGGGTCAAACGGTCGTCTGGCCCCGGGCCCAGTGGAGCACTTTTTTCTGGAGCTCGATCCCCCCGAGGAGGCCATGCGCTCCTGGCCCCATGTGGTGATCGTGGGAGGAGGCTTCGCGGGGTTGAAGGCCTGCCATGTGCTGGCTCGCCAGCCGGTGCGGGTGACCCTGATCGACAAGCGCAACTTCAACCTGTTTCAGCCCCTGCTGTATCAGGTGGCCTCCGGGCTGGTGTCGGAGGCGGACGTGGCCTCGCCCCTGCGCCAGATGGTGGGCCACGCCCCCAACATCCAGATCCTGCTCGGGGAAGTGACGGACATCGACCCGGTGGCCCGACGGGTGGTGTTCAACGGCCAGTGCTGCGGCTACGACCATCTGCTGCTGGCCACCGGTTCGGGCAGCACCTATTTCGGGCGGGAGGACTGGCGCCCCCTGGCGCCACCGATGAAGATCCTGGAGCACGCCGATGAGATCCGCAGGCGGCTGCTGATGGCCCTGGAGGAGGCGGAGCAGACGCTCGACCTGGAGCGGCGGCGCTTTCTGCAGACCGTGGTGGTGGTGGGCGCGGGGCCGGCGGGCTGCGAGCTGGCCGGCTCCTTGATCGAGCTCATGCACAGGGCCGTGCGGCGCGACTTCAAGCAGCTGCGGCAGGAGCTCTGCAGGGTGGTGCTGGTGGATCTGGTGGACCGGGTGCTGCCCACCATGGCGCCGGAGCTGTCGGCCGACGCGGGCCGCTATCTGGAGCGGGCGGGGGTGGAGCTGCTGCTCGGCGCGAAGGTGGAGGAGCTGGCGGCGGGCCGGGTGACCGTGCGCGGGCCGAGCGGGTTGCGGGAGCTGGAGGCCGCCACGATCTGCTGGACCGCGGGGGTGCGGGCCTCGCGGCTGGGCCGCTTGCTGGCCGAGCGCACGGGCTGCCCGGTCGATCGGGGCGGGCGGTTGATCGTCGAGCCGGATTTCTCCCTGCCCGGCCACCCGGAGATCCGCGCCGTGGGCGACCTCTGCGCCTATTCCCATACGCCCGACGGGAGGCCCCTGCCCGGGATGGCGGGGCCGGCGGTGCAGATGGGCGGCTGGGTGGCGCGCGACCTGCTGGCGACGCTGAGGGGGGAGACGAGCGCCCCGTTTCGCTGGTTCGATCTGGGAAGCATGGCGGTGATCGGCCCCTGGCACGCGGTGGCCGATCTGCGCGGCTGGCAGGTGACCGGCCTGGCGGGCTGGGTGCTCTGGGCCCTGGCCCACCTCGCTTTCATCCCCGACACCGAAAACCGCATCGCCCTGTTCAGCAAGTGGATGTGGCAGATCGCCACCCGTCAGCGCACGGCTCTGCTGATCACCGGCCGCCCGGATCAGCACCTCGGCGTGGATGTGGGCCTCTTTCGGGCGGACCTGGAGCGGAAGCCCAGCGGCCCGGCGGCGGGGCGGGACGGGGAACAGGTCGCCGCCTGAGGGGCGGCGCGCGGGGGGAGGGGTCGCGGCAAGGGATGGCGACCATCACGGACGTTGCCGGTCTGAGGAAAGCAAAAGCCAGCCCCAACTAAACTCCCCTCATTCGCTTCTCCCCCTTGACCGCCCCCGCCTCACCCCGCCTGCGCTGGCTCACGGTTGCCCTGCTCTTGGCGGGTGCGGCGTTGTCGCTGCTCCTGCCGTTCGTCTCGGCCACGTTCCTGACGATCCTGCTCGGCAGCGCGGCCGTGGTGGCGGCCATCTCCCAGGTCCTGCGCCTCAGCGGCGAACCCGACACCCGCAGCAAGGTGTTCCGCGCCCTCTCCGGCGCCCTCTATCTGCTTGGTGGGCTCTCCTGCATCGTGTTTCCGATCGAGAGCACGATCAGCCTGACGCTCTTCATCGGCGGTCTGCTCGCGGTGGAAGGGGTGATGGAGCTGGCGGCCGCCGCCAGCCAGCCCCTTCCAGCCCGCGGGCTGGTGCTCGTCGATGGCATCATCACGACGGTGTTGGGGGGGATGCTGATCGCGGAGTGGCCGAGCGACAGCCTCTGGGCCATCGGCACCCTCTTCGGAATCTCCCAGGCGTTTTCCGCCATCAACCTGCTCACCGCTCCCCCGTCGGCTGGCGAGGCCAATGGTTCGGCGCCCACCAGCGCTTGAATCCGTCTGTTTGCGGTGAGTTTACTTGGACGGTTGGGGTTGGAAGAGGAGGAATGCGCTTTGGAGGGCGTTCGGCCCTCACGCCATGGGGCGCATGGACTGTCAGGAACTGAATAGTCCATGATCCCTTCGCGAACAGCCTGCTGAGCGCAAGTCTTTCAGCATTCGATGGCGCATCATTTTCGAGGTTGCGTTAGGTTGCATATTGTCAGAGGAGTCATTTAAGCCTCCCATTCCTCTTGCCTATGAACCCGTATGAGACGCTTTAAGTTCTTTGGCGCTCTTTCCGTTTTTGCGGTTTGCTCCGCAGTCTTTTCCAGTGCCGAGGCGCAGACTTTGGTTTCGTTTGATTTTGAGAACTTTTCCGTTGGCCAAGTGGTCGGTGACGCCTCATTTGTTGCATCGGGTCTGACGGTTTCGTTTGACATGGCCAACAATGGAGTTGAAGATGGTAACGGTTATGCGCGTTCGTATACGCGTTTTGTGGGCTCAGTGAATTATGCCAGGCTGAATTTTTCCACCACGGTTCCCTTTTCGCTTGATCGGATTGATTTTGATCATCAACATAATCACAATCCTGGTTTTCCAACCCATCTGGGTTACGGCGTGGATCTGCTGATTCAGAATCCTGTTCCAGGCCCCCTCCCACTCATGGGTGCAGGCATGGGATATGCCTTCAGCCGAAGGCTCAGGCGCCGCATCCGATCCCTCTGGGCTGAACCTGTTTCTGGTAACTCTTTGCCAAGGTGCAGCAAAACGGCCGTCATGGTTGTTTCAAGCGCAGCCATGCTCTGAACTGATTGGGCAGGATTGTTGTTGCCCTTTTTCTTTCGATCCGATGGCAGGAGCGAGACGAGGGCAGTCCTCCAATGAGATGAGGGCAGTCCTCCAGGGGATAGTGGGTTAAGTCCTGAATGAACAAAGCCTGAGAAACAGCGCTTTCGTCGTCGAGAAGCTTCGAACTTCTTTGATTGAGCTGGCTGTCGGCTGGGGCGTTTCGCTTGCCAGCGATGACGGGCTTCATTCCACCGCCGCCGCCCCCTCCGGGCGGCGAGGGTCGATGGCGGCGGCGCTGCCTCCTTCGGTCCGCACCTCCACGGAATGGGCGGCTCCCATGGCCGGTGACGGCCGCAGGGTGTGGCCCATGGCCTCCAACAGCCGGAGGGTGTCGGGTGAGATTCCCTCTTCGGCGCTGAGAGCATCGGGCCAGAGCTGGCTGTGAACACGCGCGGTGGCCACGGCGGTGGCGAGATTGCGGCCGTGCACCAGGCGATTGAGCAGCACCTGGGCGATGGCGGTCGTGATGCGGCTGCCCCCCGGACTCCCGGTGGCTATCCACGGCGATCCATCGGGCCGGAAGACCAGGGTGGGCGCCATGGAGCTCAGGGGCCGCCGGCCGGGCGCGATGGCGTTCGCCGCCCCCTGCGCCAGGCCGAAGGCGTTGGGACTGCCCGGGCTGGCCGTGAAGTCGTCCATCTCGTTGTTGAGCAGAAACCCGGCGCCCGGCACGGCGATGCCGTTCCCGAAGGGCAGGTTGAGGGTGGTGGTGAGCGCCACCAGCCCCCCCTGCCGATCCGCCACCGACAGGTGTGTGGTGTTGGTGCCTTCGGTCAGGGGGGGACGGGGGGGCAGGGCGGCGGACGGACGGTGGCGATCCAGGGCGATCTGCCGCCGCAGCCCCGCCAGGTAGGGCGTCTGGAGCAGCCGCTTGAAGGCAAGCGTCTCCCCGGCGGGATCACCCAGGAGGTCGTTGCGATCGCGATAGGCCAGGTTCATGGCCTCCACCAGGAGGTGAAGCGTGCGGGCGCTGTTCAGGCCCGAGGCTTCCAGGGGGAAGGGCTCCACCAGGGCCAGGAGCTGCAGCAGGGTGAGCCCCCCCCCTGGCGGGGGCTGGGTGAGGATCGGATGGCCCCGGAAGGAGCGCTCCAAGGGCGCCACCAGCCGAGCCCGATAGCGGCTGAGGTCGGCGGTGGTGATCAGGCCGCCGCCGGAGGCCATCCGTTCCGCCAGGGCCCGGGCCACCGGCCCGCCGTAGAAGCCCGCGTCTCCCTCGGCGGCGATGCGGCGCAGGGTGCGGGCGAGATCGGGTTGGCGCAGCGGTTCGCCGGGCCGGGGAGGGCGCGGACGGCCATCGGGGCCGGGGCGGTAGTAGAGCGCGCGGGCGGCGGGATCGGCCAGCAGACGGGGAGCCGCCGCGCGGAGGGCGTCGCTGAGGGCCGGGCTCACGGGAAAGCCCGTCTCGGCCAGGGCGATGGCGGGCGCCAGCACGGTTGCCAGGGGCAGGCGGCCGTAGCAGCGCTGGCTGAGCGTCAGCCCCGCCACGCGGCCGGGCACCCCCGCGCTGAGCAAGGAGCGGGTGGCCCGCTGGCGATCCACCGTGCCATCCGCCCGGAGGAACATCCCCGCCGTGGCTGCCCGGGGAGCCTCCTCCCGGAAGTTCACGGCCACCGCGACGCCCCCGCCGATGGCCCGCTCCGGGGAGGGCCCCGTCGCCGGCAGGCAGCCCCGCCCCCCCGCCGGCGACGTCCCGGGCAACCACAACAACAGAAACCCGCCAACCCCCAGATTGCCCGCTGGCGGATGGGTGACCGCCAAAGCAAAGGCGGTGGCCACCGCCGCGTCCACCGCGTTGCCGCCCGCCCGCAGCTGACGCGCCCCCGCTTCCGCCGCCAGCCCCTCCTGCGCCGCCACGATGCCGCCCCTGGAGAGCACGGGATGAAACCGCTCCGCTGTTTCCAGCAGGTTGTTGCGGTTTGGGGGAGAGGCGGAGGCAGCGGTCGGGGGGAGCAGCAGGAGGCCCAGGGCGCACCCCCACACCCGTTGACGGGCGGTCAGGGGGCTGGCGGGGAGGATCGGCAAGGGAGCGGGAGGAGGCCAGGGCCTCGCCAGCATCCCGCGCGGCGAGCCCGAACCACATCGTCACGCTGCCTTTGGCGTCGCGGAAGGCGGCGGCCCCCAGGCCCGATCGCCCTGGCGAAGCCCCACGATGCCGGTGCCCGGCAAGGGGCCGATGCCGCTGGATTGACCTGAAAAGGAGGGCCAGAGGCGCACCATCGAGCGGCGCAGTGGCGTGTCGGGATCAGTGGCGGTGAGGAAGGAGCGATCGTCCGGGGCGATGGCGCGCTTCCTGCTGCTGGCCAGGCCTGGCTGGCGCTTGAGCTCCTCCAGCTTGTTGCGGGCCCGCTGGAGGTTGTCCTGGAACCCGGCGGGAATGGTGGCGAGGAGCTGGGAGGAGAGCTGCACGGAGTCTTCCGGCGGGGGCTGGGCTCTGGCCGTTGGCCCATGCCGCTCAGATCCATCCCCGGGTTGTTCAGGGCCTTCGCCCGCCAAGGATGCAGCGGGGGCAGGTTGGCCTTCACCCGCGCCACGTCCTGACAACCAGACGCGCCATGAGCCCAAGACTTTGGCCGATTCACTCAGCGCATCCGGCCCGATTGTTTGCATGCCGCCAGCGTTCCAGGCCTGCGGGCAAAGTCAGAGCTGGAGCGACCGAGCTGGAGCGAGCCGTTTGCAATGGATGCGATAGGAGCGCCAGACAGGCCTGCTCCAGGCGTCATGTCCCCACCTCCCCATACCCCCCACCCCCCGGCGTCGCGATGCGCAACAGATCCCCCGCCTCCAGCTGCACCTGGACGCAGCCGGCCAGGGGCTCCCACACCCCACCGGCCCCCGCCCGCAGGATCGCGTTGTCTCCCGTCTGGCCAGGGAGTCCCCCGGCGAGGCCGAAGGGCGGCACCCGTCGCGAGCCCGACAGCAAGCAGACGGTTTGTGGGGCCAGGAAGCGCAGCCAGCGCTCCACACCGTCGCCACCCTGCCAGCGGCCCGCGCCGCCGCTGCCGCAGCGGATGGTGAAGCGTTCCACGCGCACAGGGAAGCGCTCCTCCAGGATCTCCACATCCGTGAGGCGGGAGTTGGTCATGTGGGTTTGCACGGCACTGGCGCCGTCAAAGCCGGAGCCATCGCGATCCAGGCCCGCGCCGGCGCCACCGCAGATGGTTTCGTAGTACTGCCGCTCGCCATCGCCGAAGCTGAGGTTGTTCATCGTGCCCTGGCTGGCCGCCAGGACCCCCAGGGCGCCGTAGAGCGCGTTGGCCACCGCCTGTGACGTTTCGACATTGCCGGCCACGACGGCGGCGGGCGGCTCGGGCCAAAGGAGCGAGCCGCGGGGCACCACCAGGTCGATGGGATCAAAACAGCCGTCGTTCAAGGGCAGGGGCTCCGCCACCAGCGTGCGGAACACATACATCACCGCAGCCTTGCTGATCGCCAGTGGCGCGTTGAGGTTGCCGTCCTGTTGCGGCGAGGTGCCGCTTAAATCGACGCGCACCCGTTGGCGCGAGCGATCGACGCACACGGCGACGACGATGCGGGCGCCATTGTCGAGCTCGACCGTGCGGGAGCCGTCGCGCAGGCGGGCCAGCACGCCCCGCACCGCCGCCGCCGCCTGCCGTTGACCGTGCGCCATGTAGGCCAGCACCTCATGGCAACCCTCCTCCGCCAGCAAGCGGCCCAGCTCCTGACCGCCCAGCTGATTCGCTGCCACCTGGGCCCGCAGGTCCGCCAGAAAACGGCGGGGATGGCGCACCGGCCAGGGGATCGCCGCGCACCGCTCCAGCCAGGCCCCTTCATCCCAGCGTCCCTCCACCAGCAGGGGCACGTTGTCGAGCAGCAGCCCCTCTTCCGCGATGTGGCGGCTGAACGCTGGCATGGAGCCCGGCGTCAGGCCACCGATGTCGGCATGGTGGCCGCGGTTGGCGACAAAGGCGACGGGGTTCGCCTCCCCATCGACGAACCCCGGGGAGATCACGGTCACGTCCGGCAGGTGGGTGCCGCCGTTGAAGGGGTTGTTGCTCACGACCGCGTCGCCCCGCCGCAAGGGCTCCCGCTCCCCCCGGGCGATGGCGGCCAGCAGCGCGACCACGCTTTCGCCCATCGATCCCAGATGCACGGGGATGTGGGGCGCATTGGCCACCAGGCGGCCCTGGCGATCGAAGAGGGCGCAGGAGAAGTCGAGCCGTTCGCGGATGTTCACCGACCGGCTGCTCTGCCGCAGCCGCTCTCCCATCTGCTCGGCGATGGCGGTGAAGCGATGGTTGTAGAGCTCCAGCCGAACGGGATCGGGCGCGGCGCCGGGTTCGGCCGTTGTGTTGGGCTGGATCCCCGCTGGCTGGATCGCCGTCTCCAGCCATTCCAGCCCCAGCTCCCCCCCCGGAAGCACCCGCGCCTCCCAGCCCGGCTCCAGCACCAGCGTGCCCGTGTCCTCCAACACCACTGCCGGGCCTGTCAGGCGCTGGCCCGGCTGCAGTTGGTTGCGCCGCCACAGCGGCACCGCTTGCCAGAGCGGTCGCGCCGTCTGGTCGGGCGGCGTGCGCGGATCGGGCAGACAGAGAGGGATCGAGGCCTCCGGCGCAGCCTCACGGTCGGGCAATGCAGCGGCTTGGACGCCTGCGATCCCTTCGCCGGGCCCCAGGCTCACCACCACCCGCTCCACCACCAGCTCCTCCTCCCCCGGTCCATGCCCGAAGCGGCGGCCGTGCAGCGCCGCGAAGCTCTGGCGAAGCGAGGCGATCCAGTCCCCCTCCAGCGGCCCGTCGTCCAGCGCCGCGCCTCCCTCCACCTCCAAGACCTCTTCGCTGGAAGCGGTGCGCAGATCGAGGCGAACCGCCACGGCCGCCGACTGGCCCGGCGCCAGATCGCCCGCCGCCTCCAGCGCTCGCCTCCCCTCCGCCACCAACGCCGCCACCCCATCGCGCAGGATCTCCCCCAGCTCCGGCCCCAGGGGCTGCCGCAGGCTGCGCTCCAGGTGCAGCCGCTGCGGCGCCAGACCCATCCCCCAGGCGGAGAGCACCCCCGCCAGCGGATGGAGCAACACCCGCCGCACGCCCAGCCGGCGGGCCAGGGCACAGGCGTGCTGCCCCCCGGCTCCGCCGTAACACACCAGCAGGGCGGAGCGGATGTCATGGCCCCGCTGGATCGAGATGCGGCGGATCGCCTCCGCCATGCGCTCCACCGCCACCTGCAGCGCCCCCAGGGCCACCTGCTCCGCCTCCAGCCCCAACGCCTCCCCCAACGCCTGAAAGCGCCGCTCCACCGCTTGCCGATCCGCCGGCTGGTCGCCCGTGGCGCCGAACACGGCCGGCAGGGCCTCCATGGGCAGGCGGCCCAGGAGGAGGTTGGCATCGGTGATCGTGGCGGGGCCGCCGCGGCGGTAGCAGGCGGGGCCGGGGGCGGCGCCCGCCGAGCGGGGCCCCACCACCAGCCGACCGTCCACCGCCTGCAGCACCGATCCGCCCCCCGCCGCCACGGTGTGGATCGGCAGGGGATCGGCCAGCAGGGGCAGGCCAGCCACCTCCATCGCGCTCTGCCGCTCCCAGGCCATGGCGCCCCGGGCCGGATCGAAATGGAACACATCCGTGGACGTGCCGCCCATGTCGAATCCCAGCAGGGGCGTCTCCCCCCAGCCCGCCAGCCGGGCGGCCGCCACCACCCCCACCATCCCCCCGGCCGGGCCGGACAGGATGGTGTCCTTCGCGCGCAGGAGCGACGGGGGGCGCAGGGCTCCGCTGGAGGTCATCACGCGCAGGCGGGGGCGCTGCGCCGGGTCGGCCCCGAGGGCCGCCTCCACTTGATCCAGATACCGCCGCAACACCGGCGCCAGGGCCGCTTCCACCACCGTGGTGGCCGCGCGGGGCAGCAGCCGGGGCTGACGGCTCAGCTCGTGCGACAGCAGGGCGGGCGCGAAGCCGCGCTCCACCAGCCAGGCGCCGAGCGCTCGCTCATGGTCGGGATTCCGCCAGCTGTGGGGCAAGGCCACCGCCAGCCGCCGCGGACCCTTCGCCAACGCCGCCTCGATCCGTTCCGCCAACGCCGTGTCCAGCACGAGGGGGCGCACCTCCCGCCCATCGGCCCCGAGCCGCCCCTCCACCTCCACCACGCACACGTCCAGAGGGAGGGGTCGCTCGATGCGCAGGGCGAAGAGCTCCGGCCGGTGTTGATCGCCGATGCGCAGCAGGTCCGCCAAGCCCTCCGCGAGCAGCAGCACCACCGGCTCGCTCGCCTGTTCCAGCAGGGCATTGGTGGCCACCGTGGTGCCCAGGCGCACCTCCTCCACCAGCCCCGGAGGCCAGGCCTCCCCCTCCGCCAGCCCCAGCAGCTCCGCCATCGCCCGCACCGCCGGATCCCCCGCCCGATGCGGCTGCACCGACAACACCTTCCGCACCTGCGGCGGACCCTCCGGCGGGCAGGCCACCACATCGGTGAAGGTGCCGCCCCGGTCGATCCAGAATCGCCAGCCCCCCAGCGCCATGGCCGCGACCGCTCCGATCGCCGCCTCAGCGGTAGTTCTCAAACTGCAGGGGCACCTCCACGTCCTGCTCCCTCAGCAGTTGGATCGCCTGCTGCAGATCATCCTTGCTTTTGCCTGTCACCCGCAGGCTGTCGCCCTGAATGGAAACGGTGACCTTTTTCAGGCTGTCGCGCACCGATTTGCTCAGTTGTTTCGCCAGCTCCTGAC
>JBKDSZ010000021.1:0-4781 GCA_046340375.1 Cyanobacteriota bacterium | reverse complement strand
CATTGAACCTGTTGCGGTTGGCGGGGTATGAATCAATCCGCTCTGGCATGCAGAGCGTGATGCACGACATTGGGCAGCTGCTGGCGATGGCGAGACGTCAGCCGGATCACTCAGCCTGCTGATACTTTGAATCAGCCCTGCTGCTCAGCCCGAGGGAACGTCGAGGAACTCCACCAGCAGCACCCGCACCCAGCCGCCGGTGGGATCGGTGCCCTCGGCCCAGACCTGATCCACCATGATCTTTCCGATCGCCAGCGGATCCTGGGCTGCGGCATCGATCGCGTCGCTGTCGACGCCGTGAACTCTGGCGAGAGCTGCGGCGTCGCTACGAAGAACAGGGCGAGAAGCTGGTGCTCTATTCCTGCCGCCATGCCTACGCGCATCGGGCCATACGCTCTGCCCGATGCTTCCCACCAAATTTGTGGCGGCGGCCATGGGGCACAGCCTGGAGACGCACCTCGCCGCCTACAGCCGCTGGATCGGCGACGACGAAGTGGATGCTGCCTTCGAGCGGGCGTCGCAACGGATGGAGCAGGACCTCCGCGCTGGCTGAGGTCTGTTGCGCCGTTCCCTCTCGGGCTGCTGGGCTTCAGCTGAGCTGCTTCTCCAGGCGCTCGGCAGAACCCTGCAGCCCAGCAAGGATCGCATCGGCCAAGGGCTCCGGGAAGCCGCTGGGCAGCTCCTGCCACGCCGTGGCGATCACCTCAGGGGTGCGGGTCACCAGATTGCCCACCAGGGCCTCGGCTTCAGCGCCCATGCCCATGCGACTGGCGGTGCTGATCAGATGGCGGAGTTGCACCTGCATGGGCTTGCTGGTGCGACTTTTTGTGCCGTTCCAGCCCATCGCCAAGCGCAGCTCCTGCTCCGGCCACTGGCCTGCAGCCTTGCCGATCACCGGCCAGGCCGAGAGGACGTCGTAGAGCGGGGTGAGCCGGTAGCTGCCGCCGGGCAGCAGGAAGAGGCTGAAGTTCTTGGCGTGGCCGTCGATCGCCCGCAGCATCCAGAACAGCACCTGGGCCTGAAAGAAGCAGCGCAGATCCCCTGCTGCCTGGGCGGACTGGGCCAGCAGCGCGGCGATGGCCACCATGCCGGGGCCCCCTTGGTTTTCGTATTTCTGCTCCGGCGGCGTGCCGGTGGCCTGGCACAAATCCTCCACCGGCAGGCGCAGCCAGCGGCTGCCGCTGGCGTGCAGCCGCCGATCGAAGCGCTCCACGATCAGGCAGCGCTGCCCCGCGAAGTTGGCCAGACGGCTGGCAGCCATCGGCAGGCCGTAGGCCGTCAGGATCCGGCCGCAGAGCCACTCGTTCTCCACCGAGCTGGAGAAATCGATCTGGCCGCTGCCCACCCGGCCCATCGGCAGCTTGAACAGATGGGTGGTGGGCGTGCTGCCCAGCGGCCGGCACCACAGGTTCTGATGCCAGAGCAGGGCAGTTTTCTCCTGGGCTCCGGCGATCGAGAGGCGCAGGTCCCCTTCGGAGGCGGCCGCGCTGCCCGGTAGAGGTTCAGCCACCACACCCTGCAGCAGGCGGCCGATCGCTTCATCGCTGAGGGGCGTGGCCTCGATGCGATCCAGGCCGGTGGGTTCTTCCTCTGGCGGCAGCAGCTGCACCGCTCCGGCACAGTCGCGCCCGACCGCCTCCAGCAGCTCAAAGGCACTGGTGCCCCGTAGGGAGAACAGCCGCTGCAGCCGCCTCAGGTTGGCGTCGTTGTCGGGGAGAAGGTTGGCGAACCATTGCTCCACCAACTCCCCTCGCAGGGCAGGCGCACCGAGCCCAACCGGCAGCGAGAGCGATAGGGGCCGGAACTGAGGCGAGCTCAGCCAGCCGGGGTCGTAGACGAACTCCTGCGGGCCCCGTCCCGGCACGCGCCAGTCGCCCACCCGTTCGCCGTTCATCCAGACGGCCAGCTGCCGCGTGTGGCTGGGTCTGACCATCACCACTCCACCGGTTCCGGGCGGCGCCGGCGGGGCCGCACCACCAGCTCCAGATCCAGGGCAGCGAGGATCAGCAGCAACCGCTCCAGGGTGAACCGCCCTGGATTGAGCTCCAGGGCAGAAAGGCGGGCCTGACTGATGCCGCCGGCCCTCTGGGCCAGCACCGCCTGACTGAGCCCCTGCTGGCGCCGCAAGCTGATCAGCAGCTGGGCCAGCTGGGCCGGCATGCGGATGACCTGCTCGCGGGGCGCCATGCCCTCAGGAGGCCCGGCCTCAGGGGCGCCGCCTTCGGGAGCTGTGCTTTCAGCGGCCTGCTCCCTGGAGGGCATGGGGTCACTTGGATTCCGGATAAAGACAGGCTACTCGGAAGCCGCGTAACCGCAATCGAATTGGAAAACAAGTGATCTGATTCGTTCTGCGCGGGCTGGGCGCTCCAGCAGTTGCCAGAAGCTCCACTTCCGAGCGAAGCCTGCGTGCAGCTTCGACATTCTCGATCTGCCACTGCAGGGGCCCCCGGCTCTGGGTGCAACCCCAGCGGCGGAAGTGTTTCCCGGGTTGGAAAACTCCCCGTAGACGAAGCCGGCGAAGGGTTTCACGGCTGATGCCCAGCAACTCGCAGGCCTCGGCCAGAACTGATTCAAAGTCTGTCCCAAGCGGTCTGGCCAAGGGGCTCTGCTTACGGTGTCCTTGGCGGGATTGCTGTGTCCCCTTGTCTGAATCCCTTTCTCTCGCAACCGATCTTGACCTGATCAGTTTCTTGCGCGCCATCCCGGACTGTCCCGTCAACCATCCATGCAAAGGGGCGCCTTTGCAGGTTTTTGCCAATGGAGAGATTCACCTCCAATCGAGTGCTGTTTCAGTTGTGAATGATGGCTTTCTCCAAATCCAGTCCCCCTGCTCCAATCAATAGGACACTCAGCCGGGTATCCAGGCTGAAGGCAGCTTCACGGCAGACCTGTATTCCTACACGCAGCCAGTCACCAATCAGAATGCTGCCAGTTTAAAGCTTCTCTTTAACCAGCCCAATCTGATCACGGTGGGGGTTGCCTATGCGTTGGATCCCAGTTGCAGCTTCTTGCCCATCTTCTACTGATCAGTGTTGTCCCTGATGCCGATTCGCTCAACAAGCTCATCAATCCGATTGACGGCAGCGTGATCAGCGCCGATGTATTCGGCAATCCACGCACCTACAACGGCCTACGTGATGTTGGCGCCGTACAACAGCCTGCGTCGTTGCTCTCCCCGTGAAAGGGAAAGGATCCGGCCCTTACTGGCCGCTCCAGCCTGCTTCGTAGCCAGCCTGAAAGTAAGACTCATTACGAGAGTCGTAGGCGTCACTATGGCGTCCGTAGCACATGCTCATGTTGGCCTTGCGGTCCTGTCGACCTGCCTTGTATCCATCCTTGTAGTAATCGCATTTGGTTCCGACCCATGTATCAGGGCACTGGATAGTGGATTGTTGCGCAGGCTGCCCGGCAGCACCACCCTGAACGGACTGCCAACCGGCTTCATAACCCTCCTGGTAGTACGAGGCATTACGAGAGTCATAAGCGCCATCATGGCGCTCATAGGCCATGCTCAGGCCGGCCTTTCGATCTTTGCGGCCCGCATTGTAGCCATCCTAGTAATAACCACATTTGAGCCCCGTCCAGGTGTCGGGACATTGGATGGGTGCTGCGCTCGCGGGCTGGATGGTGAGCAGAGGAGCAGCGGCGAAGAAAAGAGCGGAACTGGCCGCAAGGCCAAACAACAGACGCATGGATCAACGAGACGTGAGAACGAGGCTGGAGAGCCCAGGAACAGGGCAGGGAACCCCCGGGCGGATGGCTTGGCGCCATGTAGCCGGGAATACCAGTGCAGCTTGTGCTGTCGCTTTTGGGATGTCAAGGCACTTGCGGAGATCGTCCCTTTCATCCTGTGATTCATTTCGCCGATGGCACGGAAGACAATGCGGCAGATCCATGCTGTAGCCAGGGTTGAGCCTCCGGGTGGACAACAGGAGAAAACCAACAACGGGGCTCAAGGGTGCATGTCGTCAGAACGCAAGTTGCCCAGAATTCATGACAAAGGCGCAGCCCTGCTGTTCGACCACTGGGCTGCCAGCCCTACCGAGTGGAGTTTCGCCTGGTGGGGATGGAACGCACCAGCAGCTCACTCAGCACGCCCCGGGGCAGCAAGACCAGCGGCAGGAACCAGGCCACGTTGAAGAAGAACAGAGGGAGATAGACCGTGCAGGCGAGCAGCAGCAGGGCTCCGCCTCCGAGCAGATCACTGAGCAGCAGCGAGCGCAGGCGTCGATGCCGCATTTGCCAAAAGGCCAGAGCGAGGGAAGGCAGCCAGCCGGCAGCCACCAGCATCACGACCACTTGGGGGCCGGTCGCCCCGATCCCGGAGCCCCCTTCGGCTCGGCTGGCGAGGAGCCCGATCCACGTCAGACCCAGCACTAGATGCACGATCAACCACAGGTGTTTACGTTTCATTTGCGGGATTCCGATCGCGACCAAGGCGACGCAGGCGCGTCTGGCTCGGGCTTTCGCCGCACCAGTTGCGGTAATCCGCAGAGGTCACCCCCGAGGCGATCAGGCCGGCTGACACCATCAGCTCGGTGACACGGCGTTGATCGTGGCTGGGGTCGAGCAGCAGGCTCCGCAGACGCTGGGGGCTGGCCGCAAAGACTTTGACGCCTACCTGGAACTCGTGGATCACCTGGAAATGCTTCTGGCCAGGCGGGTTGATCTGGTGACGACAGAGGGCCTGAGCAGGCATCTGGCCGCTTCGGTTCTTGGGGAGGCCCTGGATGTCGCCCTCGGCACGTGAGCTGCTGTGACGTCGCTTCTGACTCCTGAAC
>JBKDSZ010000020.1:0-8916 GCA_046340375.1 Cyanobacteriota bacterium | reverse complement strand
CTCCGATCTGGCCGCCATGGGCTGCACGGAGGTGGTTGGGCTCACCGTGGGCCTGGTTGCGCCGCCCTCCACCCCCTGGCCCTGGGTGGAGGGGTTGTACGGGGGGCTCGCCAAGGCCCTTCACGCCTACGGCGGCGTGCTGCTGGGAGGCGATTGCAGCGGCGGCGCCCAGCGGCTGCTGGCGATCACGGCCCTGGGGCGCCTGGCGGCGGGGCCGATCCGGCGCGGGGATGGCCGGGTCGGCGACTGGCTCGTGAGCAGCGGGCCCCATGGCCTCAGCCGGCTGGGGCTGGCCCTGTTGCAGGCCCCCGAAGAGACCCGCATGGCCCGGCTTGACGGCGCCTTGCGGGAGCGGGCGATCCAAGCCCATCGCCGGCCCCGGGCGCGCCTGGATGCGGTGCGGGCCGTGATCGCCAGCCGTCCCACCCCAACCCCTTGGCGGGTGGGGGGCTGCGACAGCAGCGATGGGCTGGCGGCGGCGGTGGCGGCGGTGGCGGCCTCCAGCGGCTGCGGCGCCCGGCTCCACCGCGAGGCCCTGCCCATGGATCCCGCCAGGGCGGCGCTGGAGGCAGCGGAAGCGTGGTGCCTGGGAGGCGGCGAGGATTTCGAGTTGGTGTTGTCCCTGGAGCCGAGCTGGGCGAAAGAGCTGGTGGCGGCCCTGCCTGGCAGCAGGGTGGTCGGCGACCTGGTGGAGGGATTGGCGGGCGAGGTGCGGTGGGCCAACCCGGACGGGGAGGGTGACTTGATCCGAAGGGAGGGCTACAGCCATTTCGGCTGAAGGCCTGACGGTCAGTTTCGATGCGCCGCGGCCATGGACCGGGGGTTCCCGCCGAGACGATGGCCCGCGCCATTGGCCGCTGCTCACTCAATGCGGTCGGCGCGTAGATCGGACATGCGCTGGCAGTTGTGTCAGCCGGGGAAACCGCCTTGAATCACGAGCGGGTTCCTGCGATCGGAGCGAGGCTGGAAAAGCCGCTCGCCCTTGAAGGGAGAGCAGCCGTTGGGATGACGCGGGGACGTGGATGGTTCAAGCCAACCTGTGGAAATGACGGAGGCCTGAACCCACCACCCCGGCCTCACTTCCAGTTTTGCGCCACGATCTCCGCCAGATCAACAACCCGCTGGCTGTAACCCCACTCGTTGTCATACCAAGCGATCACCTTCACCATGTTGCCGCCCATGACCAGGGTGAGGTCGGAATCGACGATGGTGGATTCATCCGTGCCGGCATGGTCGGAGGAGACCAGGGGCAGATCGCAATATTTGATGATTCCCTTCATGCCGTTTTCGGAGGCCTCCTTCAATACGCTGTTCACCTCCTCCTTGGTGGTGTCGCGGCTGATCTCCAACACCATGTCCACAACGGACACGTTGGGAGTGGGCACCCGCAGGGCGATGCCGCTCAGCTTGCCCTTCACGGGGGGGTAGACCAGAGCCACGGCCTTGGCGGCACCGGTGCTCGTGGGCACGATGTTGATGGCGGCGGCACGGGCCCGGCGCAGATCCCGGTGGGAGGCATCCAGAATGCGCTGGTCTCCGGTGTAGCTATGGGTCGTGGTCATCGTGCCCTTGACGATGCCGAAGGCCTGATCCAGCACCTTCACGATCGGCGCCATGCAGTTGGTGGTGCAGCTGGCGTTGCTGAGGATGTCCCAATCCTCGTGGCGGTATTCATGGGCGTTGACTCCCACCACGAAGGTGCCGACTTTGGCTCCTTTTCCTGGCGCGGTGAGGATCACTTTCTTGGCACCGGCCTCGAAATGCTTGCTGGCACCAACGTCATCATTGAAGACGCCGGTCGATTCGATCACCAGATCCACGCCCCAGTCCTTCCAAGGAAGGTTGGCGGGGTTGCGGTCGTAGAAGACCTTGATCGTCTTGTCGTTCAGGGTGATGGAATCATCCGTGTAGGAGACATCCACGCCCCTCAGGGGACCCAGCATCGAGTCGTACTTGAGCAGGTGGGCGTTGGTGGAGGTGTCGCCGGAGCCGTTCAGTCCAACAATCTCCAGATTGGTGTTGGCCCCCCGGCTCAGCCAACAGCGCATGAAATTGCGCCCGATCCGACCGAATCCATTGATTGCGACGCGAAGGGCCATGGCTAGTGAGCGGCCGAAGCCGCTGGCAAGGGGGTTTTTCGGCTGCTGATCATACAGAAATCGAAATCGCCTCCCCGGGCGTCTGCCAAGGGCACGCCGGGGGGCGGAGCCACGAGCCGAAGCAACTCGTAAAGGAGGCGGCCCGAAACCGGGCGACTTCCGCCCTATTTTCAACTGGACCCCGGAGACGCTCTTGGACTTGGTGCTCGATCGCGATCAGCCTCTCCACTTCATCGGGGTTGGTGGCATCGGCATGTCAGCCCTGGCCGGAATCCTGGTGGAACGGGGCTTCTCCGTGAGCGGCTCCGACCCGAAGAGCAGCCCCGTGCTGCGTCGGCTGGCCGCCCGGGGCGTGAAGGTGTTCAGCGAGCAGAACGCGGCCACGATCCCGCGCCTCCTCGCCGAAGGGGGCCTCCCCCCATGGGTGGTGCTCAGTTCGGCGGTGCGGCAGACCAACCCTGAGGTGGCCGAAGCCCTGCGCCAGGGCCTGCGGCTCTGCCATCGCTCCGACGTCCTCGCCGCCCTGATCAACAGCCAGCCCTCCATCGCCGTGGCCGGCAGTCACGGCAAGACCACCACCAGCACCCTGATCGCCACCCTCCTGGACGCGACAGGCCAGGACCCCACGGCGGTGATCGGTGGCATCGTGCCGGCGTTCGACAGCAATGGCCGCCAGGGCTCCGGGCGTCTGCTGGTGGCAGAAGCGGATGAGTCCGACGGCTCCCTGGTGAAGTTCCGCCCCTCCCTGGCCGTGCTCACCAACATCGAGCTGGATCACACCGACCACTACCCCGACCTTCCCGCCCTCATCGCCACCCTGCGTCGCTTCACGGAGGGCAGCGCGGCCCTGCTGGCCAACCGCGACTGCCCCACTCTGCGGGACCAGTTCCAGGCGGACGCCTGGTGGTCGATCGAGACGGCGGAGGGGGTGGATTTCGCGGCCCTGGCCCTTCAGGAGCGCGGGGACGGCACCACGGCGGCCTTCCACGAGCGGGGGGTGCGGATCGGCACCTTGGAGGTGCCCCTCCCCGGCCGGCACAACCTCAGCAATGTCACCGCCGCCCTGGCGGCCTGTCGCCTGGAGGGCGTCCCCTTCGAGGATCTGCGCCAGGCCATCGGCCGCCTGCGGGCCCCCGGGCGGCGCTTCGACTGCCGCGGCCTCTGGCACGAGCGGATCGTGGTGGACGACTATGCCCATCACCCCAGCGAGGTGGCCGCCACCCTGTCCACGGCGCGCCTGATGGTGGAGAGCGGCAGCAGCCCTCTTCCCTCCCAGCCCCGTCGGCTGCTGGCGGTGTTTCAGCCCCATCGCTACAGCCGCACCGCCCAGTTTCTGCACGACTTCGCCGAGGCCCTCGCCCTGGCGGACCAGGTGATCGTGGCTCCCCTTTACAGCGCCGGCGAGGCTCCGATCGAGGGGATCTCCAGCGAGGCGCTGGCGGAGGCTGTGCGGGCGATCGCCCCGTCCCTGCCGGTGCGGGCGGCTGCCAGTCTGGACCAGCTCACCGACCAGGTGGCGGCCCTGAGTGAGCCTGGCGATCTGGTGCTGGCCATGGGCGCAGGCGATGTGAACAGCCTCTGGGAGCGCCTGGCCACCCATGGCGACCCCGGGTGCCCTGCCGCCCTGGTGGTGTGACATGGGGTCCCCGCCGACCAGCCTCCGGGAGGGGGTGATCCTCCGGGACTACACCACCTTGCGCGTCGGGGGGCCTGCGGAATGGTTCGCCGAACCGGGCAGCCAGGCCGAATGGATCGCCCAGGCCTCCTGGGCAGTGGCGGAAGGGCTGCCGTTCCGCTGCATCGGCGCCGGATCCAACCTGCTCATCGCCGATGGCGGCCTGCCCGGCCTCACCCTCTGCAACCGACGCCTCCAGGGCAGCGCGCTCGACCCGGTGGAGGGCTGGGTGGAGGCCGAGGCGGGGGAGCCCCTTCCCACCCTGGCGCGAAAGGTGGCGCGGGCTGGCCTCAGTGGCCTGGAGTGGAGCGTGGGCATCCCCGGCACCGTCGGCGGGGCGGTGGTCATGAACGCCGGAGCCCAGGGAGGGTGCACGGCGGAGTGGCTCCATTCCGTGCGGGTGGTCGATCCGGCCCATCCCGAGGAGCCCTTCACCCTGCCCGCCGACGCGCTGGACTTCGCCTATCGCCACAGCCGCCTCCAGGAGGAACCGCTTCTGGTGCTTGCCGCCCGCTTCCGCCTGAAGGCGGGCCAGGATCCAGCCGAGGTCAGCAGCCGCACCAGCGCCAATCTGCAGAGCCGCACCAGCACGCAGCCCTACCAGCAGCCCAGCTGCGGCAGTGTGTTTCGCAATCCGGAACCCGAAAAGGCCGGCCGGCTGATCGAAGGGCTGGGCCTCAAGGGCCTGCAGGTGGGGGAGGCCCAGGTTTCCCCGATGCACGCCAATTTCATCGTCAACCTGGGAGGGGCCAGGGCCAGCGACATCGACCACCTGATCGCCCTGGTGCGGGCGCGGGTGCTGGACGCCCATCAGATCGCCCTCCGTCCGGAGGTGAAGCGGTTGGGCTTCGGGCCCGGGACCCCGAGGGATCTACCCTGACGGCTCACCTCCCTCCCAGGCGCATGGCCGGCTTCGGACTTCCCAACTTCGGTCAGCTCACCGAAGCCTTTCGCAAGGCGCAGCAGATCCAGCAGGACGCCCAGAAGCTCCAGGAGGAGCTCGACGCCATGGAACTGGAGGGGCGCAGCGCCGATGGCCGGGCCGGGGTCTGGCTGTCGGGCAACCAGCTCCCCCTGCGGGTGGAGGTGGCTCCCGGCCTGCTGGGTGAAGGCCAGGCCGCTGTGGAAAGCGCCATGTTGGAAGCCCTGAAGAACGCTAACACCCTGTCCACCAACACGATGCGGGAGCGCATGGACACCCTCACCGGTGGCCTGGATCTCAATCTTCCAGGTCTGGGGGGCTGAACACCCCCTGAAGGTGTTGGCGGCGGCGGCGGCGAGAGTCTTCCCGCAGGGCCGTGTCCCGGACGCGTCCCGGCACCCGCTCCGCCAGGGCCTCCACCTCCGCCAGGCAGTGGCGATAGAGGGCGAAGCGGGGCCAATCCGTCCCCACGGCACATCCCGGCTCGCCGCCATGGCGGCAGTCGATGTAGCGGCAAGGCTGGCGGGTGAGGACCCGCAGCTCGGGGAAGCAACGGGCCAGCGCGGCCGGCTGGTCCGGCAACTCCGGCCGGTTGAAGCCGGGGGTGTCGGCCACCAGGGCCGCAGGCGCGCCGGGCAGGGCCACCAGACCCACATGACGGGTGGTGTGCCGTCCCCGCCGCAGGCGCCCGGACACCGGCGCCACCCGCAGGGCCAGGCCGGGCACCAGGGCGTTGAGCAGGCTGCTCTTGCCGACTCCCGAAGGACCGCACAACACCGTCAGGCCCGGCTGGGCGAGGCGCGAGGCCAGAGCCTGGAGACCGGTGCCGTCGTGGGTGGAGACGGGCAACGGGTCATACCCCCAACTCCGCAGGCGCGCGCACCACTCGTCCCGCCATCCCGGAGGCAGGGCCTCGGCCTTGGAGAGCACCAGCTCCACCGGCAGGTCCAGATGTTCGGCGTTCACCAGAAAACGGGTGATCTGGAGGGGATCCGGCCTCGGCTCCTGAAGGGAGACCACAACCACCACCCGGCTCACAGTGGCCACCGGGGGGCGGGGCAGAAGATTGCGCCGGGGTCCGCGGCTGGCGATCACCGCCCGCTGCTCCCGCCAGTCAATCTCCTCCACCTCCACCCGATCGCCCACGGCGATGGTCAGCCCGTCCTTAGCGAGCCGGGTGCGCCGGGTGCAGAGGAGCCGGTGCGTGCCCTCGGGGCCGGGGTGGTCGAGATCCACGCGACAGAAGTTGGCTTCCAGAGCCATCACCCGGCCCGGTTGAACCCCCTCCGTGCCCGGTTCAGCCACCGCGTCGGATCAGCAGAAGCACCGTCCCGGTCTCCGCTGGCGACGGATCAAGGGTCTCCACATGATGGCCGTCAGCGCGCAGGCCTTGGCTGACCATCTCCTCCGGCTCGCCAGGATCCAGCTCGAGCTGCAGCCAACCGCCCACCGGCACACCCTCCAGGGCGAGGCGGGCGCGCACGTAGTTCATGGGGCAGGGAGTGCCCCGCAGGTCCAGGCGGGAGGCGGGGCGGATGGCGCTCATCCGCCGCCGAACAGCCCACCGAAGAGACCGCTCTTGTGGGGATGGCGATGGCCCTTGCGGGTGTGGTGTCCCGCCAGCTGCTCCAGAAGCTCCCGCTCATCGCCACTCACCTTGGTGGGCAGCTGCACCTTCACCAGGCACTCATGGTTGCCGCGGGCCACGGGATTGCCCAAGCGGGGCACACCCTTGCCCTTGAGGGTGAGCACGGCTCCGGGCTGGGTTCCGGCGGGAATCTCCAGCGTCTCTGTGCCATCAACGGTTTCCACCTCCACGGTGTCGCCGAGGATCGCCTGCAGGTAGCTCACAGGCAGCTCCGAGGAGATGGTCACCCCGTCGCGCCGCAGATGGGGATGGGGTTTGACGTTGAGCACCACATACAGATCGCCGGTGGGGCCGCCCCGCTGCCCGGCGTTGCCCTCCCCCGGCACCCGCAGACGGGTGCCGCTGTCGACGCCGCCGGGGATCTTGATGCGTTGTTTTTTTGTCATCTCCTGCAAGCCCTGGCCCTGACAGGCCGTGCAGGGATCGGCGATCACCTGACCGCTGCCCTCGCAGGCGGGGCAGGGCGCCACCTGGGTGAAGCTGCCGAAGGGGGTGCGGGTGGCGCGCCGCACCTGGCCGGCACCGCCACAGGTGGAGCAGGTGGTGGGTCCACTGCCGGTTTTGGCGCCGGAGCCCTGGCAGGTCTGACAGGTTTCGAGGTGGCGGAACTGCACCTCTTTTTCAACGCCGAAGACCGCTTCGCTGAAGGTGATGGTCAACTCGAGGCCGAGATCATCTCCCTTGCGGGGGCCTCGGCGACGGCTGCCGCCACCGCCGCCAGCCCCCATGCCACCACCGCCGAACCCACTGAAGAAGGTTTCAAACAGATCAGCGAATCCCCCCATGTCGCCCATGTCGGGCATGCCGCCCCCTCCGAGGCCGGCCTCCCCGAACTGGTCATAGCGCTCCCGCGTCTGCGGGTCGCTCAACACCTCATACGCCCGGCCAATCTCCTTGAAGCGCTCTTCCGCTCCGGGATCCCTGTTGACATCGGGGTGGTATTGGCGGGCCAGGCGTCGATAGGCGCGCTTGAGGGTGTCGGGGTCCGCGTCACGTCCCACACCGAGCAGCTGGTAATAGTCGGCCATCAGCCAGCCTGCTCCTGATCAGAGTCCGGCCGAGCGTCGCCCGTCGAGCCACGGGGGCCCGGTCCCATCGACACCTTGACCAGGGCATGGCGCAAGACCTTGCCGTGGAGCTGGTAGCCCCGCTGCAGCTCCTCGGTCACCACATCCTCAGGATGCTCCTGGCTCGGTTCACGCATCACGGCCTCATGGAGATTCGGATCAAAGGGCTCCCCTTCCACGCGCATGGGGGAAACACCCAACTGTTTGAACACATCGACCAGCTGTTTGTAGAGACCCTGATAGCTGCGATGAAGGGCCTGGGCCTCTTCACCCTGGGGATTGAGCTGCTGACGGGCGCGATCAAAATTGTCAACGACAGGCAGGATCTCACTCAAGGTGTTGCACGTGATCTGCAGCCGCAGATCCTCCTGGTCCCTGGACTGCCGTTTGCGGTAGTTGTCAAAGTCGGCGGCGATGCGCATGTATTGACTTCGCAGCGCCTCATGCTCGCTCTGGAGGGCGGCCAACCTGGCTTCCGCCTCGTCCTGTCGAGCGGCGGGGGAAGCCTCCTGGCCAGCCGCCTCGTCAGAGGGCTCCCGGGGGGCGGGCGGATCGGCAACCGGGGTGGAGGTCTCGGCGGAGGCCGTGGCCGTGGCGGACTCCTGATCGATTTCCGGGGAGATGGGGTCTGGAGAGGTGTCGCCGCTCATGCTGCCGGGCACGGTGGAATTGGCTTATGTTCCTTCTAATACCTGACTGTCCACAAGCGGCGGAAGCCCGCACCTCCCGACAGGCCCCGGGGCCAGCCACCCTCCCGGGCGAGGGCCGAGGGCACGGGGAAGTCCATGCACCTGAATAACTGCCTCCTTCCCCATGGAAACCAAGTCTCAGACCACGGCGGCCCCCTCCGCGGAGCCCCTCAACCAACACGCCCTTTTCGCCGATCTCGACCTCGGAACATCGGGTCAGACCCTGGTGGGACAGGATGTGATCGAGGATCTGGAGGCCGCGCCATCGGAGGAAACGGCCTCGCCGATCCTGGCGTTGGTGAACCGCATCCTCGTGGAGGCGGTGAAGGCGGGGGCGAGCGACATCCATGTCGAGCCCGAGCAGGAGGGCATGTTGGTGCGCTTTCGTCAGGATGGCGTGCTGCGGGCGATGGACCGGCTGCCGAAGAATCTGGTGCCTGCCGTCACCTCCCGTTTCAAGATCATGGCCGACCTGGACATCGCCGAACGGCGACTTCCCCAGGACGGACGCATCCGGCGGAAGTTCCGCAACCAGATCGTTGATTTCCGCGTCAGCACCCTGCCCGGGCGGTATGGCGAGAAGGTTGTGTTGCGCCTGCTGGACAGCAGCGCCACCAAATTGGGCCTCGACACCCTGATCACCGATCTGCATGCCCGGGCCAAGGTGCGGGACATGGGCGGCAGCGACCTTCATCTGGCGGCCCACCAACCTCCCTATGGACGGTTCAACGGCCAACTGCGGCCGATGAGCGAAGACATTGTTTTGACAGAAGATCAGTGCAACAAGCTGATTTTCTCCCTGCTCAATAATTCTCA
>JBKDSZ010000019.1:0-65845 GCA_046340375.1 Cyanobacteriota bacterium | reverse complement strand
CGAACACCATCAGATTGGTCTGGTAACCGATCGGCGTGAGGAAACTCTGGCTGGCGGCGAGGAGGATGGCGAAGATGAAGGCCATCGGAGGCAGCCCCAGGCCCTTGGCCAGCTCCGTGGCGATCGGTGTCAGCAGCACCAGATCGTTGTTGGCCTGCATCCCCCGGATCGCGTCCACCGGCGCCTGCAGCAACAGCACGTCGCCCGCCTGCAGCACCAGCCGCCCCAACCGCTCCCGCAACACCTGATTGCCCCGGCGCACCGCCATCAAGGTGGCGTTGTAGCTCTGGCGAAAGCGCAGGTCGCGGGGGCTGGAGCCCGCCAGGCTGGAGCCATTGGGCACCAGCACCTCCACAATCCGCTGGGTGGTGAGCTCCGGACGCTTGAGTTCCGCGATCGCCTCCTCCTGATCGCCGGCCGGGGAGAGCACCACCGTCCGCTCCTGCTGCAGGCGGAGCAGGGTCTCCCGATTGCAGCGCAACACCAGTCGATCGCCCCCTTGCAGCACCCGATCCGCCAGGGGCGCGCCGAAGATCTCCTCCCCGCGCTGCAGTTCCAGCACGTCCACATCAAACCGACGCTGCAGACGGCTGGCATGGAGGGTCTGGCCGATCAAGGGGGAGTCGTTCGGGATCAGCACCTCCGTGAGATACCCCGCCCGCGCCAATCCCCCCAGCAGGTCATCGCCCTCCATTCCCCGATCCGGCAACAGGCGGTCGCTCACCACGATCATGTAGAGGCTCCCGATCAGCCACACAGGGATGCCGATGCTGGTGAAGCTGAACAGCTCCAGGGAGCCGAACCCCAGCTGACGACTCACGTCGCTGGCAAGCAGGTTGGTGGAGGTGCCCAGCAGGGAGATGGTGCCCCCGAGCACCGTGGCGAAGGAGAGGGGCAGCAACACCCGCGAGGGGGCGATCCTGTGGCGGTGGCACCAGCCCTCAAGCACCGGCAGAAGGGTGGCGACGATCGGAGTGTTGGGGATGAATCCCGACAGGGGAGCCACAACCCCCACCAACAGGGTGACCATGCGCTGGGGCGTGCGCACCGCGTCAGAGCCGATCAGGGCGCGCAGCCGATCCAGACCACCGCTGCGAAACAGGCCCGCCGACACCGCGAAGAGTCCCATCAGGGTGATCAGGGCTGGACTGCCGAAGCCCTGCACCGCCTCATCGGGTTTGAGCACCTTGAAGGTGACGAGAAGGGCGGCCGCGAGGAGTCCCACCACTTCAGGCGCCAGCCAGCCGGTGATGAACAGCAGGATCGACCCGGCAAACACGGCCAGCGTGAGGAGGCCCGGCAGCGTGGAAGCCACCGCGAGGAAATTGCTCATGGAAGGGGGCACGGACCGCGAGCCGGAAAATACGGTTCGTCAGTAGGAATTTAGATCATCCCTGTCGGTCTCCATCAGAGGTAGAAGCCCACGGTCGTCACCACCCGCGTGCCCTGCGCCCGCAGGGCATTGCGCAGCAGGATCGTGCTCTGGTTGTGCAGCAGGTTCTCCCAGCGGTGTCGCGTCACGAACACCGGCAGCACAATCACGCAGAACCGCTCCCGGTCCTTGCGGTGCTCCTGCTCGAATCCCCGCACGAAGTCGACCACCGGATCCACCAGCGACCGATAGGGCGAAGCCAGCACCTCCAGCCGCACCTCCGGCACCTGCCGCAACCAGTTGTCGCGGAACTCCCGCGTGCTCGCCGTGCCCAGGTCCACATGCACCGCCACCAGATCGCTGGCGATCGTGCGGGCGAAACGGATCGCCTCGAACGTGCCCCGGTGCAGCTGGCCCACCAGCACCACGGTGGGGGTGCCTCCGCTCAGAGGCGGGGGCGGCAGCTTCAGGCGCACATCCTTCGCCAGGCGCAAACGCCGCGCCACATGGTTGTAGTGGGTGCGGACGCGCAGAAAGATCGCCACCAGAATCGGAATGGTGAGCACCACCAACCAGGCGCCATGGGTGAACTTGCTCACCAGCAGCACCGCGGTCACCACCGCCGTGATCACGGCCCCCAGGCCATTCACCAGGGCCTTGCTCTGCCAGCCCCGATCGCGCTGCTTCCACCAATGCACCACCATCCCCGTCTGGGAGAGGGTGAAGCTGAGAAAAACCCCCACCGCGTAGAGGGGAATCAATTGGCTGACACTGCCCCGAAACAGGATCAGCAACAGGGCTGCGAAACCGCTCAGCGCATAGATGCCGTTGCTGAACACCAGGCGATCCCCCAGGGAGGCCAGTTGCCGCGGCAGGAATCCATCGCGCGCCAGGAAGGCCGCCAGCCGGGGGAAGTCGGCATAGGCCGTGTTGGCCGCCAGCAGAAGGATGAGCAGGGTGGCCAGCTGCAGCAGCGCCAACAGCGGGCCATCCCCGAAGATTCTCCCCCCCAGCTGATACAGCAGCGTGGGGCCGTTTTCCACGTAGACCACGCCGCTCTGATGGGCCAGGGCGCTGATGCCGCTGAACATCACCGCCAGCATGCTCACCATCACCACCAACACCCGCCGGGCATTGCGCCACTCCACCGGCTTGAACGCCGCCACGCTGTCGCTGATCGCCTCGATGCCGGTCAGGGCGGCGCAGCCGGAGCTGAAGTCCCGCAGCAGCAGCATGGGCCCCACCACGGCAAAGCCCTGGCCGTGGGCCTCCCGCAACAGCCGCTCCTGGTCGGCCAGGGCGGTGGTCGGCAGCTGGCCCAGGCCGGCCTTCACCGCTCCTCCCACCAGGAGGATCATCACCATGCCCATGAAGAAGTAGGTGGGCACGCTCAGCACCCGGGCGCTGGAACTGACCCCCCGCAGGTTGGCCACCATCACCAGCACCACCGCCACCAGGCAGAGCGGCACGCGATCCGCTTCCAGGGCCGGGAAGTAGGAGGTGAGGGCCGCGATCCCCGCCGCCACGCTCACCGCGACCGTGAGCACATAATCAATGGAAAGGGAGGCCCCGGCCACAAGGCCCGGGATCGAGCCGAGGTTTTCCTCCGACACCCGATAGGAGCCGCCCCCGTGGGGATAGGCCAGGATCGTCTGCCGATAGCTCGTTCCGACGATCACCATCAGGCCCACGATCAACCCCGTGATCGGCAGGCTGTACCCCAAGGCGGAAGCCCCGGCCAACCCGAGCATCAGCACAATCTCCTGCGTGGCGTACGCCACGGAGGACAGGGCGTCGGAACTCAGGATCGCCAGGGCCTCCGCGTTGCCGTAGCGCTCCTCGTGGTGCGCACTGGTGGGGAGGGGCTGGCCGATCAGCCATTGGCGCAGGGTGATCAAGGCTTGAAAGCGCGCCATCGACTGGGCCAGGCTGCAGCCGAAACCTACGATCCTTCGTATCCGGAGGCTCTAGGCAGCCATCGTTAGCGGAGAAAGGTGGGTAACTTTCTGCCTTACCTGTGCTTCTGAATGACTCCGTCTCCTGAACGGCATGCCTGGCATGCTCTCTCCCCCCGTGACTGCCTCGACCAGCTGCACGCCAGCGATCAGGGCCTGAGCGAAGCCGAAAGTGCCGAGCGGCTGGCCCGGCTGGGTCTCAACCGTCTGGAGCTGGCGCCGGGCCGCAGCGGTCTGCGCATCCTTTGGGATCAGCTCAGCAACGTGATGTTGATCATGCTGCTGGCGGTGGCGGCGGTGTCGGCGGGGGTGGCGTTTGTGGAACGGCGCTTTCCCAAGGACGCCATCGCGATCGTGTTGATCGTGGGCCTCAATGCCCTGCTGGGCTATCTGCAAGAGGCTCGGGCCCAAAAGGCCCTGCTTGCCCTGCGGGAGATGGCCCAGCCCCTGGTGACCGTGCTCCGCGACGGGGAGTGGCGGCGCCTCCCCAGCGAGCAGCTCGTTCCGGGTGATCTGATCCGGGTCGAGGCCGGCGATCGGGTGCCCGCTGACGCCCGCCTGCTGGAGAGCGTGGAGCTGGGCCTCCGGGAGGCGGCGCTCACCGGCGAGGCGGAAGTGGTGAGCAAGCGGGCGCAACTGCTTCTGGAGGCCTCCACTCCGGTGCTTGAGCGGCAGAACTGTCTTTTCCAGGGCACGGAAGTGGCCCGTGGACGGGGCACGGCCGTGGTGACCGCCACCGGCATGGGCACCGAGCTGGGACAGATCGCCGCCCTGATCAACACCGCCGGCGGGGAGACCACCCCCCTGCAGGAACGGCTGGATGGTCTCGCCAATGTGCTGGTGGTGTCCGCCCTGGCCCTGGTGGCCGTCGTCGTGCTGGGCGGCTGGCTGCTCGGCCAGCCGCTGATCAATCTGCTCGAGGTGGCCCTCTCGATGGCCGTCGCGATCGTGCCGGAGGGCCTGCCGGCCGTGATCACCGTCACCCTGGCCATCGGCACCCAGCGCATGGTGCGCCGCGCCGCCCTCATCCGCCGCTTGCCGGCGGTCGAAGCCCTCGGCTCGGTCACCGTGATCTGCTCAGACAAAACCGGCACCCTCACCCAAAACCGCCAGGTGGTGCAGGAGCTGCGTTGCGGCACGGAGGCGGTGGCTGTTTCGGGCCACGGCTACGACCCCGCGGGCACGTTCACGGCCCGTCCGCTGCCGCTGCCTGCCGGCAGTGAGGCCGGCCTGCCGGAAGGCTGCCGGGATCTGCTCCTCAAGGCCGGAGTGCTCTGCAGCGACGCGGAACTCACCAAGGAATCCGACGGCCGCTTTGACATTCTTGGCGATCCCACCGAGGGGGCCCTGCTGGTGGTGGCGGCCAAGGCGGGCATCGACGGCTTCGCCCTTCGCAGCCGCCATCCCCGGGAGGCGGAGATCCCCTTCAGCTCGGAGCGCCAGCTCATGGCGGTCTGGGTGCAGGATTCCGAGGGGCGGCTGCAAGACCCCCTGGGTGCCACGGCCGCCGGATCCCGCACCCTGTTGATCAGCAAGGGCGCGCCGGAGGTGATCATCGCCACCTGCAGCCGCTGGATCGACGGCTCCGGCGTGGTGGCCCTGGCGGCCAACGAGCGGCGCTGGTGGCTGGAGCAGGCCAGGGAGCTGGCGGCGGGCGGCCTGCGGGTGCTCGCCTTCGCCTGCGCTCCCCATCACCCGAGCCCCGAGCTGGAGCTGCAGGAGCAGGTGCTGCTTGGCCTGATGGCCCAGCTGGATCCGGCCCGTCCGGAGGTTGCCCTCGCCGTGAGCCGTTGCCGTGAAGCCGGCATCCGGCCGGTGATGATCACCGGCGACCACCCGCTCACGGCCAAGGCCATCGGCACCAGCATCGGGCTGGTGGGGGAGACGGCGGAGGTGGTGCTGGGACGCGAGCTGGAAACCTTTGACGACAACCACCTGCGCACGGTGGTGCGCCAGTGCAGCCTCTACGCCAGGGTGCCTCCCGAGCAGAAGTTGCGCATCGTCAAGGCACTCCAGGCCAACGGCCAGGTGGTGGCGATGACCGGCGATGGCGTCAACGACGCTCCGGCCCTCAAGCAGGCCCACATCGGTGTGGCGATGGGCATCACGGGCACGGAGGTGAGCAAGGAAGCCGCCGACATGGTGCTGCTGGATGACAACTTCGCCACGATCGTCAACGCCGTCGAGGAGGGGCGGCTGGTGTACGCGAACATTCGCCGCTTCGTGAAATACATCCTTGGCAGCAACGTGGGCGAGCTGCTCACGATCGCCGCCGCTCCGCTGGTGGGTCTGTTCGGCGTGCCGATGACGCCGCTTCAGATTCTCTGGATGAATCTGGTGACGGACGGGGTGCCCGCCTTGGCCCTCGCCCTCGAACCTGGTGAGAAGGACCTCATGCGGAGTCCCCCGGCTCAGCCCGGGGAATCGATCTTCGCCCGTGGCATCGGCGCCTACATCCTGCGGGTCGGCGTCGTGTTTGCCGCGCTCACCATCGCCCTGATGGTCTGGGCCTACCGCGCCTACGGACCCGAAGGCCCCTGGCGCACGATGGTGTTCACCACCCTCTGCCTGGCCCAGATGGGCCATGCCCTCTCCGCCCGCAGCGATCGTCCCCTGGTCCAGGTGGCGCCTTTCTCCAACCCCTGGTTGCTGTGGGCGGTCCTGCTCACCACCGCCCTCCAGCTGGCGCTCCTCTACGTGCCCCCCCTGGCCGGCTTCTTCGGCACGGTTCCTCTCCGCTCCGGGGATCTGGCCATCTGCGTTGGCTTCAGCCTGCTGCTGTTCCTCTACCTCGAACTGGACAAGGTCTGGCGTCTCTGGCGACGGAGTGCCCGGTCCCATGCCTGATGGGCTGAGCTTGATCAAGGCAGCCCTGGAATCCCTGCCCCGGCTGATCCAGGCCGGGGCGGACACCCATCCCCTCCTCGGCTACGGGCGGATCACCCTGGGCATGTTTCTGGAGAATCTTGTCCCGCCGATCCCGGCGGAACTGATCATGCCCCTGGGGGGCTTCCTCGCCCACAAGGGGCAGCTGCAGCTGTTGCCGGTCATCCTCTCGGGTCTGCTCGGCACGGTGCTCGGGGCCTGGTTCTGGTACGGCATCGGCCGGTTGATCAATGAGGAGCGGCTGGAGCACCTCATCGGTCGCCATGGTCGTTGGCTGGGGGTGACCCCCGGGGGACTGCGTCAAAGCCGCCGCTGGTTCAACCACCACGGTGCCGCAGTTGTCTTCTGGGGCCGGCTTGTGCCCGGGGTCCGAACCCTCATCTCGGTGCCCGCCGGCATCGATTTGATGCCCAAGCCGGCCTTTCTGGTCTGGACCAGCGCGGGCAGCAGCCTTCTGGTCTCGGCCCTCGCCCTGGCCGGAAAAACCCTGGGGGAGAACTACGGCAGGGTTTTGCGGTGGATGGAGCCCTTCAGCGATCTGCTGATCCGTTCCGGGCTGGTGGTCGCAGGGGTGGCGCTCCTGTTCCTTCTGTTGCGCCGTTGGTGGACCCGCTGGCGTTGATGCCTTCGGCTGGCGCTTCTCCCCCCCGGCTGGAGCGGGGCCCCATCAGCGTGCTGGGCTCCATCAGCAGATCGTCCTTCTCCCGTTTCGCCTCCTCCCCGGATCCATCGTCCGTGCGTTCGAGGGAGTCCTCCAACGGACTGACCCGGCGGCTTTCGTAGCTCATGGCCAGAAGCAGCATCGCCCCGCTCATCAGGGCCATGCCCACGAGCCAGAGGACTCCCCAAAGACGCCGCCGCGCGATTCCGGCGGTGTCCCGCTGATCCAGGGGCAGGCCGCAATCCGTGCAGATCAACATCGGACGGGCGTGGCCCACTTTGGTCACCATCCGGCAGCCGCATCGACGACAGGCCACGGCAGACTTGTCAAAAGACGACTCTCGCACCGCAAAGCGGGGGTGCCGGCTCAAGGCAAGCCATCCATAAAGTCTGCTTCTGCCCGCGATAGGCAGTTCCTTGTTACGCAGACACCCAGCCCTCCCCAAAGGCCCTTAGCCTTGCCCGCCAAATGGGCCCCGCGGCCAGTCCGTCCACGCCTCCATGACGCTCCTCTTTGCCCAGTCCGCCTGGCTGGTGCCGATCTACCCCCTGCTGGCCTCCCTGCTCTCGCTGCTTTGGTCGCCCGGGCTGATCTCCCGCACCGGTCCACGCCCCTGCGGCTACCTCAACCTGTCGATGGTCACCCTGGCCTTCGGGCACTCCGCCCTGGCCCTGATGGCGCTCCATTCGAATTCCACCGCCGGCTCCTCCGCGATCTACCGGCCCCTTACCTTCGGTTGGACCTGGCTCGACACCGCCGGCCTGCGCATCGGCTTCGATGGACTGATCACAGAGCCGGCCCTGATCGCGATGATGGTGATCACCGGCCTGCATGTGCTGGTCCAGATTTATTCTATTGCTTATCTTGAAATGGATTGGGGGTGGCCAAGATTTTTTGGCTCCCTGAGTTTTTTTGAGGCCGGTCTCTGCGCCCTCGTGCTCACAGATTCTCTGTTCTTCAGCTATGTCATTCTTGAGCTCCTCACCCTTGGCACCTATCTGATCGTCGGCACCTGGTACAACCAGCCCCTTGTGGTCAAGGGAGCCCGCGACGCCTTTCTCACCAAACGGATCGGTGACCTCATCCTTCTGGCCGGCGTGATTGCCCTGCTGCCGATCACCGGCACCTGGAACTTTCATGGACTCCAGGCTTGGGCCGCCGACCAGGCCAACAACCACATTCCCCTCAGCCCCGCCGTCACGCTCATCTTGCTGGCGCTCATCGCAGGTCCCATGGGGAAGTGCGCTCAAATTCCGCTTCATCTCTGGCTGGATGAGGCCATGGAAAGCCCCCTGCCCTCCACCGTGCTGCGGAACTCCGTGGTGGTGGTCGGCGGGATCTGGGTGTTGTTGCGGCTCGAGCCCCTGATCGCCCTCAGTTCCCTGGTGCAATCCGTGCTGGTGGTGGTGGGTGGCACCAGCGCCCTGGTGGGGTCCTTGATCGCCCTGGCCCAGATCGACGTCAAGCGGGCCCTCTCCTTTCTCGTCACCAGCTGGATGGGGCTGCTGTTCATCGCCGTCGGCCTGGGCGGCATCGATGTGGCCGATCACCTGATGCTGGTCTACCCCCTGCCGATGGCCCTGCTGCTGATGTCCATCGGCGCCATCGTGTTCACCAACGTCACCCAGGACCTGACCCAGCTGGGAGGCCTGTGGAAGAAGCGGCCTTTGATCGGGATCGCTTTCCTCTCCGGCGCCGCCGGCCTGATCGGCCTTCCCCCCTTCGCCGGCTTCGCCGCTTTGCGCGAGTTGCTGGCGATGGCCAGTCAGAGCGGCCATCCGCTGCTGCTCACCTCCATCGTGCTCATCACCAATGCCCTGGTGAGTGCGGGCCTGATGCGGGTGTTCGGCCAGATCTGGGGCGGTCGGCCCAGCCCCTTCACCACCCGCTCACCCGAAGCCCTCTGGCTTCTGGTGCTCCCCACCCTGGTGTTGATGGGCTTGGTGCTTCACCTTCCCCAGCTGCTGGTGCGCAACGGCGTGTTTCCCCTCACACCCCTCGCCGGCTGGGGACCGATGGCTTGGCCCCTGCTGGCCAGCACCCTGGTGGGCGGTGGTCTTTCGGCGGTGTTCTATCTGCGGCCCCATCCCCTGGCCCATCTCCCCTCCGCCCTGGGCGGCCTTCAAGACTGGCTTGCCCATGACATGCAGACCGAGCGCTTCTATCACCGCACGATCGTCGGACTGGTGGTGGCCCTGGCCCGTCTCAGCGCCTGGTCCGATCAGCGGATCGTTGATGGCTTCAGCGGCACCACGGGCGCTGTGGCCATGGAGGGGGCCCGGCGCCTCAGCCTCACCACCTCCGGACGCTCCCAGGCCTATGCCCTCACCTTGCTTCTGGGCATCCTGCTGATGGCCGCCTGGGTGTTGGCGAATCCCGCCTCCTCCGAACTCCTCCGCCCGCTCCGCTGATGTCGTCCCTCCTTCTTCCTCTGCTGCTGGCGTTCCCCCTGGCGGCGGCCCTGGTGATTCCCCTGCTCGCCACGGGCAGCGCTGTCGGGGTGCGCAACCTGGCGGCCCTGGCCTGTTCCGGGCAGTTTGTGGTGGCGCTCCTCTGCTGGCGTTTTCCGCCGCCCGAGCTCCATCTCACCTGGTTGCCCAAGCTGCGACTGGCCCTGGATCTCGGCCTCGACGGGCTGTCGCTGCCTTTGGTGCTGCTCACCGCCCTGGTGAGCACCATGGCGATCCTGTCCGCTGCGGAGGATCATCCCCGTCCACGCCTCTTCAACTGCCTGCTGCTGGCCACCAATCTCGGCGTGGTGGGAGCGTTTCTGGCCCGCAACGCCCTCCTCTTCCTCCTGGCCTTTGAGGTCGTGCTGATCCCGGCCACGCTGCTGGTGGCCACCTGGGGGGGGCCGCGGCGGGCCGGCGCAGGGATTCGGTATCTCATTTATGGCTCCGTTTCCGGGCTGACCCTGCTGGGCGGAGTGCTTGCCCTGGCCTGGTGCAACAGCCAGGGGATCAGTTTCGACTACGCCGATCTGGCCCGGGCCCAGCTCTCCCCCGGAGCCCAGGCCTGGATCCTGGCGCTTTTTCTTCTGGCGTTCGGGCTGAAGCTTCCCATCGTGCCCCTGCACGGCTGGCAGCCGCTCACCTACGCCGAGGCTCCGATCCCAGCGGTCATGCTCCTCAGCGGGGTGGTCTCCAAGCTGGGGGCCTATGGCTTGCTGCGCTTCGGGGTGGGCTTCCTGCCAGAGGCCTGGGCCGCCTGGTCGCCCTGGATCGCTGCCACCGGGGCGGTCTGCGCGGTTTACGGCGCCCTCAATGCCATCGCCCAGAGTGACATCCGCCGCTTGATGGCTTACAGCTCCCTCGGTCACATGGGCCTGCTTGTGCTTTCCCTGGCGGCGGCCACACCCCTCAGCCTCCAGGGGGCTGTGGCCCAGACCCTGGCCCACGGGATGATCGTCGCCCTGCTGTTTGCCTGCGTGGGGCTGATCGAGCGCAAGACCGGCAGCAGCGCGATCCCCGATCTTTCCGGCCTGCTCAATCCCTTGCGGGGCCTTCCCTTCACCATGGGCATGCTGCTGCTGGCCTTGATGGCCGCAGCGGGGATCCCTGGCCTGGTGGGTTTTCCGGCTGAGCTGATCGTGTTCGAGGGCAGCTGGGTGGTCTTCCCAAGGGCGACGCTGATCTGCCTGATCGCCTCTGGCTTCACCGCCGTTTATGCGATTCGCCTGTTCAACAGGGTGGGGTTCGGCCGCCTCGACAACGCCAAGGCCGACTGGGCCTCCACCCGTTGGACCGAGCGGGCCCCCGCCGTGGTGCTCACCGTGATGATCGTGGCCTGCGGCATCTGGCCCAAGGTCCTCACGGGGTGGAGTGAATCCGCCACCGCCACCCTCGCTCTTCGCACCCTCTCCTTCCCCTCCCAAACGGTGGCCTTCCAGCGTGGAACCGCCGCCGTTGCCACCGCCCCCCAGCTCCTCCCCTCATGACGCCTCCAGCCGCGCCCGTGGCGGAACTCCGCCAGGCCCCTCTGATTCCCCCCTCGGAACACCGTTGGGCAGAGGTGATCCACCGCCTGGAGGCGGGGGGCTCCATGCTTCCCGACACGCCGGAAAACTTGAAGCAGATCATCGGCATCTACAAGGCTTATGCCGTGCCGATGGACTTTTATTGGCGCGACCTGCTCTACATCGCGGAGCAGGTGTTCCTCAATCCCCTGCCGGCGTTCAAGTATTTCCCCTCCCAGGCCTATCTCGATCGACCCAACTCCTATTCAGGCGATCAATCGCGCTTGCGCATCTGGCGCGGCGGCGAGAAGGCCCACCCCGAGCTGCTGGAGTTCATGGCGAAGGGTGAAACCCGAGCGATGCCCAAGCTTTTGCATCATCTCTGGCATGATCGCATCAACATGGAATTCGCCGAAGCCTGCATGCAGGCCATGCTCTGGCATCAGGGCATGGGCGGTCGTTTCAACGATTATTTGGAGAGCGAGGCCTATCGCGCCAATGCGGATCGGGCGATCAAGGCCTATTTCCGCAACAATCCCCTGATGCTTGGTCTGTATAAGTTGTTCCCTGAAATGTTCATGGAGCAGTTGAAGCAGATGAGCTACTACGCCAATCTTGGCCTCTTCTGGGAGGTGATGGCGCCGGTGTTCTTCGAAATGAGCGACATTTACGACGAAGGCGGCTTCAAAGGCGTGCCCGACGCCATGGATTTCCTGGTCAACGGTATTTTTGCCGTGGCTGGTCGTCCGATCTACCACCATGTGTTTGTGGGTGAGGAGTGCATCGAGATCATTCCCAAGTCGGAAGGGTTCACCTGGCTCTACGAGGCGGCCCTCCCCTATGTGGAGGCTGTCTTCTACCGCACGTCCCCGTTCCGTGGCACCAAGAGCTACAACGCTCAGGCCTATCAAGTGCCCGCAGATCAGGCTGATTTTCACTACGGCATTCTCTATGCCGATGTCTTCCCCGTCGGCTCCGCCGGCATCCCGCCGACGCTGTTGATGCAGGACATGCTGCATTTTCTGCCCCCTTATTTGGAGGAGGTTTACACCCACCACAAGCGTGGTGAGGAGGATCAGTTGATTCAGCTGGGCATCACCTTCCAGCGCTCCATGTACAACGTCACTTCCGCTGTGATCCAGGCCCTGCGCTGCGCCCTGCTCTACCCACTGGATGACACCGATCCGGAGCATCTGCTGGCGAATCGTCGTTTCTTTGAAGCGCAGATGGATCGCTTCGTGCGTCCAGAGGCTCGTCTCGGCGACGTTCAGACACAGGATTACAGGTGACATCAGCAGGTTTTCCTGTTTTCTCCTCGGCTTTCTCATCTTCTTCTGTGTAATAGATTGTTCCATGGCCAACATCATTGAAACGGCAAAAGCCGCCGGGTGCTTTGCCACCCTCCTGACCGCCGTCGAGGTGGCCGGTCTCACCGCCGCCCTGGAAAGTCCCGGACCCTTCACCGTCTTCGCCCCGGTGGATGACGCTTTCGCCGCCCTCCCGCCTGGAACGGTGCAGACCCTGGTGGACAATCCGCCCCAGCTGGCCCGCATCCTCAAATTCCATGTGCTCGCCGGCGACCATCGCCAGGCGGAGCTGGTCGATCAGCCCGAATGGACAAGCCTGGAGGGTGCTCCCGTGGCGATCCGCCGAGCCGATCCCTTTGAGGTGAAAAACGCCACTGTGATCAGCGCCGATGTGGTCTGTGACAACGGCGTGGTGCATGTGATCAACCGCGTGATCCTGCCGGGATGAGATCGGTGCCGTCCTGGCCTGGTGGGTCCCCCGCAAGCATGTGACAATCTGCCCACTTCCCAGTGCCCCGATGCGTCGTCTGGCTCGCTGTCTTCCCCTCCCCCTGCTGCTGACCGGTCTGCTGGTGGGCTGTGCGCCGGAAGGTGGCTCCGGGGTTCAGAGCGCCAAGCTGGCGGCCATCCAGAGTCGGGGCAAGCTGATCTGCGGCGTGGACGGCAAATTGCCGGGCTTCAGCTTCGTTGGTCCGGACGGCGGCTACAGCGGCCTGGATGTGGATGTGTGTCGGGCGGTGGCCGCGGCGCTCTTCGCCGACCCCAAAAAGGTGGAGTTCCGTGATCTGAATTCCAGCGAGCGCTTTGCCGCCCTGGCCAGTGGCGAAATCGACCTCCTCTCCCGCAACACCACCATGACCCTCAGCCGCGACGCGGCAGGGGGCAACGCCCTCAGCTTCGCGCCCACCGTCTTCTATGACGGCCAGGGCGTGATGACCCCCCGATCGGGCGGCATCACCACCCTCCAGGCGCTGGCGGGCAAGCCGATCTGCGTGGAGAGCGGCACCACCACCGAGCTCAACCTGGCCGATCGCATGCGCGAGCTCAACGTGCCGTACACCCCCCTGAAATTCCAAACCGGCGACCAGACCTACGCGGCTTATCTCGGCGGCCGCTGCGTGGCTGTCACCAGCGATCGTTCCCAGCTGGCGGCGAAGCGCACCAGCTTCCCCAATCCGGATGACCATGTGCTCCTGCCGGATGTGATGAGCAAGGAGCCTCTCACCCCGGCCACGGTCAATGCCGATGCCCCCTGGGCGGATGTGGTGCGCTGGACCGTCAACACCCTCTTTCAGGCCGAGGAGCTCGGCATCACCCAGGCCAATGTGGCCGCCAAGGTGGCGGAAGCGAAGGCCAACCCCAAACTGGCTGACCTGCGCCGCTTCCTCGGGGTGGAGGGTGATTTCGGCAAGCAGCTCGGCCTGCCCGCCGATTTCGTGCCCAAGGTGATCGCGGCGGTGGGGAACTACGGCGAGGTGTTTGATCGCAATGTCGGCCCCCGCTCGCCGCTGAAGCTGGATCGGGGCAGCAACAAGCAGTGGAAGGACGGGGGCCTGATCTATTCCCCCCCCTTCCGCTGACGCGATGGCCCCCTCGACTCCCTCTCCCCGTCCCGAGGCCTCCCCGCCCTGGTGGCGCGATCGCCGGGTGGTGCCGTGGTTGGTTCAGGCTGCGGTCGGCCTGGTGGTGTTGCTGCTGATCGCCTTCCTGCTGGGCAATCTGGTGCGCAACCTCTCGGCGGCGGGCCTGCTGCTCACCTGGCGCTGGCTGTCCCAGCCCGCCGGCTTCGACCTGGCTGAATCGGTCCTGCCCTTCGACGCTGGCATGCCCTACTGGCGCGGCCTGCTGGCGGGCCTGGCCAACACCCTGCGGGCCGTGCTCTCCGGGCTGGTGGGGGCCACCCTCCTGGGCACCCTGGCGGGGATGGCCGCCTTCAGCGGCAACGGCCTGCTGCGGGGCCTGGCCCGCCTTTATGTGGAGGTGGTGCGCAACATCCCGTTGCTGCTGCAACTGGTGTTCTGGTATTTCGTCGTGTTTCTCGCCCTCCCCAATGGGGCCGCCGCCTTCCAGCTGCCCGGCTTGGTCCTCGCCAAGTCGGGCCTCTATCTGGCGGGGCTGGCGGAGGGCCTCCGCTGGCAGGGCCCACAGCTCGTCAATGGGGTCTGGCAGGCGCCTCTGCGGTTGAGCGTCGAGTTCGCCGCCCTGCTCACCGGCTTGATCATCTATTCCGGCGCCTTCATCGCTGAGGTGGTGCGCGGCGGCATCGCGGCGGTGCCCAAGGGGCAGTGGGAGGCGGCCTCGTCCCTGGGGCTGCGCTGGTTCACCACCCTGCGGCAGGTGGTCCTGCCCCAGGCTCTGAGGGTGATCCTGCCGGGGTTGAACACCCAGTACATCTCTTTGGCCAAGAATTCCTCCCTGGCGGTGGCCGTTGGCTTCAGCGATTTGTATTCCGTGGCCGAAACCACCCTGAATCAAACCGGTCGGGCCGTGGAGGTGTATCTGATTCTTCTGGGGGCCTATCTGGGTCTCGATCTGTTGATCTCCGCCCTGATGAACGGCCTGAATCAGCTCGTGCAAATCCGGGAGCGTTGAGATGAAGCCGCTTCTGCGTCGCCTCCGCCACGAGCTCTTCGCCACCCCCGGCGATGCCGTGCTCAGCTTGGCCCTGCTCACGGTTCTTGCCCTGGCCCTTTTGGGGTTCGGGCGCTGGGCCTTCCTTCAGGCCCGCTGGGCGGTGATTCAGGCCAACAGCACCCTGTTCGCCGTTGGTCGCTATCCGGTGGAGCAGCAGTGGCGCCTCTGGCTGCTCGCCAGCCTGCTGGTGGCGGCGACGGGCCTCAGCTGGGGGCTGCTCCGAGCCCATCCCCGGGCGGATCGGGAGGGTGTCCTCTGGCCCCGCAACGATCGACTGGCCGTGGCCGTGCTGGCCGGGGCGGCGCTGTGGTTTCCCTGGGCCCTGCGGTTGGAGCCCGCCCTCCAGGGCCGCTGGTGGGGCCTGGCCGCCGGGCTGATCGGCCTGCGCTGGCTGGCGGGGCGTTTTGGCACCCGCTGGCCGCCGCAGCTGCTTCGGCTCGTCCCCCTGCTCTGGCCGACGCTCTATCTGGCGGGCATGGTGCTGATCAGCGGCGGCCTGGGTCTGGTGACCGTTCCACCCTCGGAATGGGGCGGTCTGTTGCTCACTCTGCTGGCCGCCAGCTTCGCGATCCTGCTCTGTTTTCCCCTGGGGGTGCTCCTCGCCCTGGGTCGCCGCAGCGACCTCCCCCTGCTGCGATGGGCGTCAGTGGTTTACATCGAGTTCATCCGCGGCGCGCCGCTGATCACCCTCCTCTTTCTTGGGCAGAACATTCTCGGCTTCCTCCTGCCCAATGGCCTCGCTCCCGAGCGGGTGTGGCGCGCCGCCTGGGTGCTCACCTTCTTCGCCGCCGCCTATCTGGCGGAGGCCGTGCGCTCGGGCCTGGCGGCTGTGCCCGCAGGCCAGGTGGAGGCGGCCCGTTCCCTGGGACTCTCCCATCCCCAGGCTCTGCAGCGGGTGGTGTTGCCCCAGGCGCTGCGGGTGGCCCTGCCGGCGATGGTGGGGCAGTTCATCTCGTTGTTGCAGGACACCACCCTGTTGTCGCTGATCGGTCTGCTCGAATTGCTCGGCGTGGCCCGCACGGTGATGGCGAACCCTGCTTTTCTGGGCCGGAATGCCGAGGTCTACCTCACCCTGGCCGTCTTGTTTTGGTGTTGCTGCGCCGCCCTGGGCCTGGGCAGCCGCGCCCTGGAGCGACGCCTCGATCCCCGCACTGTTCCCAGCCGCTGATGTCTCCCCTCTCCCCCATGTCCGCCGCCCCTCCCCAAACTGTGATGATCGAGGCCCAAGGGGTGGAGAAGTGGTATCCCAACGGCTTCCATGCCCTGAAGGGTTGTGATCTGCGGGTGAACCGGGGGGAGGTGGTCGTGATCATGGGCCCCTCCGGATCGGGAAAGAGCACCTTCATCCGCACCTTCAACGCCCTGGAGGATTTCCAGAAGGGCCGCATCGTGGTGGATGGCATCGCCCTCTCCAACGACCTGCGCAACATCGACGCCATCCGGAGGGAGGTGGGCATGGTGTTTCAGCAGTTCAATCTCTTCCCCCACCTCACCGTGCTCGACAACCTGACGCTGGCGCCTGTGCTGGTGCGCAAGCGGTCCAAGGCGGAGGTGGCGGAGCAGGCGATGGCGTTGTTGCAACGGGTGGGCATCGCCGAGCAGGCGGGAAAGTTTCCGGGTCAGCTCTCCGGCGGCCAGCAGCAGCGCGTGGCCATCGCCCGGGCCCTGTGCATGGAACCCCGCATCCTCCTCTTCGACGAACCCACCAGCGCCCTGGATCCGGAGATGGTGCGGGAGGTGCTGGATGTGATGCGCAACCTGGCCGAAGACGACATCACCATGGTGGTGGTGACCCACGAGGTGAAATTTGCCGAGCAGGTGGCCCACCGGGTGGTGCTGATGGCTGAGGGGGAAGTCGTGGAGGAGGCGCCGCCGCAAGTGTTCTTCAACAATCCGGGCCATGAGAGGACCAGGCGGTTTTTGGATCAGATTCTTTAAACAAGCGGGCTGTTGATCAGTTGCTGGTTGAGCTGATCATCCAGCTGCATCCGCCTGAGCTATCAGCCCTGGCTTGGCATTTCGTATAAGATCTTGCGCCCTTGCTTCGCGGCCTCCACAAGCCACTGTGACCCTAATCTGGGGCGTGCCACTTGGAGACAGTCCATCCGGATCCGCATCCGTTCTCTGCACAGGGGATGGAAGGATTACGCACTGAGCATGGGGAAACTCTATGATTAAAAGCTAGATTTGTCGCAAATCCGAGCCTCTCAACCGTTGAAGGTTTGCGCTTTCCCCCAGAGCAGGGGTTGAATGGCGGAAGAGCCAGCTTGTCCCATGCCCCCTCGGCCCGCTCCCGGCCCTGCTTCCGCCGGGAGTGATGGAGGTGAGGCTGCGGTCCGGCGCAAGTTGGCGGATTTGGTGGCCCGCAAGCGCTACAGCGAGGCGATTCGCGTGCGGGGGCAAGCCCTGCTCCGCCGGCCGGAGCTCGACTTGCGGCCCAGCGAGTCCCAGCTCTGGTGTCTGGAGGGGCGCCAGGCTGCGGAACAGGGACAGGCGAAGCGGGCGGAGGCGGCCTTCCGCAAGGCCATGGTTCCGGGTCAGGAGGGAGAACCTCTGGAGCGTCTGGCCCGTCTGTGGGTGGATCAGGGGCAAATCCCGCGGGCGTTGGCTCTGTTGGAGGAGGCCTTTGCGGCGAACCGCTTGCCGAAGGCCCATGCCGGCGCCTATCTGAAAGTGCTCCTTCTCGCGGGGGAGACGGAACGGGCGCGAAACTTGGTGCGCAACCAGCCCAAGCGGTTTCAGGGCCACCAACTCCACTGGGTGGCCGGAGTGCTCCACCTGTTGGAGGGGGACCCAGCCTCCGCCAGGCGCCAATTCGCTGTGATGGCAGGGCCCGCCACCATGGGAGACCATGGCTCCGTCTGGCGGGCTTGGGCTTCCCTGGAGATGGGCGACCCCAAGGCGGCAGCAGACGACCTCGACCCGCCGGTCCATCCGGCCATGGTGGCGGTGGCCTTGGATCTGGCCGCTCGCACGGGCCAGCCCCCTGGCGAGCTGGTCAACCTCTCCCGGCGCGACCTGCCCCGCCGCGAGGAGGCCCTCGCCCTGACGCTGCTCCATCACCTGCGTCAGAACAATCACCTCAGCGCGGGCCAGCTCCTGCTCGCCAACGAACGCACCCTCCTGGCCTCCTTGCCCGAGTTGGTTTCCCTGCGGCGGCCCCTGCTGGTGTTGGCCGGTCAACAGGCTGTGGAGCGGGAGTCGCCGGAGGATGCCATCGCCTGTTGGCGACCCATCGTTGACCGGCCCGCCTTCGATCCCGAGCTGGCTCTGCGCCTCTACCCCCTCCTGGACGCCGAGGACGACGGACGTCACACGCCGGAGTGCGAGCGGCTTGTGAGCCAACTGCTCGCCTGGCTGCGCCGGACCGCCAGGGCCAACCCCTCGGCTTGGCCCGAACCGCTCCTCTCCTCCACGGTGGCCCGCCTTCACTGCTGGCAGGTTGACCAAACGATCAAGCTCGGCGAGGGGCAGCGGGCCCTGCGTGCCTTGGGGGAGGCCGAACGATTGGCACCGGATCTGCCGGATGTGATCGGACGTCGAGGCCTGATCGCCTACATGAAAGACGACAACGAGGCTGCGACAGCCCTGCTTTGGGACGCGCTGGAGGGGGGCTGTCAAGCGCTTCACCTCTATGAGATTTTGGAGGAGCTTCTGGAGACCGCCGGCCAGCAGTCGGAAGTGGCGCGGCTGCGGCGTGTGCATGGCCCCCGATTCGGCGCCTTGCCCGCGTTGGAGGCGGAGTCGATGGTCGGGGTGCCGGCCTGGCTGGAGGCCCTCAGCCACGCGACGCTGCGGGAGATGGCCGTCGCCCTGCGAAACAGCTCGGAACCTGGAGCCGGATTGGACGCCCTGCGGGTGCTCCTGGAGCATGTCAGCCCTCCCGCCGGCGCCGCCACGGGAAAGGTGCCGTTGGCGTTGCCGGGGGCGAGCGATCGCTGGGATGCCTTGCTCGCCGCCCTGTCACCCGCAGATCAGGTGGAGGCCCTCACGGCGATTCTGGTGGCGATCCGGCGCTTTTGCCGTCGCACGGGCAAGCCCATCACCAGCGAGGTCGCGCGGCGCCAGGCCCAGCTGGAGGCGCATGCCGCCAGGACCGACACCCCCCAGGGCGAGGCGGCCCTTCGGGCGCTGCTCCTGCTCCATGGCCTGGGCCTCAAGGCCTCTGAGGAGCCGGGGACAGAAGCGGCTCGGCTGCTGCGGCGCGCCCGCCAACCCCAGCGCACGTTGCCCATGGCCCTGTTCGATCTGCGCCTGTTTGCCAGCACCAAGCCCTGGCGGGCCGTTGTCGATGATCTGCGCCGCCAGGATCCCGACAATCCCCTGCTCACCCTGGCTCTGGCCACGATGGAGCGCAATGGGTCATTCGCCCATGGCCAACGCCATGGGGAAGCCTTTGATCAGGCCCGTCGTCAGCAGGATGGGGTGGCCCTGGCCGCCTGCAATCGGGAGCTGTGGTGGGCCGACCGCCATCCCGCGAAGTCGATCGGACGGCCCTCTCGGTTGATGGGTGGCCTCGAATGGGACCGGCTCGTTGACATGTTGGACATCGAAGCGCTCGTCCGGCAGATTGTGCGGGAGAAGGGCGGTGGTGAGCTGAGTGAGGAACAGTTGCAGAAGATCATGCCGTTGATTCAGCCCGAGCTGCGACAGGTGCTGGCTGATGCCTGGAAGCAGCTGTAGCCATGGCCGACCCCTATGCCCTGCTCGCGATCCCCCCGGAGGCCACGCCCGCCGAGCTCAAGGCGGCCTACCACCGCCAGTTGCGGCGGTTCCCGGCCCACAGCCATCCACGGGAATTTCAGCAGATCCGCGCCGCCTACGAGGCGATCCGCGCCGCCGGGGAGCATCGGGCCGATCCCTTGAAGCCCGGCCCGCCTCGGGAACGGCTTGACCCGGAGGTGTTGGCGGCCTTGGAGGCCCGGGTGCACGCCAGCTGCCGCTTGAGCCTGACGGATCTGCTGCGCCTCACCTTTTGAATCCCCCCCACCCGATGACCTCACCCCGAGAACGCGCCCAGCTCCAGAGCCAGCTGCGGCAACAGCAGGAGGCCTTGGTGCGGGATCTGCTGCCGGTGCTCGATGCCCTCGACCGGGCGGATGCCCACTGGCGGCAGGTGCTCGATGGCCTGCACCAGGCCGCCGCCCCGAGCACGGCGGTGCCTGCGCCGCGGGGTCCTTGGCAGCGCCTGCGGCGCTGGCTGTTCAGGCCGCCTGCACCCTCGTTGGCCCCGGTCGTGGAGACATCCGCGAGCCTGGCCCGCAGCGCCGACGAAGGAATCCAGCTGATTCGCTCGAACTTGCTGGAGGCCCTGCGCAGCCATGGGCTGGAGCCCTTCGACAGCGTGGGGCTTCCCTTTGACCCCGAGCGGATGCGAGCCCTTGGCCAGCGGCCGGCTCCCGCCGGCATGGCGGCCGGCCTTGTGGTGGAGGAGGCGGTGCGCGGTTATGTCTGGCGGCAGAGCCTCCTGCGGGAAGCCCAAGTGCTGGTGTCAGGTCCCTGAGACGCGCCACAACCCCGCTCCAAACCGATCCCTCTCTCCTCTTTCCCCTCCATGGCCACGGTTGTCGGCATTGATCTGGGCACCACCAACTCCCTGGTGGCGGCGCTGGAAGACGGTCAGCCCTGGGTGATCCCGGATGAGGCGGGGGAGGTGCTTCTGCCCTCGGTGGTGGGAGTGAACACCGAGGGGCAGCTGCTGGTGGGGCAGTCCGCCCAACGGCAGTACGCCGCGGCGCCGGAGCGCACGGTTCGCTCGATCAAGCGGCAGATGGGCAGCGACACCCGGGTGGCGTTGGGGGAGGTGACCTATCGGCCGCAGGAGATCTCCGCCCTCATCCTGCGGGCGCTCAAGTCGCGGGCGGAAACGGCACTGGAGGCCACGGTGAGCCAGGCGGTGATCACGGTGCCGGCCTACTTCACGGACGCGCAGCGGCAGGCCACCAAGGAGGCGGGCGAGATTGCGGGGCTGGAGGTGCTTCAAAGTCTCAACGAACCCACCGCCGCGGCTCTGGTGTACGACCGGCGCGATGAAGAGAGCCAGCGGCTGCTGGTTTACGACCTGGGAGGCGGCACGTTTGATGTGTCGGTGGTGGAGATCACCGGTCCGGTGACGGAGGTGCTGGCCAGCCATGGCAACAACCGCTTGGGGGGGGATGATTTCGACCGTTTGGTGCAGCGCCTGTTGGCCGAGCGTTTCGAGGAGGCCCACGGGGTGCCGCTGCCGGCGGAGGCGGCTCTGGAGGCCCGCCTGCTGCAAACGGCGGAGCGGGCCAAGATTCAATTGAGCGAGCGTAGCCAGGTGGCCGTGAAGGAGGCCTACCTTCACCGCCAGGGCGACACGCCTCTGCACCTCGATACCGCGCTGACGCGGGAGGATTTTGAAGACCTGATCCGTCCATTGCTGGGGGAGACGCTGACGGCGATCGACCGGGCACTGTCGGATGCCGGCCTCGAGCCCGCCCAACTGGATCGGGTGATTCTGGTGGGTGGCTCCACCCGCATCCCCTTGGTGCTGGAGGTGGTGGAGAAGCACCTGGAGGGGGTGCCGGTGAGTGGATTTGAGCCGGATCGCTGCGTGGCGCTTGGAGCGGCGCTGCAGGCGGGGGTGTTGAACGGAGAGGAGGTGGATACGTTTCTGGTGGATGTGACCCCCCATTCCCTGGGTATCGCCACAGCGATGGAGACGGAATTCGGCCTGATCCCCAATCTCTTCAGTGCGATCATCCCCCGCAATACGGTGATTCCCGTCACCCGCTCCAAGCTGTATCGCACCACTGTTGACAACCAGAGGTATGTGCGGGTGGAGGTGTCCCAGGGCGAGAATCTGAGTGCGCGGGAAAATGTGCCGCTTGGATCCTTTGATGTGGAAGGTTTGCCCCCCAAACCCGCAGGCGAGGTGTCGATCGACGTGCAATTCAGCTTTGATCTCAACGGCATCCTCACGGTCACCGCCGCCGAAACGAGCGGCGGACGACAGGCACGGCTGGTGGTGAACAACGCGACAACGCATCGGCTGGCCAGCCACGAATTGGAGGAGAGCCGCGATGCCGTGGAAAGCCTTTTTGCCACTTTGGAAGTGGAGCAGGAGGAGGGACTGGAGAAGGGTGCAGATCATGGCTGATTTCAAGTGTTTGCAGCAGCGCAGCTGAACAGCCGTCAGGATGGACTCGGGACAGTCTTGCGTGTTGAAGCTGTCACCACAGGACAACGCGAAGACAAGTCATTCGCCCCCTCGGTCCCTCAGGCCCATAGTCTGAACAAGTCCCTCTGTCAGGACTGAGATCTCATTCTTCTGAAAGTCAGCTCTCGTGTTCCGAAGCGTGTTGCTTGCGTTGACATCCATGTCACTGACCTGAAAACGATTCCGTGCTGATAGGCTGCAAATTCTTGCGGACAAGAGTTTCGCCAAACAACTGATGCCATGAAATGTTGTTGGGTCGTCTGATGCTCCCGATCTGATCTGACTATCAGATAGGCTGTTGCAAAGTAAAAATGGCCTGCATAACACTTGGCACTTCAATCAATATGCCAACAATTCAACTCGGTCATGTTTGATCGTCCGATTCTTGTCAACAGCCCTGAACTGACCAATAATCAGGCGACTATCTTGCCTTCCGTTCGTCCAACAATACATTTTCAAATCACGAGTGCCATGAAGGGCGACGTGAGGGATGTCTCCTCTTGAGCTCAGTGTTTCAGTCATCCCGTCCCCTCTCCTTCATCGAAGTGGGTTGCGTGCAACGCGATGATCTTCAGCGTCGCAGGCTGCTGGTTCTGCCGGGCCAGCCCTTGGGGCTTGAGCACTCCAGGCCAGGAGTTTCCATCTCAACTTCATCTGCCAGTCTTAAAGCCTCCAAGAGGGGCTTTGAGAGACGGGTCCCCGATGGGCAGCAGAGATGGCCGTGTCGGTTCTCAGAGGACGCCCATCCTGTTGGGGATTCGTCAGAGCCGGATCAAGGTGGTCTCTCGCGGGTGCGATTCCATCAGCCTGAGCGCAACCTCACGCTCCAGCGATTCCCCCCGCCATCACCTCCATCCCGTGAATCCCCTCGTAAAACAGATAGGCAGAAATCAGCAGGGCCAAAACTCCAACCAGGGGCTCGGCCCGATGCTGCAACCAATCCTCCAAGCGTTCGATGGCGGCACGGATGCCCCCCCGGCTCCAGATCCAGGCCAGGGGAGGCAGCAGCAGCAGGGAGCTGGCCATCAGCGCGTAGAGGCTGGTGAGCTCCAGATCGGCGGAGAGGCCAGGGTGGTTCACCAGCATGAGCCCGGCTTCTTTGAGATAAAAGACCAGATTTTCCGGCGTCAGCAGCGCGCCAGCGGCACCGATCGCCACCAGCACGCCGTCGCTGAAGTCCGGCAGGCGCGTCATCAGCCGCAGGGCCATGCCCTCCTCGCCGATGGTGGCCTGGGGCGTGAGCTGATAGAGCCCCAGAGCCAGCAGCCCCCCGGCACCCACCAGGTCAATCAACACCTGCTCCCGCTCCCCATGGGCGAGGGTCAGGGCGAAGTGGCTGCCAAGGAGCAGAAGCAAGGCCACCGCCAGCACGTTTGCCAGCGTCCAGCCGAGCACATAGGCGAATGATCGGCGCAGGGGCGCGCGGCCCAGCAGCAGCAGGGTCACCACGCCGATGTGCAGCGGGCTGAAGGCGATGCCGATGCCGAACAACGACGACTGGGTGAACAGGCCTGGACTCATGGGGCGCCCTGACGCGAAAGCAGTGGTGACGCACGCTACACAGCATCAACCCCGTGACGCGCCAGCCCGTCTCCGCTGGGATCCGTTGGGATCAGCTGGTGGCTCAGGGCCGGGTGGTCCAATCCGCAGCGTTGAGGGTGGGAAAGAGGCCGTCCTCCCGTTCCACCGCCTGCACCCAGCGGGGGGGGAGGGGGGTGTGCTGTTCGATGGCGTCCATCAGGCGCCAGAAGCGGTCGAGGTGGCGATGGATGCGCTCCCGCGCCAGTTCCGTCGTGGTGCCGGCCCGCAGGATGAAGCTCCAGTCGGAACTCTGGGCCAGGAGCAGCTCCCGGCCCGCCTGGGTGAGCCAGCGGCGCTGTTCCGCGCTTCCCACGCCGCGGTTCACCCGCCGCACCATCGCCCGGGACGCCCGCTGCCACTCCGGCACGACCCAGGCGTTGCTGTCATTGAGCCAGTAGTCGTGATAACCACCCTGGCCCCAGCTGGAGGGGGAGGGGTGACACACCTGCAGGGGCAGGCCCTCAGCCAGCACCTCCCGCAGATGGGTGAAGCTCGCCTCCACGGCGGGGCCCTGGCGGAAAAGCTCCCCGAGAAAGCGGGGGCCCTCGAACCACCAGTGGCCGAACAGCTCCGCGTCGAACGGTGCCACGAGCAGGGGCGGGCGCTCGATGGTCCTGGTCAGCCCATGCAGCTGGTCCACCCGGCTGCGCAGATAGGCGGCGGCATGCTCCGCCACCCGGCTCCCGGCCTGGGAGGGCTTGTAGGGCTGCTTGTGTTCCAGGGGGCAGCCCTGGGCGGTCACCCGGTGCAGCTTCAGGCCGAGGGGGCGTCGGCTGCCGATGCCGAGGGCGCGGAGCTGGTCTTCGGGCAGATCCCAACCCAGATCGCGATGGAATTCCCGATAGACCCCATCGCCGGGATAGCCCTGGCTGGCGCTCCACACCGGCAGGGTGGAGGCGCTGTCGCGCCCGAAGAAGGCCACCCCGGCGGGGGAGCAGATCGGTGCGTAGACGCCGTAGCGGGGACGGGGCTGGGCATGCAGCAGGCCATGGCCATCGAGCAGGCTGTAGCGCAGGCCACAGGAGAGCAGCAGCTGATCGAGGCCTTCGTAATAGGCACATTCCGGCAGCCAGATGCCCAGAGGGCGTTCCCCGAGCAGGCGCTGATGCTCACGGACGGCGGTGAGCAGTTGGGCGCGCACCGCTTCGGGGGAGTCGCGTAGCAGGGGCAGATAGCCGTGGGTGGCGGCGCAGGTGATCAGATCGACCACCCCCGCGTTCCGCAGGAGACGGAACCGCTCCAGCAACCGACCGTCGCACTCCCGCCACTCGCGCGCCACCGTGTCCAGCTCCTCGGCCAGGGCTGCGGCGGGCTCCCGCAGGTCGGCGGGGGCGTCGTCGAGCAGCTCGCGCCGCACCCGCAGCCAGGGAAGGAACCCCTGGTTCAGGGTGTCGTCACTGAGCAGGGAGAGCAGGGTTGGCGACAGGCCGATGGTGATGCGGGGGCGCTGGGCCGGATCCGCCCGGGCCGCTTCCAGGACGCGCAACAAGGGCAGGTAGCACTCCTGCAGGGCCTGGAAATACCAGTCTTCCTCCAGGGAACCCGCCTCTCCGGAGCGAACGTAGGGGAGGTGGGCGTGGAGCACCAGGGCCAAAGCTCCTGCGGCCATGGAGTTCCTGCGGTGAGGGAACTTTACGGCGCTGAGGGACCGGCCCCGGGGACACCGCGGAATCCGCCAGGGAACAGGACACGGCGTGGCTCGCCTGGCCTGAGCCCTTCACGGCTCCCCCTACAATGGGTTAACTCATAGTCACTCCGTTTTACGGTCCCTCTGCCTCCCATGGCCCGCGATCCCGGCCGCGTCCTGATCTTTGACACCACCCTCCGGGATGGCGAGCAATCTCCAGGAGCCAGTCTCAACCTGGAGGAGAAGCTCGCCATCGCCCAGCAGCTCGCCCGCCTGGGGGTGGACATCATCGAGGCTGGCTTCCCCTTTGCCAGCTCCGGCGACTTCAACGCCGTGCAGCGCATTGCCTCCCTCGTCGGCACGCCCGAGGGACCGGTGATCTGCGGCCTGGCCAGGGCTGCCCCGGGCGACATCAAAGCTTGCGCCGCTGCCGTCACCCCGGCCGCCCGCCGTCGCATCCACACCTTCATCGCCACCAGCGACATCCACCTGGAGCACAAGCTGCGCAAAACCCGGGCGGAGGTGCTGGAGATCACCCGCGACATGGTGGCCTACGCCCGCTCCCTGGTGGACGACGTGGAATTCTCCTGCGAGGACGCCGGGCGCAGCGATCCCGCCTACATGCACGAGGTGATCACGGCGGCGATCGAGGCCGGCGCCACCACCATCAACATTCCCGACACCGTGGGTTATGCCACCCCCTCGGAATTCGGCGCCCTGATCGCCGGCATCAACCGTGCGGTGCCCAACATCGACCAGGCGGTGATCTCCGTCCATGGCCACAACGACCTCGGCCTGGCCGTGGCCAACTTCCTTGAGGCCGTCAAGCATGGGGCCCGCCAGTTGGAGTGCACGATCAACGGCATCGGCGAGCGGGCTGGCAACGCTTCCCTGGAGGAGCTCGTGATGGCGCTGCACGTGCGCCGCTCCTATTTCAATCCCTTTCTGGCGCGCCCGCCCGAAAGTACGGAACCCCTCACGGCAGTGCGCACCGAGGAGATCACCAAAACCTCTCGTCTGGTGTCCAAACTCACCGGCATGGCCGTGCAACCCAACAAGGCCATTGTTGGAGCCAATGCCTTCGCCCATGAATCGGGCATCCACCAGGACGGCGTGCTCAAGAATCGCCTCACCTACGAGATCATCGACGCGCGCACCATCGGCTTGACCGATAATCGCCTCTCCCTGGGCAAGCTCTCCGGCCGCAGCGCCTTTCGGGCTCGCCTGGAAGAGCTGGGCTACCACCTCGATCGGGCCGACCTGGATGAAGCCTTCGGCCGCTTCAAGGAGCTGGCGGATCGAAAGCGCGACGTCAGCGACCGGGATCTGGAGGCGATCGTCAGCGAACAGGTGCAGCTGCAAGATGAGGCCCGCTTCCTGCTCACGCGGGTGCAGGTGAGCTGCGGCACCGGCCTCCTGCCCACCGCCACCGTCACGCTGGAAACCAGCGAGGGCGGGGAGCGGAGTCAGGCGGCCATCGGCACGGGTCCGGTGGATGCCGTCTGCCAGGCCCTCAATCAGTTGGCCGGCGTGCCCAACGAGCTGGTGGAGTTCTCCGTCAAGAGCGTCACCGAGGGCATCGACGCCATGGGGGAGGTCACCATCCGCCTGCGCCGCGGCGGCACGCTCTACTCCGGCCATGCCGCCAACACCGACATCGTGGTGGCGGCTGCCCAGGCCTTCGTCAATGCCCTCAACCGGCTGGTGTCGGGCGTCGAGCGGTCGCCTCTCCATCCCCAGAAAACACCCCTGCCCGTGGCGGAGCTGCCCCGGTTGTGACACGTCGCCCCGATCCGGGCCAGCCCCTCCTCTCTGCGGCTCTCCAGCTGGGCCTGCTGCTTCTGCTCGCCCTGCTCACCCTCCTTCCCCTCCTCTGGCTGGTGAGCACCTCCCTGAAAGGTCCCGCCGAAGACATCTTCACCAGCCCCCCCGCGCTCCTGCCCAGCCAGCCGAGCCTGGAGGCCTATGGCCGCCTGTTTCGCGACAACCCGATGGGCACGTATCTGCTCAACAGCACCCTGGTGAGCGGCGTGGCGGTGGTGGCCAATCTCCTCTTTTCCTCCCTGGCGGCCTATCCGCTGGCCCGCCTCTCCTTTCGCGGCCGGGGCGCCGTGCTCGCCCTGATTGTCGCCACCGTGCTGATTCCCTTTCAGGTGGTGATGATTCCCCTCTATGTGCTCATGGTGAAGGTGGGTCTGCGCAATTCGCTGCTGGCTCTTGTGCTGCCCCAGGCCACCACCGCCTTCGGCATCTTCCTGTTGCGTCAGAGTTTTCTCTCCGTTCCCAGGGAGCTGGAGGAAGCGGCGCGCATTGATGGCTGCAGTCCCGCGGGGGAGTGGTGGAATGTGCTGCTCCCAGCGGCGCGCCCTGATCTGATCACCCGGGGCATGCTCACCTTCATCGGAACCTGGAGCGATTTTCTCTGGCCACTGATCATCATTGACGAACAAAAAATGTACACTCTGCCTTTGGGTTTGCAGCAGTTGGCTTCCAGCTTTTCCCTGGATTGGCGCCTGGTGGCCGCCGGGTCCGTGGTCTCCATCCTGCCGGTGCTGGTTGTGTTCATCGCCCTGCAGCGAACCATCCTGCCGACGCAGACCGCGGATGCGGTGAAGGGGTGAGCTGGCTGGCTCGTTCAGCGGCCTCAGGGCAGGATGCGGGGCGGGGGAGGCACTTGAAAGGCAGGAATCTCTCGCACATTCGAGGGGGAGACCGGATTCTCGCTGGCCAGTTCGCTGAGGGCCTTCTCCAGCTGCCCCAGCCGTTCATCCAGCCGCCGCAGGTTGCCCTCCAGCGTGGGCCCTGTATCCAGGAGGCGACGGCTCTCCAGCAGATCCAGGCGCTCGTGCAGGCGGGCGATCTTGCGGTTCACATCTCGGAAGCTCAGCACCTGGTTGACGAACAGCACGAGAAGGGTGACCGTGAGACCCAGCTGCAGCCATTGCAACCAGCGTTCCGCTCCTTCCGAGCCCATGGGGACCGGATCGTCCTGCGGGCCGTAGTTTCCAAACAGATTGCGCATGGTCAAACGTCCCACCTGCCAGCCTTCATCGTGCCGCAAGCCTCACCCCGGCGGGCGGGCCCCTTGGATGGCCTGCCGAAGCGTCTCATCGGTCATCGGGCCCTGAGGCCGTGCCTGTCTTGAGCCCGTCCGATCCGACGGTGTTCTCCGGGGTGCTGGTCGCCCTGGGAGCCATTCCAGGGGCCTGGATCCGCTTCTGGTTGGTGACCGTCGGTGGCTCCAGGCTCTCCAGGCGCCACTGGGCCACCTGGCTGGTCAACATGCTGGCCTCCTTCCTTCTGGGGGTCCTGGTGGGCTTGCGCCCCCACTGGCGGCAGGCCACCCGCGACAGCCTGGACAGCGCCCTGGCGATCGGTTTCCTGGGGGGCCTGAGCACCTACTCCACCCTGATCGCCGAGCTGGTGACCGCCTGGCGGCGCCAAGGCCGGCACGAGGTGCTGCGCCTGGGGGTGGCCTCCCTGGGGGGCGGCCTGCTCGCTTGCCTGCTCGGCCTCACCCTGGCGCGGACCTGGTGATGAGAGGAGCCGTCCCAGGGTGGCTTGCGGCGATGGGCTGGGTGGCGCTCGGAGCCATCCCGGGCGCCCTGTTGCGCTGGCGGCTGGACAATCTCCTGCTGGCCAACACCCTGGGCTGCTTTGTCGTTGGTGTCGCCGGTCTTCTCGACTCCGTCTCCAGCCGCCGCAGGTTGCTCCTGGGCATGGGATTCGCAGGCTCCCTCACCAGCTTCAGCGGCTGGGTGTTCACCCTCCTCACCCTGCTGGAGCAAGGCCACTGGGGCGCCAGCCTGGGCCAGATCCTCAGGGATGGCCTCCTCGGGGTGGGGGCCCTCCTGCTCGGTGCCGCCACCCACGGCCGCCTCAGCCGCTGGCGCGCGGCGCGTCTCAGGCGCTGAAGCCTTTCCCCGCCGGGAGCGGGTACGCGATGCGGCGATGCCGCATCCGCTTCCAGACCCGAACGAAGGCGCGGATGATGAGCTCCAGCTCGGCCCGGCTGATGCCGCTGGCCGCCAGCTGGCCATCCTCTTGGCGGGCCTCCACGATCCGGCGCACGGTGGTCGTGGCCTGCGCTTCGCTGGTGTCCGGTGGGAGCGCCCGCAGGGCCGCCTCGCACCCATCCGCCAACATCAGGATTCCCGTTTCCCGGCAGCGGGGAATGGGTCCGCGGTAGCGGAAATGCTCCTCCCGCACATCGGGATGGCGCTGACGGGCCTGATGAAAGAAGTAACCCATCTTCAAGGTGCCCTGATGTTCAGGGATGAAGTCGGCCAGGGGGCGCGGCAGGCGATAGCGGCGGGCGAGCTTCAGGCCCTCATCCACGTGGGCCTGAAGGATGCGCGCGCTTTGACGGGGATCATCCAGGGTGTCGTGGGGATTGGTGCCTCCCTCTTGGTTCTCGATGAACCACTGCGGGCCATGCAGTTTGCCGACATCGTGATACAAAGCGCCGGTGCGGATCAGGTCCACATCCGCCTGGATCACCCTGGCGCCCTCCTCCGCCAGGCCAAGGATCATCAGGGTGTGCTCGAAAGTGCCGGGGGCCTCCAGGGAGAGGCGCCGCAGCAGGGGGCGCTCCAGATCGGCCAGCTCCATCAGCCGCGCCCGCGTGAGCAGACCGAAGAAACTCTCCACCATTGGTGCCAGCAGCAAGCCGCCCCTCAGCAACGCGCCGACGATCACCGCTTCGTTCACCAGAGCGGGTGTCCGTGGCCCCCGCGCTTCTCCGTTCCAGAGCCGGCTGGCGATCTGAGCCCTCAAGGCCGGCGACAGCACGGCGGCGGCGGGAAGGAGCAAGGCCAGTTGCAGGAGCTGGGCTCGGTTGCGTTGCCGCCCGGCCAGGATCGCCGCCACCGCGGCCACTGCGGTGGCCAGCAGCAGCCGCCACTGAAACAGCGGGTCGAGCGGGTGGGTCCACAGCAGGCTCGACACGGCGAGCCAGGCCAGCCCGGGGGCCGTTCCCAACCCCTGCGCCAGCAGCAGGGTGGGGGGAACGAGCAGAGCCAGGGGGGAGGCCAACGGCCCCAACCAGAGCTTGAAGCTTTGCACGACGAGCAGCATCGCCAGGGCGAGCAGGGCCTGGCGGGCTTCCAGGCTGGCCTTCCAGCGGCGCATCACCAGCACCATCACGCCACAGGCGGCCGCCGCCTCGCCGAAATGGCTCAGCCACGCGAACGGTTGGGGGCGGCGGTTGATCAGCCCGAAGGCATCCAGCACGTCAAAGGCCTGGGGGGTGATGGGCTCCCCCAGGCGGCTGATCAGGTCGCCGCGACGGACCGTGATCGTGGGCAGACCCTCCTGGGTGACCAGCTCCTCGATGCGCTGCTGCCTCAAGAAGCGATCGCCGCGCAGGTTGGTGCGCCCCTGCAGGCTGCGCACCACCAGGCGGCTGCCGAGGCTCTGGCCTGGCGGGGGGTGGCCTTCCAGTTGGAGCCGGGCCGCCATCAGCAACGGGCCGTCCGCCACGGACGCCACCACCCCCTGGCTGAGCATTCGCATCTGGGCCTTCTGCACGGCCTGCTGCCAGGTGAGCAACTCCTGGGGACTCAAGCGCAGCAGCCAGTCCCGTTCGGAGGGGGAGAGATTGAAGGGATCGAGGCGGGGCTGACGGCTGCTGATCTGCCGCTGCAGCTGCTTGAGAAGCCGATCGAGGGAATCCTGGAGGGCGCGGCTGGCGCTCTCATCCACCACCTGCACCTGGGAGCGGGTCCCGAGCACACTGCGCCGTTGCTCCAGGGCGGCGCTGTCGATCACCCGCGCGTCTCGGGGGGCGGTGACATTGAAGGGTGCCGGCACGCCGGGACTGAGGTTGGGCCTGAGCAGCCAGGGCCAGCTCGTCACCAGCGCCACCAGCAGGGAGGCCAGCACCACCGCCGTCACGCCGAGGGAGGTCCAGGGCACCACGGCCTGGCGGGGCCGCTCCAGCCGCGACAACCATCGCCAGAGCCGGGGGGGAACGGTCTGCAGCGCCGACAAGGCCCGAGGAATGGATGGCAAGACCCAAGCCATGAATGGCCAGATGCCAGCAGAATGTAGCCACCCTGTGCTGTGCGCAGGAGACAACGGGATTGCATGCTGGAGGCCTGTTGTTTGCCTGTCCTGATTGTGGCCGCTGTTCTTGACGGGCGCCGCCTGGCCTCGGACATTGAGAAACGCCTGCACGCCCTGATTCGTGAACGGCAGGAGGCGGTGGGGAGGCCTCCAGGCCTGGCCGTGTTGCGGGTCGGTGATGATCCCGCCAGCGGCGTTTATGTGGCCAATAAGGAGAAGGCCTGTGAGCGGGTGGGCATCCGCAATCTGGGCGCCCATCTGCCAGCCGGCTCCGCCGCCGCGGACGTGCTGGCGCAGATCGAGCGGTTGAACGCCGCTGCGGAGGTGGATGGCATCCTCCTGCAGCTTCCGCTTCCCGCCGGGCTGTCGGAAGGGCCCCTGCTGGCGGCCATTGATCCGCGGAAGGACGCGGATGGTCTGCACACCCTCAATCTGGGCCGGTTGGTGAAGGGGGAGCCCGGACCCCGAAGCTGCACCCCCGCCGGGGTGATGGCCCTCCTGCGGCAGGCCGCTGTGCCCCTGGAGGGGAGCCGGGCGGTGGTGGTGGGGCGCAGCATCCTCGTGGGCAAGCCCATGGCCCTGATGCTCCAGGCCGCCAATGCGACGGTCAGCGTGGCCCATTCCCATACGAGGGATCTGGCGGCCCTCACCCGCCAGGCGGAGGTGCTGGTGGTGGCGGCGGGGCGGCCACGGATGATTGGCGCCGCCCACGTGAGCCCTGGTGCGGTGGTGGTGGATGTGGGCATTCATCAGCTTCCCGCCCTGGTGGCGGGGGGGAAGGCCCGGCTGTGTGGCGATGTGAACGCCGAGGAGGTGGAGCCCCTGGCGTCAGCGCTGTCGCCGGTGCCCGGCGGCGTGGGGCCGATGACGGTGGCCATGCTGCTGCTCAACACCGTGGTGGGCTGGTGCCGCGCCCATGGCCAACCCCATGACCTCGCCGATCTGCTGTGCTGAGGCCGGCGAGGGAAAGGGGCTTGACGGGAGGATGAGAGAATCCGCCAATCCCCCGCCATCCGCCATGACCACGGCGGTTCACACCTCCTCTGATTTCAGCGCCTATCTGCAGGCGTCCAGGGAACGGATCGAGGTGGCCCTCGACAACTCCTTGGGTCCGGAAGCGCCCGAATCCCTCCGGGAGGCCATGCGCTACTCCCTGCTGGCCGGGGGCAAGCGGTTGCGCCCCATCCTCTGCCTGGCGGCCTGTGAGCTGGCGGGCGGCTCCACCGAGCTGGCCCTGCCTGCGGCTGTGGCTCTGGAGATGGTGCACACCATGTCGCTGATCCATGACGACCTCCCCGCCATGGACAACGACGACCTGCGGCGCGGGCGTCCCACCAGCCACAAGATGTTCGGTGAGGCCATGGCCATCCTGGCGGGCGACGCCCTCCTCACCCGGGCCTTTGAAATGGTGGCGCTGCGCAGTCCGGGGGTCAGCTCCGAGCGCCTCTTAGCGGTTGTGGGCGAACTCTCCCTGGCCTCCGGCGCCCCGGGGCTGGTGGGGGGGCAGGTGGTGGATCTGGAATCGGAAGGAAAGGACGTGGACCTCACCACTCTGGAATACATCCACCTCCACAAGACGGGCGCCCTGCTGCGGGCCTGCGTGGTCTGCGGCGCCCTGGTGGGCGGCGCCAGCGAGGATCTCCTGGCCGCCCTGCGGGTGTATGCCCGGGGCATCGGGCTGGCCTTCCAGATCATTGACGACATCCTCGATGTCACGGCCAGCAGCGAGGTGCTGGGCAAGACGGCGGGCAAGGACCTCACCGCCGACAAGACCACCTATCCCAAACTGTTGGGACTGAAGGAGTCGCGCCAGCGGGCCGAGGCGCTGGTGAACGAAGCCAAGGGGGCCCTGGCCCCCTGGAGCAGCAGGGCCCAGCCGCTGCTCGCTCTCGCCGACTACATCACCAGCCGCGATCGATGAGCCACCCCCTGCTGGATGTGCTCGACAACGCCGCGTTGGCCTGGGGTTTGGCGGCCTGTGGCGTGGCCCAGCTCTCCAAACTGGTGATCGAGCTGGTGGTCCATCGCCGCTGGCGTCCGAGTGTGCTGGTGGAAACGGGTGGCATGCCCTCCAGCCATTCGGCGTTGATGACCGGCACCAGCGCGGCCATCGGCTGGCTTCACGGCTTCGCCGATCCCGTCTTTGCCCTGGCCGCAGTGGTGACCTTCGTGATCCTCTACGATGCCAGCGGGGTACGTCGGGCCGCAGGGCTGACCGCCGCCCGAGTGAATGGTCTCCCTGACGGTCTGTGGGACACCCACCCTCCCGGTGGGATCGATCAGGAACCGGTGCTGCACCCCCTCAAGGAAAACCTGGGCCACACCCGTCTGGAGGTCTTGGCGGGCAGCCTGATCGGCCCCGCCGTGGCCCTTCCCGGCCTCGTCTTCGTCGGTTCCCCCTCCCATCTGGCTCGGGTCCTGTTCCATGGCCTCGGGTGAAACACCCCCCGGCCCGACTCCCCGCCGACGCTGAGCTGAGTGGCGATCAGCAGGCCGCCGCCGAGGTCTTCCTCGATTGGTTGGCCGCTCCCGCCGATGGCACCCCCTTCCTTCTGCGCGGCTATGCGGGCACGGGCAAAACCTTCCTCTCGATGCGCTTCCTCGCCCATGCCGAAGCGCTCGGGCTCTGCTGGACCGTCGTCGCTCCCACCCACAAGGCCGTGGGCGTGCTGCGCGATCACCTCGACCAGGCGGGCCTGCGACCCACCTGGTTCCCGTCCACCATCCATCGCCTGCTTCGCCTGAAACTGCGGCGGGACGGGGATCGGGAGCGCTGCTCGGAAACCGCTCAGACGGCCGGGGCCCTCGAACACCTGGGCCTGGTGCTCATCGATGAGGCCTCCATGGTGGATGGCCAGCTTCTCGAGATCACCCTGCGCTGTGCCCAGCCGTTTCACTGCCGGCTGGTGTTCATCGGGGATCCAGCCCAGCTGCCGCCGGTGGGGGAGCAGGACAGCCCGGTGTTTTCCCTCGCGCGGGTCCACCAGGCGAGCCTCACCCATGTCGTGCGCCATCAGGGTCCCGTTCTTCGGCTGGCCTCGGGGTTGCGGGAAGGGGTGCTGCCCTGCCGTCGCCCCCCCCTTCTGCCCCCCTGCCGCACGGAGCTCGGCATGGTGGCCCTGCTCGACCGGCAGGAGTGGCTGCTGGCGGCCCAGCGGGCCCTCCGCCGCTGCACCGAGACCGACAACCCCGATCTGGCACGCATTCTCTGTTACACCAATCGCACCCTGGAAACCCTCGTGCCGATCGCCCGCCGCGCGCTCCATGGCGACCTTTCCGACACCATGCCCGTGTTGCCGGGCGAGGTGCTGATCACCCGTGCGCCGGTGATGGGTCCGGCTTGCGTGGAAGACAGCGTGACGCCGGAGGATCCGGAGATGTGCCTCAGCTCCAACCGGGAGGTGGTGGTGCGGGATGTGACGCCAGGGCGCTATTCCCTGGCGCCCTGGGGGCCTGAGGGGGGCGAGCCGCCCTTGGGCGGTGTCGGGGTGGAGGGGGAGGAGGCGGGGATGATTGACACGCTGATGGTCTGCGTTGACGCGGCGGATGGGCGTCTCACCCTGCGCCTGCTGCCTCCCATCGGCAGCGCCTCCCGTCAGGCACTCGACCTGGCGCTGCAACGCCTGCGCACCGCCGCCCGCTCCGCCTCCCCTGAGGAAGCGCGACACCACTGGCGACGGTTTTTCCTTCTGCGCGATGCCTTTGCCTCCCTGGGCCCCGCCGCCGTGCTCACGGTGCATCGCAGCCAGGGCAGCACCTTCGGCGAGGTGTTCGTGGCCCGCGATGTCTTCTGGCCCCGGGAGGAGCAGTTGCGACGTCAGTTGGCTTATGTGGCGGTGAGTCGGGCCAGCCAGGGGGTGACCATGGAGGCGGGTCCTGCCTCTGCCGCCGATCAGGCCCTCTGGCGCAACTGGCTGACCAGCTCGGACCCCGCTTGATTCGACGCGATGGCGCCCCCCAGGCGCAGCCCGTCCACCCCCTGCCAGCCCACCAGCAAGGCCAGGGCGATGCAGATCACGCCCACCAGCCCCTGGCCGTAGCGATCCAGGCCGCCCTTCAGCCAGGCCAGGGCTGGCCGCAGCCGCTCCTGGCCCGCCACGGCACAGCCCACCAGGGGGAGCAGGAGCAGGAGGCTCGTCAGGCCGCTGAAGCCCAGGGTGAGGGCTGTGTCCTGCAGCCAGTCCCACTCGGGATGGAAGAGCGTGCCGGCGGCCTTGGCGTAGAGAAAGAGATCATCGGGTCCGGCCACCTGCAGGGCGGCGCTGAGCAGCAGCAGCAGGGGCAGGGGCAGGGCCAGCAGCCGATCCAGCTGCCGACTCCATTCCGCTCCGCCCTCCCCTTGGGCTGGCCTGCCGCTCAGGGCTTTGAGACCCAGGGCGAAAAAGGCCCCGGCGGCGAGCAGATCCAGGCCTGTGCGGTGGCTGCTGCCTTTCTCCATCGTCAGCAGGAAGCCATGGCCCACGCCCAGCAACAGCCCGATGACCAGGGCGTTCATCAACAGCCAGGACAGCAGCAGAAACCCGCCCCGCCGCAGAGGATGCGGGCCGAGGAGCAGGAGCAGCAGCAGGGCGAGATGGAGGGGACTGAAACCAATGGCCAGGGCATAGCCCAGCACTTCCCCTCCGTGGGACATCAGCATGAAAGGCTCCCGGTAGCGGACGTCAGCATGGAAGGGGCGCCGAAACGCGGGTCGGCTCAGCGGCGAATCTCAAACCAGTCGCCTCCCACCGGCGCGATCCGCCGGGTGTGCACGCTGAACACCGTGGCCGGCACGGGCCCCCGCTCGCACCACAACACGAGGGTGGCCAGATCCTGGGAGCGTCCTTCCGCCTCCACTTCCACCGTGCCGTCGGGAAGATTGCGCACCCAGCCGCTGAGGCGCAAATCCTGGGCGCACTGGCGGCAGCCTTCCCGATAGCCCACCCCCTGAACCTTGCCGCGCACGATCAGGCGCCAACGCTCCGGGGTGGCGGGGGTGCTGGAGTCGTGGGGGGAGAGGAAGCGCCGCTCGGCGGCGGCGTCTCTCCGCAGGCGATGGCGGCGGCCAGGCGCAAGGGAATCGTCGGGAAACCAGCCCAGTGAACGTGAAGCCAACTGGCGTGCAGGTTTGGTGTGGTCCATCCCTCCAGGCCCCTCTCAACGCCCCAACCTTCAAGTTGCCACATCGCGGGGCCAGCGGGGTCGGGCCGGCGGGGATGGAGCTGCCAGCGGTGGAACTCATGCCCCCGCCACTCCTCACCGGCCCGCACCAGCAGGCCATCCCGCTCCGCCAGGGCGTGGCGATAGCCCAGGCTCAGGGCCCCTGGCCGGGCCTCGAAGGGCAGCACCCCGGCCATGGGCCAGGCCTCGCCGGAGGGATCGACCAGACGCTCTCCAAGCAAGAGCAACCCGCCGCACTCCGCGATGATCGGCACCCCCTGACGACTGGCCCGGGCCAGGGCGGCCCGGCTGCCCGCGGCGGCGGCCAGGGCGGCGGCGTGGATCTCGGGATAGCCCCCTGGCAGCACCACGGCGGCGCAATCCGCGGGCAGGGGCTCATCCGCCAGGGGGCTCCAGCTCCGCACCTCCAATCCCAGGGCGACCAGCAGCTCATCGACCTCGGGGTAGAGAAAGTGAAAGGCCGCATCGCGCGCGATCAACACGGGGCCGCGCCGGGCGGGGCTGTTCGTGGGAGGGGGGCTGGCGCGAGGGGCCCTCAGATCCGCTTGCCCCCGGAGGAGGGCGGCCTGGATCGGGTCGGTCGGCTGGGCCGGAGCGGGTGGCGCGGCCAGCAGGGGCCAGAGGCGGTCCATGGCCAGATGGGTCTCCGCCAGCTGGGCCCATTCCCGGGCCCGGGCCCGCAGATCCGCCACCTCATGGGGGGGGAGCAGGCCGAGGTGGCGGGAGGGCAAGTCCAGGGCCGGGTGAGGGGGCAAGACGCCCAGCACGGGCACCGCCAGGGAGGCCAGCGCCTCCTCCAGCAGGGCGCGATGGCGGCGGCTCCCCACCCGGTTGAGCACCACGCCCGCCAGCGCCACCCGAGGGGGGCCATGGTCGCGGAAGCCGCGCACCAGCGCTGCCACCGATCCCGCCTGTCGGGAGGCCTCCACAACGAGCACCACCGGCAGCTGGAGCAGGTCGGCCACCTGGGCGGAGCTCCCTTCAGCGCTGGGGCCCCGCCCGTCAAACAAGCCCATCACCCCTTCCACCAGCACCCGATCGGCCCGGGCGGCATGCCATTGGAACGATTCCTTCACCCAGTCTTCGCCGCAGAGCAGCGGGTCCAGGTTGCGGCACGGTTGGCCGGAGACGGCGCCCAAAAGCTGGGGGTCCAGATAGTCGGGGCCCACCTTGAAGGTCTGCATCCGCTGGCCGCGCCGTCGGGCCAGGGCCGCCAGCGCGAGGCTCACCAGCGTTTTGCCGCTGCCGCTGCAGGGGGCGGCCAACAGGCAGCTCAAGAGGACGTGAACCCTCGGGCTCCGACCGCTGCGGGCAACAAGGTGGCGGCCAGCGGCGCGGCGGCGGCCAGCAGCGGGTTGGTGGAGTCGTGGCTGCCCGCCAGCAGACGGGCCATTTCCTTCTCTTCGCTTTCCTCGGGCAGGGGCACCACTTCCTCCGCCAGCTCCATCGCCGCCATCCCGCCGGCTTCCAGCCGCATGCAGCCCCCGCTTTCGGAGCAGAGGATCACGCACAGGGGCGACCGTTTCTCCGGTTGGCAGATCAGCCGCAGGCCCACGATCGCCCCCGGATGGGCCTTCGGCACGCCCACCGGCACGGGCATCAGGCGGAAGCGCACCGTCTCCCCGTCCGTGCGCTGAAACTCGGCGGCGATCCCGGCCACGGTGCCGTCCTGCATGACCGGATGGGAGCTCTCCAGGTGCCAGCCGAGGCGGTCGGCCATCCAAGCCGCCAGCAGCAGACCCTTGACTGGATGGTCGCCCTCCACGTCGATGTCGAGCTGCACCACATGCTGCAGGGCGTCGCGGCGGGAGGGGGGATCGAAGACCATGGCCAGCGATTCCCGCCAGCTGCGCAGCCGCAGCCAGTTGAAATCATTCACCGCCTGTCCGGTCTGGATGCGGTTGACCAGCACTTCCCGGCATCGCGCCGGCTGCCCGCTGGAGGTGTCGATCACCAGACGCCGGGGGGGAGGAGCCAGGGCCTCCAGCAGCGCGTTGGGCTCATCCAGGCTGCTGTTCCACCACACCCAGCAGGGCAGGTCGTCGCGCACGAGGGGCTGCACCATGGGCATGGACTCCCGCAGCGCTCCCAGGCTTCCTCGCAGCACCACCACATCCCCGCAGGCCGCTCCGGCTCCGCCCTCGTCGGGAAGGGGGCAATAGGCCGCGACGAGGGTTTCCAGAGGCTTGGCCTCATCGAGGGTGGGAGCCAGGGTGATCAGGCGCCGTGGCATGTGGGTGCTGATGGCACTGTCCACGAACTGCCCGCGCAGGTCCTGGGTTTCATGGTGGCCGGGCTGTTGGCCCAGGGCCCAGGCGAGGCCTGGATCCATGGGCGCCGTGCTGGGGGGAAGGCCGAGGGTTCCCACCAGATCCCGGGCGGAGCTGTTCACATCGGCCCGGTCGAGGCCGGTGATCGGGCCATCCACCTGGCCCATCCGCACGAGCTGCTGCTCCAGCCAGGAGGGCTCCCAGACCACGAGGGTGAAGGTGGAGGCTCCGGACGCCCCCTCCAGGCCCTCGTGCCAGAGCTGCTGCAGATAGGGAACCACCTCCTCCGGCGGGATCTGAAGAGGGGCTTGAAGCGTGAGTTGGGCGGACATGGGAAGGCGGCGGAAAACAGCGTGGGCAGGGGAAAGGTCAGGGTCGGCGCCAGATCAGACCGTCTTCGGCCAGCATGTTGTCGGAGGCTCCCGGCCCCCAGGTGCGGGCTTCATAGGGGTGCACCGGGATCTGCCAGGGTGAGTCTTCGATCAGCTCCAGCACCGGGGTGTAAAGACGCCAGGCGGCCTCCACTTCATCACTGCGGGTGAAGAGCGTGGGATCACCCAACATGGCATCGGCCAGGAGGCGCACATAGCCCTCGTCGGACGGCTCGCCAAAGGATTCGTCATAGCTGAAAGCCATGTCAACCGGCCGGCTGCGCATGCCGGACCCTGGAGCCTTCACCTCGAATTTGATCTCCGCCCCCTCGTCCGGCTGGATGCGCAGGATCAGCTGGTTGGCCGTGGGAGCGCCTCCAGCGGCGTCAAAGAGGTGAACAGGCGCCTCGCGAAAGGTGAGCACCACCTCACTGAGACGCTTGGGGAGGCGCTTGCCCGTGCGCAGGTAAAACGGCACGCCTTGCCAGCGCCAATTGTTGATGAACAACTTGGTGGCCACGTAGGTTTCTGTGGTGCTGTTGGCGTTCACCCCCGGTTCCTGCCGATATCCCGGCAGAGGATTGGCCGCTGTTCCCCCGGCGCTGTATTGCCCCCGCACGCAACATTTCCAAACCTCCTTTTCATTGGCCAGATGGGCCGCCTGCAGCACCTTGGCCTTTTCGTTGCGGATGGCTTCCGGATCAAAGCGTCCGGGGGGCTCCATGGCTGTGAGGGCAAGGATCTGGGTGAGGTGGTTCTGCACCATGTCCCGCAGAGCGCCCGAGGTTTCGTAATAGCCAGCCCGCTCTTCGACACCCACGGTTTCAGCGGCGGTGATCTGAATGTTGGAGATGTAGTTCCGATTCCAGAGGGGTTCAAAACTCGTGTTGGCAAAGCGCAGCACCAGAATGTTCTGGACGGTTTCCTTGCCCAGGTAGTGATCAATGCGAAACACCTGGCTTTCCTTGGCGCAGGCCTGCACGACCTTGTTGAGCGTCTGGGCGCTGCCGTAATCCCGGCCGAAGGGCTTCTCGATCACCACCCGGCTGCGCTCGGCATCCGCCAGCAGGCCCGCGTGGGCGAGGGCGCGACAGCCGCTGCCATAGAACTCGGGTGAGACTGAGAGGTAGAAGGTGCGATTGCCGCGGGTGGCACGCTGACGGTCGAGGGAATCGAGGCGCTCGGACAGTCGGATCAGATGCTCGCTTTGCTGCAGATCGACCGGTTCGTAGAAGAGACCCTGACTGAACTGTTCCCAGGCGGTGGGGTGCTCGGCGACCTCGTCGGCCAGGGCCTGTCCCATGCGCTGGCGAAACTCCTCGTCGCTCCAGGGGCGACGGGCACAGCCCAGAACGGAAAATTCACTGGGCAGACGGCGCTGACGATGAAGTTCGAAGAGGGCCGGAACCAACTTCCGATGGGTGAGATCCCCGCTGGCACCAAAGATGACGATGCATTGGGGAGGAATCACCCGTTCCTGGCGCAGCCCCACGCGGAGGGGATTGGTCAGAATCGCGGTCATGGCGCTGCAGCCGATACCTCTGGTTTAACGAGGTTGGGGCCAAAGCGCCGCGAGCTGGATGATTCCTCAACAATTGTGTGTGGAATCTCTGATCAGTAGGTTTCCACGTGCCAGCGCTCCTGTTTTTTCAGGCTGGGACGCAGTTCCGACCAATTCAATCCTTTGGCACTGGCGGCGACCGTCATCGCTTCATCGATGCCCGGTTCCATGCCCTTCAGACCACACATGTAAACGTGGGTCTTCGGATCTTCGATCAAGGCGAAGATTTCGTCGGCATGCTCCAACACGCGGTCCTGGATGTACATGCGGCCGCCGGAGGAGTTGTTTTGTTCGCGGCTGATGGCCTTGGTGTAACGGAAATTGTCGGGGAAAGCGCTGAGATAGCTCTGGAAGTCGTCTTCGTAGAGCAAGTTGGGGGTCGTGGGCACACCCATGAACAGCCAGGCTTTGCCGCGGAACTGGTATTCAGGATTCTTGGCCCGCTCCCCGGCATCAAACATGCGCCGCAGGTAGGCCCTCATGGGAGCGATGCCCGTGCCTGTGGCCAGCATGATGATGTTGGCCTCCTCATCCGCCGGCAGAAGCATCTCCTTGCCCACAGGGCCCGTGATCTTCACCTTGGCGCCGGGTTCGATGTCGCACAGGAAGGTGGAGCAGACCCCGTTGATCAGCTCGCCCTCCTTCTCGTATTGAAGTTGGCGCACGCAGAGGGACACCGTGTTGTCCTGAATGTCGTCGCCATGGCGGGTGCTGGCGATGGAGTAAAGGCGCAGCTTGTGGGGCTTGCCGGCGGCGTCGATGCCATCGGGAATGATGCCGATGCTTTGGCCTTCCACATAGTGCAGCTTGCCGCCGGAAAGGTCGAAGGTGATGTGGTTCACCCGGCCGATGGCTCCCTCGGTCAGCAGGCTGTAGTTGCCGGTGACCGTGCCGAGGAACGGATCTTTGGGTTTGTAGAGATTGACGGGAACGTCGGCGTGGCTCACAGCGGCTTGCTTGACAGAGGGTGTTGGGGGGGCGGGCGTCGGTGCGGGAGCCAGATCAGCGGCCCGGGGGGCGGATCCGACCTCGCCAGCGCTCACGACCTTGATCCGACCCCCTTTTCGGGCGATGGTCTGCATCAAGGATTGCAGTTGCTGGAAGGGCACCGTCATCACCCGCTCCGCCCGTCGCTGCGGACCCGCACCGAAGCTTTCGATCACCACGGTGAACATCCGGTTGTCGGAGCTTGCGGCAAGCCCGGTGGAGACACGCATCTCAGAGTTCCCAACACACCGGCGGATCATAGGAAACGCACCAACCGCTCGGTTCGGTCGCACTCGGGCTAGCGTGACCATGTGAGCCAATACACGTGCGGGCGCAAGCCCGGCCGCACCATTGCCTCACGCCCAGTCGGTGTCCTCAGAGTTCATCTTGGCGCATCAGCTTCTGGCCTCCTTCCTGCCTGCCCAGCCCGAGGAGACGTCCTCGAACCGGCCGCCCTCTCCCCTCTGCGGACTGGACACCATCCAGCAGGACATGGAGCGCCTGCCCCACGGCAAGCGTCGCCTGGCCGTGCAGTTGCGCCTGGACGCGGACCCAGCCGCCATCTGGAATGTCATCACAGATTATGACAATTTACATCGATTTATTCCCAATCTGGATCATTCCCGCGTGATCTGGCGCCGCGATGGCCACGTGGGGGTGGAGCAGGTGGGAACGCAGATGCTCTGCGGTCTTCGCTTTTCCGCCCGCGTCAGCCTCGAGCTGATGGAGGCGATGGACAGCGGCCGCCTGGTGTTTCGCATGATTCAGGGTGATTTCCGTTGTTTCCAGGGGGAATGGCGGGTGGGTCGAGACAGCACCAGCAGCTGGCTCTTCTACGACTTGCTGGTCCAGGGGAAGCCAGGCATGCCCATAGGCCTGATTGAGCAGCGCCTCCAACAGGACCTTGCGAACAATCTTCGCGGTGTGCAGGAGGAGGCTTCAAGGCGCCAAGGGTCCACGCCTCGGTGATGGGACCAGCCCCGGGAAATGTTCGGGAGCCGAAGGACAATCGCTGGACCCCGAGCGGAGGTCGCTGTGAGCCAGGTCAGAGCGCGAACGAGATCGAAGCAGTGGACATCAAACAGCGCCAAAAAATATCGCCAGGAAAATATTCACTCGCCTATTACTATTAGTCTATATCCAGATAGATCAGAATCCAGACAGGTCTTAGCCCACCAACTAAGAAGCAGGTTTTATCGAAGTTGTGATAAAAATACCCCCAAGGGGATTCGAACCCCTGTCGCCTCCGTGAAAGGGAGGTGTCCTAGGCCTCTAGACGATGGGGGCGAGGCCACAGCGTTCTTCACAATCCCCCTCGATGACAAACCTGATGCTTTGTGGCAAGCCTGGTAGGGCAACCCAAAGGCATGGTGTGCTTCTAGAAGCTCACATTGTACTTGGCTGATATCGGGCGAGGATGTCAACAAAGCTTTGTGTGAGGACTGGACGAGAGAATCGATCGCTGTTGTTTTGAAACTTAGGGGCTGGGAGGACCCTTCGTCAAGGATCTCTTCGCGGAGGGGCTGACCCGCGCGAGGCCACCTTCCTGGCGAAGGTGCCTCAGGGCCAGGGAGGCTGGGTTGCAGAGCCCTCCTGGGGACCGCTCTGGCCGTTCCAAACGGGCACGGTGAAATGGAAACAGGCCCCCTCGCCAGGTTCGGAGACCACCCAGATCCGACCGCCATGCACCTCGGCGATGCGGCGGCACACCGAGAGCCCCACCCCGTAGCCGGAGGTGGTGCCAGAGGTTTGGGGGAGGCGCACCCGGTCCTGAAAGATCCGCTCTTGCTCCTCTCGCGGGATGCCCGGGCCGCTGTCGCAGATGCTGACCTGCACCCATTGGCTGGTGCGGTGCAGGAGGGTCAGGCTGACGCATCCCCCATCCGGCGTGAACTTGAAGGCGTTTTCGAGCAGGTTCAGCAACACCTGTCGCATCCGTCTCTGGTCGGCGTAGAGGTCGGGCAGATCAGCGGGGATGTCGGTGACCAGCTCCAGCTGCCGGCCCACCCAGAGCTTCTCCAATTCCAGAATCGCATCGGCCACCACTTGTCCAAGGGCCAGTCGCTGCGGGTTGAACAGGGCTTCCCAGCGGGTGGTGCCCACCTCCAGCAGATCCCGTGACAGGGCCTCGATGTCGTCCAGGCGGCGGTGGAGCACATCCTGAAACCGATGGTCATCAATTTGACCGAGACCGTGGCTCTGCAGGGCCAGCTTCGCCGCGGTCAGGGGGGTGCGCAGTTCGTGGGCCACCATGCGCAGCAGGCGCTCCTGCACCCCCAGGCGCTCGATCAACGTCTCATTTTCCTGACGCAACACCAGCAGCTGGTCCTCCAGTTGCACTTCCCGCTGGGTGCGACTGCCATCCCTCTCCGCCGGACGCAGGCTCATGCCGAGGGTGCTCACCACCTCCATCTGCTGCCAGCGGGGCAGCCAGCTCCGCACCTGGGCAGCGAGCGTGCTCCCGGCGAAGACCTGTTTCGGCAGGGGGGCCAGCTTCACCAGGGCGGGGGTCGCCACAAGCCGATGGAGTTCCAGCAGCTCTGGCTGTCTGGCGGGGTCGATCACCTCCAGGTTGACGTCAAAACCGGTGTCTTCGCCGCGAAGAGAGGACACGAGGGAGCGGATGTTGGGACTGGCCAGGTGGTGGGAGTTGGCTAGGAGCAGGAGCTTCAGGCTCTGGGGTCGTCCTGTGGATCCCCCGTGCTGGACATCCGCCGCCCGATCCGCCGCCGGAGCCTCCTCCCCCCTGACACCGCCCGCTCCATCAGCCCCGCTCACCCCGCACTCCCGCGACGTTCCGCTGACCACCTTATGGAATTTCCAGCTCGATCTCAGTTTGCTTGCTATGAAGGAGGGGTCCCCAGCCGGCGTGCATCGCGCCATGACCTCCTTCCCAGAGCGATCGGGGGCGGATCACACCAGCCAACTGCAGAGTCTGCTGGCCGCGGCCAAGGTGTCCCCCGTGGCGCCCAAGGCGACCGGAGCGGCCCCCCCTCGCAGCCGCATCCAGTTGGACAACACGCTGAAGCGCTGGTTTTCCCGCAATCTTGGCCTGTGGCGCTCCAGGCGGCTCTATTTCTTTGCCGATGGCGATGTGTTGCGGGTGGACATGATGCTGCGGGTGGAAGGGTTCAGTGAACCCATCGAGGGGGAGGCGGCCTACCGATTCACGTGGTGGCCGGAGAAGGAATACGACTTCTTTGATCGCAAACCGCGCTATGTGCGCACCGGCACCATGGAGGCCTATCTGTGCGGACATCAACTGCGACGCAGCCAGGGCTACCTTTGCGGCTCTCCCACCAAAAGCCAGATCCGCCAGGTGGATGAACATGAGCTGATCTTCGAATCGCACTACCAGGAGTGGGACATCCTGGAGCACATCCGTCTGGTCGATCAGGACCGCTACCGAGCTCGCTCAATCTATTCTTGGCGCAACGGCGAACTGGAGTTGTCGGAAATTCACCACGAGGAGCGGATGGAGGCCGCAGGTGCGCCCCTTCTTGAGCCGTCCTGAGGGCTCTGGCCGCCGCCGGGCGATGGCCCACGATGGAGGCGCAACAGCCCTTCTCCCCATGTTTGCCAAGCGTTCCGCCCTGGCACTGGCCCTGGCTCTGGTGGGCGCTTCCCTCGGCTTGGCTGAGCGGAGCGTGGCGCAAACCCAGCCGCCCGCCGTCAACCAGACCAAACCGGCCACCCCGGAAGAACTCAACACCTACCTGGGCATGGCCGCCATCAACATGTGCACCCTGTCCCAGACCAAGGTGCCGTTCAATCCGGCGATGCAGAGCAATCTCAACATGTTGGTGACGGTGCTCTCCAGCAAGCACGGCGGGGTCGTGCCCGGGGCCCAGGCCCCCCTGACCCGCGATCAACTGGCCAATGGCTCGGTCGCCCAGCTTGTGCTGCGGGTCGACTCTCTCTGCGGCAAGACCCTGCCCGCCGATTGGAAGAAGGAGTTTGATCCCCTGCTGGCCCAGGTGCGCCAGGCTCTCCAGTCGGCGGGCAAAGGGTCGAAGTAACGGGAGCCGCTGGTTCCAGCGCTCCAGATCACGCCCCATCTGCGGGATGATCAAGGCCAGGGAGATCGTCTTCTCCCTGGCCCTGTGCTCTTCGGCTCCTGATGCCAGTCGTGCGACGCGCGGACTATCGTCCAGCCCCCTATCTGGTGCCCAGCACCGACCTGACCGTTCAGCTCTTCCACGACCACGCCCTGGTGGAGAGCACGCTGGCCTTGCTCCCCAATCCCCGCGCTGGCGAGGAGCCTGCCGCCCTGCCGCTGAAGGGGGTGGACCTCCAGCTTCTGGAGATGCATCTCGATGGCGAGCCACTGCCCGCCGCGGCCTGCGTTCTCGACGCTGAAGGCCTCACCCTGCTGGTCCCGCCCCGCCGACCGTTTCAACTCCGCACCCGGGTGCGGATCGAGCCCCACAAAAACACAAGCCTCGAAGGGCTCTATGTGAGCGAGGGGATGGTCACCAGCCAGTGCGAGGCCGAGGGGTTCCGGCGCATCACCTTCCATCCCGATCGCCCCGATGTGCTGAGCCGCTGGCGCGTGCGGATTGAGGCCGATCGGGAGCGGGAGCCCGTGCTGCTCTCCAACGGCAACTGCCTCGCCCGGGGCCCCCTGCCGGAGGGGAACGGCTCAGCCGGACGCCATTACGCGCTCTGGGAGGACCCCTTCCCCAAGCCGTCCTATCTCTTTGCCCTGGTGGCGGGTCAACTGGAGGAGGTGACGGCTGACACCACCACCGCTTCGGGGCGGCGGGTGCGTCTGCGAGTGCATGTGGAGAAAGGGGACGAGCCTTACACCGCCCATGCGCTGCGCAGCCTCCGCCAGGCGATGCAATGGGATGAAGCCGTCTATGGCCTGGAATACGATCTGGAGGAATACAACATCGTTGCCGTGCGTCATTTCAACATGGGCGCGATGGAAAACAAAAGCTTGAATTTGTTCAACTCCAAGCTGGTGCTTGCCGATTGTGAAACGGCAACGGATGCTGAATTGGAGCGGGTGGAGAGTGTGATCGCCCATGAATATTTCCACAACTGGACGGGCAACCGCATCACCTGCCGTGATTGGTTTCAGCTGTCGCTGAAAGAGGGGCTGACCGTTTTTCGCGATCAGTGCTTCAGTGCTGATCTGCATGGCCACGCCCAGGTGAGGATTGAAACCGCCTCCCTGCTGCGCAACAGCCAGTTTCGCGAGGATGCAGGGCCAACGGCCCATCCTGTGCAGCCGGATCACTACGAGGCTATTGATAATTTCTACACCACAACCATCTATGAAAAGGGTGCCGAGGTGATCCGCATCCTCCATACCCTTCTCGGGGAGGAGGTGTTCATGCGCGGCATCGCGCTCTATGTCGAGCGCCACGACGGCACCGCGGCCACCTGTGAGGAGTTCGTGCGCGCCATGCAGGACGCGGCGGAGCGGAGCTGGGCGGCGGCGGGCACGGCACCACCGTTTGCTTTTGCCCAGTTCCGGCGCTGGTATGCGCAGGCGGGCACGCCCATCCTCTCGATCCGGCGCCGCTGGAATCGGGCCAGCGGCACCCTGGAGCGGGAGAGCCGACAGGCCACCCCCCCCACCCCCGGGCAGCCGACGAAGGAGCCCCTGGTGATTCCGTTGGCCATCGGCCTGTTGGATCAGGCCGGCAAGGCGCTGCCGATCCGCCTGGCCGACGAGGGCCAGAGCGAACCCGCGGCAGTTCTGCCGGAGCGGACACCGCCGGTCCACTGGGGCCAGGCCACCCGACTGCTGGTGATCGATCGGCCGGTGCAGCGGCTTCGCCTGGAGGGTCTGCCCGCCCAGGATCCCCCTCCCGCCCTCTCGGTGTTGCGTCATTTCTCGGCACCGGTGCGGGTGGATCTGGGCCGACCGAACCGGGAGCGCGTGCACCTGCTGGCCTGCGACAGCGATCCCTTCTCCCGCTGGGACGCGGGCCAGCAACTCCTCCGCCGGGCGGTCGCCCGCCGGGCCACGGGCGAGCCGGACAGGGATCTGGAGGCGGCCCTGGTGGATGCCTTCGCCCGCCTGCTGCGGGATCCCTCCCTGTCGGAGGCGAGCCAGGCGCTTTTGCTGTCGCTGCCGGGACTGCCGGAACTGGAGGAGGAGATCAGCGAACCCGATCCCCCGGCCCTGTTCGCGGCCTTGCGGGCGTTGGAGCGTCGCTTCGGCGAGGCCCTGGTGGAGCCGCTGCGGGCCTTGATGGAGAGCTGTCTTTCGGCCTGGACCCTCCCTTGGCCCCAGGGCACGGGGGCCAGGCAGCTCACCGCCACGATCTGGACCTGGCGAGTGGCGGCCGGCGATCCCGGCTGCATCGCGGCGGCCCGGGCGGCGGTGGAAGGGACCTCGATGACGCTGGCGCGGGCTGGCCTGCGGGCCCTGCAGTGCCATCCCCTGCCGGAGCGGCAAGCGGCCATGGAGGCGTTCTACGCGCGGTGGCGTCACAAACCTGTGGTTCTGGATTCCTGGTTCGCCCTGGAGGCTTCCGCTCCCTTCCCCGACGGACTGGAGCGGGTGGCAGCCCTGCTGCGCCACCCGCGCTTTGATCCGAACGCTCCGAACGCCGTTCGGGCTGTGTTGGGGGGATTGGCGGGCAACGCTCCGGTGTTCCACGCCAGCGATGGTTCGGGCTATCACTTTCTGGCGGAGCGGATCGCCGAGCTGGATCAGCGCAACCCGATCACGGCCTCCCGGCTCGCAAAGGTGTTCAGCCGCTGGTGCAGCTTTGGCCCGCGGCGCCGCGACCAAATGGGCGCGGCGCTGGAGCGGTTGGCGGCCGCTGCCCTCTCTGCCAACACGGCGGAGGTGGTGGAGCAGTGCCTCAGGGGCACAGACAGGGATGGAGGGTGATCAGTCGCGTCCCTGGAGAAAAGCCTGGAAGGCGGGCGCCAGTCTTCTGGCTCCCGCGTCGGTGAGGTGGATGCCATCGTTGAAGAGCATCACGCCCTGATCATGGGTGGAGCAGGACGTCCAGCTGGCGGGACAGAGGATGGGGAAGGGATCAAAGATGTGAATGTTGCTGTGCTGTTGTTTCAAGCGAAGCTGGAGACTGCGCACGGATTGATTGCTCTTCAGCAACGTTTCTCTGCTCACCTTGAACGGTTGGCACTCGGAGGACAGCGCATCGGCCGGTCGGAACCAATCAAGGAAACAGAGACTCAAGGGAGCCTTGATCTCCGCCCGCTTGTCGAAAGCGGGCAGGGGGGTGAACAGGATCAGTTCAGCCCGTTTGCGTTGGAGCGTTTCGGCCAGTTTGGAGAGGGCCGCCGCATAGGCGGCTTCGGAGGCTGGCCCCAGCACGTAGGTGTTCGTCACCAGCAGCAAGCGATCTCCCGGGAGGATGTGGGAGCGGATAAAGTTTTGCCTGAGTTGCGCATGTTGTCGGCAGCTCTGGTAGCGCGGCAGAAGGTGTCGATCGCCGGCCCACGGTTCAAAATAGGGCATGGCACAACCACCGCGGCCAAAGAAGCTGACGTTGTATTCCCCGGAGGCATGGAGGGATTCCAGTAAAGGAAGCATGGAATGTGAAATGCTGTCCCCTTCGAGAAAGATGGTCGGCCGTTGTCGTCTCGTCCGGGCCAGGCAGTCCAGCGACCCTTGACTTGCCATGGCTGGTGCGGTCGGCTCGAGGAAGCAGCGATGGGTGCTGATGCCCGTCCCGCGCACGGAGCGGCGCATGGAAAAGTTCTGGGGATCCATGGAAGGCTTGCCAAGATAGAGCTTTTCCGATAGGAGTGTTGTTGAAGCGTAAATAAAACCAGCCGTCAGGAAGGAGGCCAGGGGATAGAGGAGCAAGGGGCGTTGAAGCCCTCTGCTGCCGCTGGAGCCAAAGCGGAATCTTGTTTCCACGCCAAACGAGAGTGTCGTGGCCAGGGCGATGGCGGCGAGGAGGGGGATGAGGGTCTGGGCGTGGAGGCCCAGGGTCCAGCGGAGCAGAACAATCAAGGGCCAATGCCAGAGATACAGGGAATAGGAGGAGATCCCCAGGGCGAGCAGGGGAGGCTGGCTCAGGAGACGGCCGGCTGCACTCTGGCCGCGGAGTCCAGCCAGCAAGCCGGCCGTGGCGGCGACAAAGACTGGCTTGAAGAGCGTGGCTGGCTCTGAGGCAAAAAGGAATCCCGCCAGAAGGACGGCGATCGATCCCCATTGGAGGAGGGATTGGAAGCCCCGGGCTTGTCTTTGGGGAGACGCGCTGGACAGACATCGTTGAGCCAGGAAGACAATCGCGCCAGCCGAAAGCTCCCAAAACCTTGCCGGCATGAGATAAAAGGCCGCAGACAACGCAGCATGGGTTGATAGATAGACGTAAAAGGCCAGGGAAAGAGTCGCTAAAACGATGGTCGAGAACAACAGCGCGAAGAGGGATCGCTTGGTGCTGCCTTTGAAACCCACTCCGGAGAGGAGCACGAGAAGTGGCCAGATCAGGTAAAACTGTTCTTCGACGCCCAGGGACCATGTGTGCAGAAAGGGATTGTATTGGGTGCCAAAATCAAAATAATTACTTCCCTGTTTCAGCAGATAAAAATTGGAAACACCGAAAAGAGCTGCCAATCCTGTGCGTATGGACTGGCTGTGGATGTCATCCGCGCGGGAGACAAAAGCACTGAAGAGGATGGAGGTGACCGCCACCATCAAGAGCAAGGCTGGAAGCAAACGTCGAAAGCGTCTGGTGTAAAAACCAGCCAGCATTGTCTTGACATTGGTCTCCTGGCGACGAGCGATTGATGCTGTGACCACGTAGCCCGAGATCACAAAAAAGAGATCCACGCCTAGAAAGCCTCCCGGCAACCCGGGGGGATGGATGTGCGTGATGAGAACCGCCAGCACAGCCACAGCTCTCAGGCCATCAATCTCTGGTCTGTAGGCGGGGGAATGGTGGGACAAAGCTTTCGCTTCATCCGCGTGATTCAGCACTTGAGCCTGACCCAACCGTGGTTGGAAAGCTTAGGTGGCCGAAAGTGGAGTTCCGCCGGCGCCATGGCCCTGGAGGAGAGGGGTCAAACCCCCGGATCTGACATGCTGAGCCGGACTGTCATCCAAGGCCATGCCCTTCGGCCTGCCTCGCCCGAGTCGGTTCTCCAGCCCGTCTGCTGCGGCTTCGGCTTCGCTCCCGGCCAGCTGGCGTCATCCCCTGGGCGGTGGTTGGGACAACCCTTACACCGTGCGCTACGCGAGCAATCTGGATGATGGGCCCAACCACGGCATGCCCCTGGGGGGGCTCGGGGCGGGCTGCATCGGCCGGGCACCGGACGGGACCTTCAATCTGTGGCACCTCGACGGGGGGGAGCACTGGTTCGGGGTGGTGCCCGATTGCCAGTTCGCCCTGTTTGAGGCGAACGAGACGGGGAGCCAGGCCCGGGCGTTGGCCACAGCGCCGACGCGGGACGACAGCCGCCCGGGGGCGGAAGCCCCCCTGGCGGCCTGGCAGTGGTTGCCGGCGGGCAGCGGCACCTATTCCGCCCGCTTTCCCCTCAGCCGCACCCAGATCACTGGCGTGTTTGCGGCGGAGGCAAGCGGCGAGGCCTTCAGCCCCATCCTCCCCGGCGACTACGAGCGCAGCAGCTATCCGGTGGCGGTGTTCGTCTGGACCCTGCGCAATCCCACCGCCGCTCCGCTCACCGTGTCGCTGCTGACCAGCTGGCGCAACACCTGTGGCTGGTTCACCAACACCGATCCCTCCGCGACGGTGCATTTCCGGGATGACGGCAGTCCAGAGCACACCTACGCGCCCGCCATCGGTCGCACGGAGGGCCAGCGCCAACGGTTGGTGGATCAGCCCGGCCTCAAAGGCGTGGTGCTGGAAGGCGCCGAGCGCGCCCCGGGGGTGGCGCCGGCGGAGGGGGATGGGCAGTGGTGCCTGGCGGTGCCGGAGGAGGGGGCCGTCGCTGACGCGAGGGTCGAGATTTTTCGCTGCGCCCGTTGGAACCCTGCCGGGAGCGGGGAGGAGATCTGGGCGCCCTTCGCGCGGGAGGGCGCCGTGCCGGAGAGCGCCAATGATCGCCGCAGCGGGCGTGACGATCCGGCCAGCGCCGCCCTGGCTGTGCGCTGCCGCCTGGAGCCGGGCCAGAGCGTGGAGATTCCGGTGGTGCTGGCCTGGGATCTGCCAGTGACGGCCTTCGCCACGGGCTGCCAGGCCCTGCGCCGCTACACCGACGTCTTCGGCGCCACGGGAGATCAATCTGTGGCGATCGCAGCGGAGGCGCTGCGCGATTGGCGGAGCTGGCGGGACGCGATCGCGGCCTGGCAGGCGCCCGTGCTGGGGCGGAAGGACCTGCCGGAGGCGCTGCGGATGGCCCTCTGCAATGAGCTCTACGACCTGGTGAGCGGCGGCACGCTCTGGACCGCCGCCACCCCCGAGGATCCCGTAGGCCGCTTCGGCGTCTTGGAATGCCTGGATTACGCCTGGTACGAAAGCCTGGATGTGCGGCTCTACGGCTCCTTCGCCTTGCTGCAGCTCTGGCCCGAACTCGACAAGGCGGTGTTGCGCGCTTTCGCCCGGGCCATCCCCGCCGCTGACCCCACGCCGCGGCCGATCGGCTGGTATTTCACCCAGGGCAAGGGACGGGTGGAGGCGCCGCGCAAGGTGGCCGGCGCCACGCCCCACGACCTGGGGGCCCCCAACGAGCGGCCTTTTGACGCCACCAACTACACGGCCTACCAGGATTGCAATCTCTGGAAGGATCTGCCAAGCGATTTCGTGCTGCAGGTGTGGCGCACGTTCCAGCTCGCGCCCAGCGGCGAGGACATCACCTTCCTGGCCCAGTGCTGGCCGGCGGCGGTGCGGGCCCTGCGGTATCTGAAGGACTTTGACGCCAATCAGGACGGCCTGCCCGACAACGGTGGCGCCCCGGATCAGACCTTTGACGACTGGCCCCTGAAGGGGGTGAGCGCCTACTGCGGCGCCCTCTGGATCGCGGCGCTGGAGGCGGCCCTGGCGATGGGGCAGCGGCTGCAGCTCGAGCTGGGGCTGGAGACGACGGAGGAGCAGCGGGAGTTCGGTCTCTGGCTGGGGCAATCGAGGGCGAACTTTGATCGGCTGCTCTGGAACGGGGAGTATTACGCCATTGATGCGGAGAGCGGCACGCCGGTGGTGATGGCGGATCAACTCTGCGGCGATTTCTATGCGCGGCTGCTGGGGCTGCCGCCGGTGGTGGCGGATGAGCGGGCCCATTCGGCTCTGCGGGCGATCCGGGAAGCCTGCTTTGAGGGCTTCGAGGGGGGCCGGTTGGGGGTGGCCAACGGCCTGCGTCGCGATGGCACCCCACTGGATCCCAACGGCACCCACCCCCTGGAGGTGTGGACCGGCATCAACTTCGGCCTGGCCGCCTATTACCGCCTGATGGGTGACACCGCGACAGCCCTGGCGATCACCGCTGCCGTGGTGGAGCAGGTCTACAGCGGCGGGCTGCAGTTCCGCACCCCCGAAGCCATCACCGCCGCGCGCACCTTCCGCGCCTGCCACTATCTGCGCCCCATGGCGATCTGGGCCCTCTGGGCGACCCACACCGGCTGGGAGCCCATTCCGGGGGCGGGGCGACAGGTCTGAAGGGGGCGACAGGTCTGAAGGGGGCGGCCATGGGGACAGGGGGGCCTGGCCCGCCGGTGCCAGGCTCCCTGTGGCACAGTCTCTGCTTTGCCCGGGACGTCTTTGCGCAGTCCATTGTTGCCAGGGTTGTCATCGCCAGGGCCGAAGCTGCCAGGGCCGAGGCTGCCAGGGCCGAGGCTGCCAGGGCCGCGATGGCCGGCGAGGCTGCGGCCAACGAGCTCCATCAGCGGGACCGTCCTCCCACGAATCCCATCTCTGACGGCCAGGGGAAAAGTCCCTCCCTGGCGCCAGGCTCTGCGCCCTCTGTTTGGCCGCGCGCTTTTGCTGGGCCGCCCCATCCTCCTCGCCCTGGCGGTGGTTCTCCTCTGGGCGGTGGGGCCCGCCCCCCTGGGGCCCGCGCCGGCGTCGGCCATGATCCATGCCCACCCCGACACCTCCACGGCCACGGGGGTGGTGCGCAGCCTGGAAACCCTTCGGGATCTCGACTACCGCAGCTGGCAGGTGGTGGCCTATCGGGAGGGGCCGGTGGGGGGGGCGTTGCGACTGCGGGTTGTGGGCTATCCGGGACGGGTGCGGCTGGATCACCCCACCCCCCTCCTGGTGACGGGCGGCCGCCGGCTCTGGGAGTTGGCGGACATCACCCTGGCGAGCCCCAAGCTTGTGAACGATGGCCGTGACGCGGCGGCGGAATTCGACCTGGCCCCCCTCCTGGCGGATCTGACCAACAATCGTCCCCTGCGCCTCGAACTGCCTGGCGTGTTCACGGAACTGCCCGTGCCGCCCTATGTGGTGGCGGAATGGCGGCGGTTGCCGGATTGGCGGGAGGAGGTCGCGCCTTGACGGCGGACCGATGCGACCCGCCGCGTGGTGCCGGGGCCACAGCCTGGACCGGGTGGATGGAGCGGGCGCTGGAGCTGGCCCGCCTTGGCGAGGGCCGCACCAGCCCCAACCCCCTGGTGGGCGCCGTGGTGCTGGATCCCGGCGGACGGCTGGTGGGGGAGGGCTTCCATGCCCGGGCCGGGGAACCCCATGCGGAGGTGGGCGCCCTGCGGCAGGCGGGCGAACGGGCCCGGGGCGGCACCCTGGTGGTGACCCTGGAGCCCTGCTGCCACCACGGCCGCACGCCCCCCTGCTGCGACGCGGTGATCGCGGCGGGGCTGGCGCGGGTGGTGGTGGCCCTCACCGATCCCGATCTGCGGGTGGGGGGGCAAGGCCTGGCCCGGCTGCGGGCGGCGGGGCTGGAGGTGGTGGAGGGTGTGGGGCGGGCGGCGGCGGCGGTCCAGAACCGGGCCTTCCTTCACCGCTGCCGTCAGGGCCGGCCCCTGGGGGTGTTCAAGTGGGCCATGAGCCTGGATGGCCGCACGGCGCTGCCCAACGGCGTGAGCCAGTGGATCAGCGCCCCCCCCGCCCGCGACTGGGTCCATGGGTTGCGGGCCCGCTGTGATGCGGTGATCGTGGGGGGCGGCACCGTGCGGGCCGACGACCCCCTGCTCACCAGCCGGGGAAAGCGCGATCCGGAACCCCTGCGGGTGGTGCTCAGCCGCACCCTCGACCTGCCCCCCGACGCCCGGCTCTGGCGGCGGGAGGTGGCGCCCGTTCTCGTGGCCCATGGGCCGGAGGCCGACTCGGCGGCCTGCCAGCGCCTGGATGGCCTCGGCGTGCCCCGGCTCCCCCTGGAGCGCTGCGCTCCCCGCTCCCTCCTGGAGGCCCTGGCGGCGCGGGGCTGCAACCAGGTGCTCTGGGAATGCGGGCCCAGCCTGGCGGCCGCCGCGGTTCAGGAGGGGTGCGTTCAGGAGGTGGCGGCGGTGATCGCCCCGCGCCTGTTGGGCGGCCACCCGGTCCGCACGCCCCTGGGCCTCCTGGAGGCCCGCAGCCTGGCAGAAACCTGGCCCCTGACGGCTCCGACCCTGGCCTGGCTGGGGGGTGACCTCCTCTGGAGCGCCGCGCTGGGCGAGCCGCCCGCCTCTCCCCGACCCTGATGAGGCTCCTCGACGGCCCCCTGCAGCTTCCCGTCCCCCTCTCCACGCCGCTGCTGGCGGCGGCGGCCTGGGTGGGACTGGATCTCTTGGCCTCCCAGCTGCCGAAGGGCTCCCTTGGCGCCCAGCTGCTGCGCCGCGCTCGCCTCAGCCTGGCGCTCACCCTCCTGGTGGCCGGCTGGACGGGCTGGTTGCAGGGGCGGCTGGAGGCCATGGGCTGGGATCTGCCGAGCGATCCGGCGGGCGTGCGGGACGCTCTGCTCACCCTCGGGGTGATGTGGACCCTGCTGCGGCTGAAGACCACGCTCCTGCTCCGGCTGGTCCGGGAGGACGACTGGTGGCCGGGCCGCGGTGAGCGGGAGCGGGCCTCCGTCCTCGATTTGATCGACAAGACCGTCACGGGGCTGGTGGCTCTTTTGGGCGGCCTGGCGGCGCTCAAGCTCCTGGGCGTGTCCGCTGCGGTGCTCCTCACCGCCAGCGGCCTCGGCGCGGCCGCCCTGGGCTTCGGGGCCCGCACCCTGGTGGAGAACCTCCTCAGCGGCGTGATGCTGTACGTCAATCGCCCCTTCGCCGTGGGCGATCAGATCGAGCTGCCCGTGCAGCGGCTGGGGGGAACGGTGCAGTCGATCGGGCTGTTCAGCAGCGAGCTGCGCACGGCGGACGGGGAATTGCTCTATTTGCCCAATGGACTCTTCACCCAGTCGGCGGTGCTGAATGGCAGCCGGCGCCCCCATCGCCGGCTCGTGATGGAGGTGCCGGTGGTGGTGGCCGGTCGGAGCGAAGCGGAGGCGATGGCCGCGGTCCTGCGGGAGCGGCTGGAGACCCATCCGCTGGTGCGGGCCGACCTGCCGCGGCGCGTGGGCTTCAGCGGCGCCGCCGATGGCGCCCTGCTGCTGCGGCTGGAGTGTGGCCTGGGCACGGACGCGGACGCCTTTCATGCCCTGCGCCAGGAGCTGTTGCTGGAGCTGACGGATCACCTGGCTCGCCATGGGGGGCGGCTGGCCTCCAAGCCCTGAGGCGGGAATCAGCCCGCGTCCGCCATCCCTGAGGGGGCTCAGATCAGCTCCGGATGGGCTGGATCCCCCTTGAAGGGCCCTTCCAGCTCAGGGGTGATCCAGCCCCCGTAGAAGCCCCCCCGTTGGGGCACCACGCGCTCGCCCCCCACCCAGCACCCCTCCATCGGCCCCGCGTGGAGGGCGAGCCAACCGGCCAGGGGGGCAAAAGCCGCCGCAGGGTCCGGGTAGTGCCACGCCACCCGCTCCAGCACCCGTCCGTCGGGCGCCACGACATCGCTGTAGCGGGCCACCCCTTTCCACTCGCAGAAACTTCGGCCCGCCGCCGGCCGGAGCATGGAGGCGTCGAAGGCCTCTGGCGGGAGATAGAAGGTGGGCGGGTGGAAGGTCTCCAGCACCCGAAGGGAATGGCGGGTTTCCGCCAGCACCCGGCCGAAGACCTCCACGCGGATCAGCCGCCCATCGGGCACCAGCGCCGGAGGACGCGGGTAGGCGGCCACCCGCTCTCGACCATCGGCCAGGCGCCAGGGGGGGGAGCTGGAGGCGGCGGGATCCGGGGAAGCAACCATGGCCGGCTCAACCCGGGATGAAGTGGCGCAGGCGCCGCGCTTCCTCCCCCGCGCGCCGCTGCAGTTCGCCATCACTGAGCTGGTCTTCGGCCCGGCGCTGGGCGGCGATCACGTCCGCCTCCTCCAAGGCAAAGCCCGCCCCCCGGGCCAGGGCGAGAAAACGCTCCAGATCCACCCCGGCGTGCAACTGGTCCCGCAGCTCCGGCCGCTGGCGGCTGTGGTCGAGAAAGGCATCGAGCTGCTCAAGGCTCACCGATTGCACCTGGCGGATGGTTTTGGTCTAGCAGGGGCCGCAGGCTGCCCGGCTCCAGGCGCACCGCTTCCCAGCCCGCCGGATCCCAGGGCTGGAGCAGGGGCTCCAGGGCCCGCAGGCCCGGGCCATCGCGGGGTTCCAGCCAAGGTTCCTCCAACCCGGTGGGGATCACCACCGGCATGCGGTCATGCACCCGCGCCAGCAGGAGGTTGGGGGCGCAGGTGAGCAGGCAGCAGGTTTCCACCTCGCTGCCATCCGGACCCACCCACCGGTCCCAGAGGCCTGCCAGCCAGAAGGGTTCCCGGCCGCGATGGCGGAACAACCAGGGTTGCTTCCAGGGGCGGCCCGTCGCCGGATCGGTGCGGTTCTGCCATTCGTAGAAGCCATCGGCCGGCACCAGGGCGCGGCGGTGGCGCCAGGGACCGCGGAAGGAGGCCTTCTCCGCCACGGTTTCGGCGCGGGCATTGATCGGCCGCCGCCTCCCCAGGGGGTCCTGGCTCCATGCCGGCAGCAGGCCCCAGAGGGCCAGGCCCACCTCCAGCCGGCCGTGCTCCTGCCGCTGAAGAAGGAGCGGTTCCCCGGGGCGAACCTGGGGGCGGGGCAGATAGTGCTCCACCAGGCCGGGAGGGAGGGGGCCCTTCAGGCGCCCCAGGAGCTGATCGATCGGCGTGGTGAGGGAGTAGCGGCCGCACATCGCGGGGAGGGGCGTTCGGTTCTCCTGCCCGCAGGGAAGAGCGGGCGGAAGCGGTGTTGCCTAGCTTGGTCCCATCCCGTGACCACCGCCGCATGGCCCTTCGCCAGGATGACAACCGCCCGTCGCGGCGTTTCGGCCTGATCAATTTGCTCCTGATCGGTCTTGGAGCGCTGTTTCTGCTCAGCAATGTGCTGACCAATCCCGTCAGCCAGGTGCCGCGCGTCCCCTATTCGCTCTTCATCGGTCAGGTGGACGCCGACAACGTCCAGCGGGCCTACATCACCGCAGACCAGATCCGCTATGAGCTCAAGGCGCCTCCTGTGGAGGGGGCGCCCACGGTGCTGGCGACGACACCGATCTTTGACATGGAGCTGCCCCAGCGACTGGAGAAGCACGGGGTGGAATTCGCTGCGGCGCCGCCCGCCAAGCCCAATTTCTTCACCACCCTGCTGAGTTGGGTGGTGCCGCCGCTGATCTTCATCCTGGTGTTGCAGTTCTTCGCCCGCCGGCAGATGGGCGGCGCTCAGGGAGCCCTCAGCTTCACCAAGAGCAAGGCGAAGGTCTACGTGCCCGATGAGGAATCCCGCGTCACCTTTGCTGATGTGGCCGGGGTGGATGAGGCCAAGGCGGAGCTGACGGAGATCGTGGATTTCCTGAAAACGCCTGAGCGCTATCTCGCCATCGGCGCCCGCATTCCCAAGGGCGTCCTGCTGGTGGGTCCTCCTGGCACGGGCAAGACCCTGCTGTCCAAGGCTGTGGCCGGCGAGGCCAGCGTGCCCTTCTTCATCATTTCCGGTTCGGAATTCGTGGAGCTGTTCGTGGGTGCCGGCGCGGCCCGGGTGCGCGATCTGTTTGAGGAGGCGAAGAAAAAGGCGCCCTGCATCATCTTCATTGATGAACTCGATGCCATCGGCAAGAGCCGCGCTGGCTCGATGGGCGTTGTCGGCGGCAACGACGAACGGGAGCAGACCCTCAACCAGCTGCTCACCGAAATGGATGGCTTCACGGCCAAGGACAAGCCGGTGATTGTCCTGGCGGCCACCAACCAGCCGGAAACCCTGGATCCCGCCCTCCTGCGCCCCGGTCGCTTCGACAGGCAGGTGCTGGTGGACCGGCCCGATCTCTCCGGGCGTCTTACAATTCTTGATATTTATGCTAAGAAAGTGAAGTTGTCTGCGGATGTGGATCTCGATCGCATTGCCCAGGCCACCAGTGGTTTCGCTGGCGCTGATCTCGCCAACCTCGTCAACGAGGCAGCTTTGCTCGCCGCCCGAGCCTATCGAACGAGCGTGGAGCAAGCGGATCTCAATGAGGCCATCGAACGGGTGGTGGCAGGCCTGGAGAAGAAGAGCCGTGTGCTCCAGCCCGATGAGAAGAAGGTGGTGGCTTATCACGAAGTGGGACATGCGATCGTCGGGCACCTGATGCCCGGCGGCAGCAAAGTGGCGAAGATATCCATCGTTCCCCGGGGCATGGCCGCCCTTGGCTACACCCTGCAACTTCCGACCGAGGAGCGCTTCTTGAATTCCAAAGACGATCTGGAAGGCCAGATCGCCACCCTGCTGGGGGGGCGCAGCGCCGAGGAGCTGGTCTTCGGGGAGGTGACCACGGGCGCGGCGAACGATCTGCAGCGCGCCACCGACATCGCCGAGCAAATGGTGGGCACTTACGGCATGAGCGACACCCTCGGCCCCCTGGCCTACGACAAGCAGGGCGGCAGTCGCTTCCTCGGCGGTGCCAGCAACCCTCGCCGGGCCGTGAGTGACGCCACCGCCGAAGCGATCGACCGGGAGGTGCGCGGCCTTGTGGACCGCGGCCATGAGCGGGCCCTCACGATCCTGCGCCACAACCGGGAGTTGATGGAATCCATCTCCAAGGAAATTCTGGAGAAGGAGGTGATCGAAGGCGATGAACTCAAGGCCCTCCTGGCCACGAGCGTGATGCCCCCCGCAGCCGTCGCAGTGACGGCAGATTCCAGCCACCATCAATGAGTTTTGCAACGCTCCTGGCGGACATCCGCCAGCTCCAGGTGCTGCCCAACTCACGTCGGCAGCAGCGATCCGTTCCTCGGCAGTGAATGCCCAGCTGCGACGGCTCCCCATCAGCGAGCAGGAGGAGATGGTTCCCCGGCTTGTGCATACCGTCTCGGGCGTGCCACCAACGAATGCCACCGTCCCGCCCATCAGTCGATCCTCGTGGTGCTGGCGGGCCGGGGCGGATGCCTCGGCGAAGGCGAGGACGTCGCCAGCCGGGGAACTGCGGCTCCCCCACCTGTGACGCCGCTGGCTGCGGTCAGCCAGCCCTGCCCGGCTGCGCATGCGGATTTTCCCCGTCAACGCACGGACCTGATCTTCATTCGTCCTGTATCGGCAACCTCGATGCGGGATCAACCACTCCCAGTCTCCCATTCAGAAGGCTGGGATTAGGTGTGGATACTCTTTGCAAAGATCTGACTCTCTCGCTGGGGATGTTGCTGTGTATGCGTCTGCCGTAGCCTTCCTCCTCAAGCACGAAGCAGACTGCGGCTCAAGACAGAGCTCGCTCTTTCTGCAAGGCTTTGGCCCAAGGGTCCGGCCCGCTGAGGCGCCAGGGCCCACTCGCGCTGCCAGGTCTAAACTGCTGGCGCGAAACGAAGCACAGCCAGGCAGATCTTTTCTCTGGCTCGCGGCGTGCCTCAAGCCCACAGCCGATCCCAGGCAACATGAGCATTTCCACACTGACAACGGCTAAATTTCTGCGCTCCGAGCCCATGGCGCAGTGGCAGCCGCTGCCTCGTCGCTGTCAGGCACTTGAACTGCTCAACGACTATCGCAACATCCATGTTCCTGCGCCTTGCCTGGTGCTCGAGGAAGAGACGGGGAAGATCTCCGCGAGCTGCAACGGTTTCATTGATTGGTGGCTCACCATCCACGGCATGCCGAAGCCTGATGATATCTACTGGAGGCGGCTTGATGAGTGCTACACCCTGCTGCAGCTGCCGTCTCGCTTCACCGTCGTTGACCAGCCGCTTGTTTATCTGAGCCCTGTCTATCATGGTTGGAACATTGGCCACGATCTCTCCGTGACCTTGTTCACCCTTCTTGCTTATCAAAAAACTCTTCAGAATGCCGATCGACTTGGCCTGAGAACGGAGGATCTTGGAGTGGCGGTCAGTTGTGCCAGCTTGAGCAAATCTGTCAACATTGATGCCGTGCTGAGATCCTTCGTGCCGCAGAACAGGATCTTCGATATGCAGCCTGGGGTGGCCTACAACTTTACCTCCCTGATCCTCCCCCCAAATTGCTTTTTCAATCTGGAATATGATATTGAAATGGTGAGGCCGCTTACGGAACATCTTAAACGCCAAATCAACAGTAATCCCATCTATCAGGCCGCTCTTGATTCCATCATTCATAACTGTGCAGGTCGGTTTGTGCTGTGCAAGCAGGAATCCCACACCTCCGCCCGCAGGCTCGGCATGATGCCAACCTGGGTGCAGGCTGAACTTAGCCAACGATCCTGGTTCATCATTGATCCGGAGAAGATGGCATTGTTCGAGGTCATTTATCTGCTGTCTCATGCCAGTGAAGTGCTGCTTGGTTCCGGTGCCATTCAGTATGCGCACAAGCTATTTATTGGCGATTCCGCCAGAATTCATCTCCTATTTGACAACCCAAACTACAGAGCCAATCCTCACCAGCAGGAGAATCGCGTCAACATCCCGGAGCATCGTTGGAACGAGGATCCGCAATGGCAGCGCCTGCTGGCCTCCCTGCCATGAGCCGCGAGACAGCCCGTCTTCCCCGCTGCCCCCTTGACGTCAGCCCCCCCGATCCCGCATAAGGGTTCTTTGGCTTGATTCGATGGCTGCCGGCAGCAATCCTCACGGCCTGGCGGATTTGGGGGGGCGGGATTACCTTTCCTGCGCTGATCTCGACAGCACCCAGACCCGGGCGCTGCTGCAGCTGGCGTCTGATCTCAAGGCGGGGTGCCGCCGCATCGACCTGGCCGGCCGGACGCTCGGTCTGATTTTCACCAAGGCTTCGACACGCACGCGGGTGAGCTTCACGGTGGCCATGGCGCGGCTCGGCGGTCAGACGATCGATCTCGATCCCTCGGTCACCCAGCTCGGGCGCGGTGAGCCGCTGGCGGACACGGCGAGGGTGCTGAGCCGCTACCTGGACGCGTTGGCGATCCGAACGTTCGGCCAGAGTGAGCTGGAGGACTACGCCCACTGGGCCTCGATCCCGGTGATCAATGCCCTGACCGACCTGGAGCATCCCTGCCAGGCCCTGGCTGACTACCTGACGATGGCGGAGTCCTTCGCTCTAGGAGAGGACGGGACCCTGCATCTCGATCGGTTGAAGGGACTGACGCTGGCCTACGTGGGCGACAGCAACAACGTGGCCCACTCGCTGATGCTCTGCGGCGCCCTGCTCGGGGTGAACGTGCGGATCGGATGCCCGAAGGGATTTGCTCCTGAGCCGTCGGTGCTGGAGCAGGCGCGCCTTCTGGCGCGGGGGGGCTGCAGGATCGAGGTGGTGCATGAGCCGCTGGCTGCGGTGCGGGGCGACCATGAGCTCTACACCGACGTCTGGGCGTCCATGGGACAGGAGGAGGAACAGAGCCGGCGAGAGGAGGCGTTCCGGGGCTGGTGCCTGGACGAGGCCCTGCTGTCGGAGGCGGACAGCCGAGCGATCGTGCTGCACTGCCTGCCGGCCCATCGGGGCGAGGAGATCAGCGCGGGCGTCATCGAAGGAGCCGCCAGTCAGGTGTTCAATCAGGCGGAGAATCGCCTGCATGTGCAGCAGGCCCTCCTGGCCACACTTCTCGGCGGACTTTGATCCAAACACTGGACAAACGCGTCATTTGGCGGTACACATGTACCAAGCCCTCCTCGCCCCTTGTCCGTGCCTGAAGACCTCACCCCCGCCCAGCAGGAGCTGTACGACTGGCTCAATGACTACATTCGCACGCGCCGGCACAGTCCCTCCATTCGGCAGATGATGGAAGCCATGGGCCTGCGGTCGCCCGCGCCGATCCAAAGCCGCCTGCGCCATCTGCAGCAAAAGGGCTGGCTCACCTGGCAGGAAGGTCAGGCCCGCACCCTGCAACTCCTCGGCGATGGAAGCCTGGCGGGCATACCTGTGATGGGAGCGGTGGCCGCCGGTGGACTGATCGAAGCCTTTCAGGACACGCGGGAGCGGCTGGATCTGACTCCCCTGCTGGAAACCCGCGGCCTCTTCGCCCTCACCGTCAATGGCGATTCGATGGTGGACGCCCACATCGCCGATGGAGACGTGGTGTTGCTGGAGCCGGTGAACGACCCCCGCCGGCTGCGGGAGGGCACGATTGTCAGCGCCCTGGTGGCGGGCAGCGGCACCACCTTGAAGCATTTCCACCGCCAGGGAAAGAAGGTCCGCCTGGAAGCGGCCAATCCGGCCTATGAGCCCCTGGTCGTCCCTGCCGACCAGGTCACGATCCAGGGGCGCCTGGTGGCCGTCTGGCGCGAGGTCTGACTCCGCCCAAGGGGGTTCTCCCCCCCCCGAGGGTGTAAGCTGAACGAGTGGCAAGCAACGCTAGCCACGTTCATGGGGCCATAGCTCAGCTGGTAGAGCACCTGCATGGCATGCAGGGGGTCAGCGGTTCGAGTCCGCTTGGCTCCATTTGAAAAACCCTGTCACCGATTGGCTTTCGGGTCATAGGTTTTTGGTCGGGCATGGGAGGCGGAAATGGGCGCAGACATGGGTGCATTTTTGAACCCTCCACCTCTCCAGCGCTGTGGAAACGGATGAGGATGGCCATGGGGCGACTTGACTGAGCAAGATCCGTCCCGCGCCAACTCACCGTCTCAAGCTCAGCTGCGGTGGCATGAGCAGAGCGGATACCGGACCCGCACATACAGCGTTCGGAGGATCCGCCAATAGCTTCTATGATCAGTAGATCCTGCGAGAGATGACGGATTGTAGACATGGCAGAACTCACCTGGCAGAAAGCGATCCAGAAGGTTCTTGCCGGATCCACAGGCCCTCTTCACTATAAGGAAATTACAGATCGAATACTGGCTGATGGGCTTAGAGAAAACATAGGTGCGACGCCAGTGGCTACTGTGAGCGCCCAAATCACACAGTCAATTAAGAAAGAAGGATCCAAGTCACCTTATGTCCGAGTGGCAAAAGGCACATATGCGCTAGCCGTTAAGCCGATAGAATCATCTGCTAATGCGCAAGTCCCATGCGCTGCCCAAGCAATTCAGGACACTCCAGTTGAAGATGATGATGTAGATGAGCAATACGCAGTTTTTACAGCTTTTGGAATGTTTTGGAGACGTGAGTCTGTCGAATGGAGCAGAAATCCCAAACTTCTCGGGATGCAGCAGATTGGAGCCACACCCGTGGATTTTAATAACCAACGTGGAATATATCTACTTTATGATGGGCGAGAAGTGATCTATGTGGGTCGAGTAACGGATCGGGCACTTGGTCTGCGTCTATTTGAGCATACTGTAGACAGGCTTGCCACAAGATGGAATCGGTTCTCTTGGTTTGGCCTGGTTCCTGTTACCGATTCTGGAAGCCTGGGCACAATGCCCGACAATTATGATTCATCCAAGCTTGTTCCTGCCCTTGAAGCCATCCTTGTCGAAGCTCTAGAGCCTCGCCAGAATCGCAAAAGAGGCGACGACTTGGCGGAGGTCGAATATGTTCAAATGGTAGATCCTGCCATTGAGAAACGAAAGCTCAAGGCAGCCATGGATCAATTAATCGACGGGAGCTAAGAATTGCGAAGTGGTGTGGTATCTCGATACCTCCGAACAACCAGATGCAGTGGGCGGGGCGGGTTGGCCCCGAGCTCCGTTTAAACTCCTGCCCGCCACTGATCTGGAGCGTTCGGAGGATCGTGCCGCTACTTTGAGAATGCCAAGCGGTGCCCTTGCTTGCTCGTAGCCACGGGGCTACACTGTCAGTGTGGTTTCAGTTCGCCGTATAGAGGAGTTTACGCGTTGGCTCAAAGGCCTTCGGGGCCTCAGGGTCAAGGCTTTGATTCAGGCCCAGATTGAACGCGTCATCTGAGGCAATCCAGGCGATGTTCGGCCCGTTGGGGCAGGAGTCTGAGCTGCGGATCCACTATGGCCCTGGTTACAGAGTCTATTTTCAACAGCGGGGTACGATGCTGGTCATCCTTCTCTCCGGTGGTGACAAGAGCACCCAGGCCAAAGATATTCAAACTGCGTAGGATCTTGCTCGTAACTTCAGGGAGGATGATTGATGGAGACGAAGACGGCACCCTATGACGTTGCCGAGTTCCTGGATACTCCTGAAAAGATGGTTGCCTATCTGGAGGCCTGTATTCAGGAATCAGACGGAGATGCTGCCTTCATTGCAAAGGCATTGGGAGATATTGCTCGTGCCAAGTGGATGACCCAGATCGCACGCAAGCTCACAATCTATTTCTGGCTATCATCAAGAATAAGAAGCCAAAGCGTGAGGAGATCCGCGAGGCGAAGCGCTACCAGCTCAACGAGATTAGCCGTAACCTAAGGGCAATTGACGGCATAATCTATTGCTGCTCAGTGCTTCGGCGCTTGGTTCACAGCTGTACCGCAAACTGCTGATCGCCAGTAAGATCTATCGGAGGCAGTCGGATATGTATGACAATGACAGCCGGCGTATCGATGACAGGATCGTCAATCATTCGAAACCGCATGTAAGACCGATCGTGAGAGGCAAGGCCGGCAAGAAAACTGAGTTCGGGGCCAAGATCTCAATTTCTGATGATAACGGATTTGTCGATGTGGATCGGATCAGCTGGGACAACTACAATGAAGCCAACGACTTGATCGCACGTGCCATGCAATACAAGGAAGAGCGAGGATGTTACCCAGCGAGAATCTGTGCCGATTCGATCTATATGACATCAGACAACAAGAAGTTCTGTGCAGACAATAACATCAGGCTCAGTGGCCGCCAACGCAAGAAGCAAGCAGCAGCCGAAATGCACACACCAGAGCAGCAGGAGCTGTTCAAATCAGACTTAAGAAAGCGTTCGGTGATTGAGGGAAGGATCGGAATGGGAAAGCGGAAATACGGAGTTGATCGGATTCTGACCAAGCTAGTTGAAACATCAAGAACGGTGATCACGATGGCGTTCTTTGTGATGAATGCGGAGAAGATCTTAAGGCTACTGCGCCTTTTATTTGCTCTTCTTGTCTCGATCTACTTTGCGATGCTCT
>JBKDSZ010000018.1:0-3645 GCA_046340375.1 Cyanobacteriota bacterium | reverse complement strand
CAACGAGGGCCGAGAGAGCGTCAATCTGGCCGGAATTCAGAAATTCGCCGCGGGCGTCAGCCTGGGCAACGACCTTGGTGAAGGCGTCGAACATGTGTAGAGCTCCTGATCTCGACGTTCTCCGTCGGGAATGGGTGGGTGGAAGGGAAGGAGGAACAGCGCACTGGTGGCCATTGAGTTGGGATGGGAGGTGAACCCCTCAATCTGAGCTCAATCAACTCCAGTTGCGGATCCTTAAAGCGCGGTCGCTGCACTGAAAAATCAGGGACTCACGACAGCAGAAACATTCTTGTCGACAGCAGCGGCAGGCTGTGAGCGGCTTAACAAACGGTCATCGCTTGGAGCGCAGCTGGCCGAGGAGGAGCGCTGCAGGGCCGCCGCCGCCAAGAGAAAGACCCGGGGGAGACGCTTTCCCCCGGGTCTGAAATGGCGCTGGAACCCAACGAGGCGGGAGACCGCCGAGGTGGAGGGGGGACGGACGCACAAGTCCAAGCGAACAAGCGTACGGATCCCAGCGGGATCAGCCTGCTCCACTGACGCTGACGCTGGTGACCTTGCCGCCAAGACGATGGACAAGACGCAGAGTCTCGTTCATGCGCGTGTAGGGCACCTGCATGACGCAATCCGCACTGCGGACGAACGCGTTGCGGGCCAAGCCTGTGACTTGGATGGTCACCTGCCGATCATTGCTGACGCTGGTGTTGCGCGTGCCTGCGGAAACCTTCATGACGACTCGGGGAAAAACAGCATTGAGGAACGGAGAGCCGGGTCAGTTGACGGGCGTGATGCTGGCGATCCGCCCACCTTCACGATGGATTTGCTGTTGGTATTCCAGCAGCTTGTTGAACGGAATAAAGCGCACCCGATTGCTGCGCTTGTGGAGTCGATAGTTGTTGAAGCCACTGATCTCCACGCGGAAGGTGCGACCCTCTTCACCGGCACCCACGCCCTGGCGGGTCACGCCATCGCTGGGCAGTCGGCGGAAGGTGCTGCCCTTGGCATTCGGGCTCACCACAGGCAAGGGCAACTCCGCATGAACAGCGGGGTTGAGGCGAGACTGATTCTTTGACAGATCGCCTTTGATGGAAGCCGCCGCACCGCGGGTCAGCTGAAGCATGTAGGAAAACTGCAGACCCTGTTGTCCGTTGGAGTAATCCCACCCATGCAGATAGGGAACGGTCTCTTCGCCAAAACGATTCTGATATTCCGCACTGTCGATGTAGGAGTCAATTTCCGCGTCGTAACCGTGCTCCTGCAGAATGGTGAAATGTTCCAGCATCTCCGCTTTATTCTGGGGAGCTCGTCCGAGGAGATGTTTGAAATTGAGCTCGATGAAGCGGTAGGGATTGCTGTTGGTGAAGAAGCGATCTTTGTAAAGGCTGCTTTTCGCCACTTGACGCACGAATTCCCGGACACTCAGGTAGCCCCTGCGGAACAGGGATTCCGGCCCATCGAGACGCTCGCTGGCCATGACGTACTGGCGACCCAGCACCTGCTGGTAGACGGCACGGATCAGATTGGCCTTGTCGACATCAGAACTGGTCGCCCAGTTTTCTTTGTTGCGATCGTTGGCGAATCGCGCGATGCCCAAGTAGGCAGCGTTGGCGAGAGTCATGGTTGGCGTGCGTGGAGGGCCGTTGGGTGGGTCGGGGAGAGTGCAGCGGCTCCAGGACGGCCCTGGGTGCCCCGGCTCAGGATCTTTTGCCGGAACGGAGGGTGTTTGGACGTGAGGCCTGAAGCCGCAGGCTGCAGCCGGATCCTATGGGTGACACCGCTGGATGAGGCGCGGCGTTCGGAATCGTTACAAACTCCTTGCGGCCCGTGCTTGACCCTTCAAGGATGGGGGGCACCAGCGTCCGTGGGCTGCGGCTGATGCTTGGGTCTGGCAGGAGAATTTTGTCTCGTTACCATCGGCCGACTGTCGCGTGCGCCGATGTCCCTCGACTCTCCTGAGCTGGAATGGGCTGTTCGCCTCAGTGGCCAGCTGAAAACCCTCTCTGAGGTGGCCGAGAGCCTGACGTACAGGATGCTGGAGTTGGAGGAACGTCTTGCGGGTCAGCAGCGTGATTTGACCGCACGACACCTGGCCACCGAGCAACGCCACAGCGACCTGGTGGACGGGCTGGAGGAGCGGATGCGGGAAACGGTGAAGCGTCTTGGTCGTCTGGAGGATTTGCTGAGAAACGCGGAACGGCGTCCGGCTTCCCCTCTCCCTCTCCGCGCCGTGCCCCAACGTTCTGCCGTGCACCCGCAGGGGCGCCCGTCCTCGCAGGACGCACACCGACAGGACGACGCTGGCGATGCTCTGCACGGCGAGATCCGCTTCGATGAAGATGTCCCTGGGGCGGCTGACCCCTTCGATGCGTCCCTCGCCAGATGAAAGGACATGGCCCGCTGGCTTTTTTCATTCACCTCGCCCCTGCGCTGAGCATCACCGCCGCGACATCGAGCAGGACATCTGTGCCTTGGAACCGCCAGCTGTCCCCAGTCCGCGCCCGCGTCTCCGGACCAGAGGCCAGGGCGCATCCCTCAGCCACGGGGGTCGCGGCAAGGAGAAAGCAGCGGGAGGGGGCCACCCGGTTCTTGATCCCCATGGACGCGTCTCTGCAGGGAGGCGGTCAATGATCTGATCAACCCGCGCTCATCACTGTTGCAAGGATAAAAGAGTGTGTGAAGTGTCTGAGAAAGCAGCCAGTCACGGATGAAGTCAGGCCCCTTGCCCCTTGATCAGGCCACTCTTGTGCTGGGATTCCAGCACAAAATGACGATCCACCGCAATCAAAACTTCTCTGCTGATTGGCAACAAAACATTTTGTGGTGGCGCCATGGTGAATTGTCTGTGTTCAGCCGCAAGGGCCAAGTCGCAGGGGCGTTGCTTGCCGCCAGGGAGGCATCAGCTTTCTGTTGACGCCGCGACCTCTCCCCCCGGCGCGACCTCTTCCCCGATCGAATCAAGCCAGGGATCCGGCAGTTCCGCGCTGTGATCCTCGGTGCGCTCGAATTCAAACGGTCCGGGCAGGGACCCCCAGAGGTGTTCGTGGGTCTCGGGGTGATGGCCCCGGTCAATGGTGCGCATGCCAGCGGGCGAGAGCTCGAACTGGCTCACCAGGTAGGCGGTCGTTCCCTTCCGCTCGATCAGACACCGGCAGCCTGGCTCCACCTCGCCGACAAATCCCTCCCCCTTCTCGCGCACCAGATAGTCGCAACCAGGTAGCGGCAGCAGGTCCTCCGTCTGAAGGCTGGCCCGCAGATCGGCGTCCCTGGTGGCCCCCCAGAACCGTTTCTCCTCCCGGAGCCCCATGTTGCGGATCACCAGCTGGCCGTCCACCAGATCGGGTCTGAGCACGCGGATCCTGTAAGGCGTTCCCGGATCGATGGCATAAGTCTGCTCCAGAAGCAGCGACCCTTTGCGCAGGTGGGGCAGGGGGCGATAGGTGACCAGGATGTGGGCGAACAGAGGGGGGTTCTCAAACGCCTGGGTTTGATTGCTGAAGCTGCCGCAGAGCTGGCGCAGCAGGCGGGCGTAGGCGGAGGCGGCCATTGGAGGAGCTACAGACCATGGAGGCGCAGACGAAACTCTCCCACCTCTCGGGCCCGGGCCGCATCCAGGAGAGCAAAGGGATGGGTGCTGAGTTGGCTGAGCAC
>JBKDSZ010000017.1:0-10222 GCA_046340375.1 Cyanobacteriota bacterium | reverse complement strand
CTTCAGAAGCTGGGTTGCGCCAAATAAAACCTGAGCCGCGAGGTGGGTCGGGGTGTATGCAACGCTTTGGCGTGTTGCCTTTGGTTCAGCACTCCCGCCCGGAAAGACACTCCACTGCCGCCGTCTTCTCCACCAGCCCTTGAGAATGCAACTGGCACAGGGGCACCGGCGGGGAGCCACAAGCCAACCGCACATCCACCCACACCCCCACCGGCACCCGGAGCGCCTTGATCCACAACTCCCGGTAGCGATGGCAGATGCGCAGGGCAAAGCCCGTATCGCGCAGGTGGTGGAGGAGTTCGCCTTTCACCTTGGGCACCACGGAGCTGGAGGGCCGGTGGCCGAGGGCGGGATCAACGCCCAGGACCGCTTTGCAGAGGCCCTCGTAAGCGGCGCCGAGCACGTCCTCGTAGGCAAGGCCATGGCGGCTGGCAAAACGGCGCGCCTGCTGATGGGCCAGGCCCGGTAGGTAGAATTGACCAACCATGCTTGAAGCGGATGTTGTTCACGGCCAGGCGCGTTGCAGGTCGCTTCCTCGCATGCCTGTTCTTCCGTGTGACGTGAGCCGCTGACGCATGGAACTTATTTTATCTACGATTCTTAGCTATTTTGTTGGTTTGGTTGTAAACCAACATTCGGATGTCATCCTCAGAGCGCAAAAGGAGAAAATCTCTGCACAATTAAACAAAGAGAAGCTGGATCGTGAAGCGATCAAAGCGTATCGGCCATTTCCTGAGGACGTCCGCTTGGTCTGCATCCAACTTGCAGATAAGCTAAATCTGCTTTGGACTTCTCCAGCTCAGAAACGATTAATCCCTCTTCTGTATGATCCGACCTTTCATCAGGATTTCGCAGAATGGTTGCAAGCTGGGGAGATTAAGGAGGGCGACGAGGTAAAAGAGCGCCTGCTAAGGAAGATGGAAGCGTTGCTTCAGCCAGCGGGTGTCAGTAATGAGCAGCTGGATTTTCTTCGCAATCATTTCTTTTCAGCAATGGATAAAGCCATTTTTGCGGACGCTACGCTTGCTTTTTGGCGCATGAATCTTAGCCTTCAATACCTGCGTGAAAGACAAGTGGAACAGATGCGATTAAATGAAGCGGCTGCAGGAATATATCCAAAAAAAAGGCAAGAAGAAGCACTTGATATCTATTGTCAAAAAGCATTGTCCGCCTGGGACATCATTGACCTGACGTCGCTAGCTAAAACTGATGTCAAGTTAGTCACTCAACAGCTGCTTATGCGTCAGCTCTATATGCCCCTGCGTATTGCTTTTGAGGCTGCTTCCTCGGATGGTGAAGACGAAGCAATGCTGAGTCAATTGGAAGCCCAAAGACAGGACCGTCGTCTGCGCGAAGCGGGTCGTCTATCACATGCCGCCTTATCCCAGTCGAACGATCAGGGCGGGTCCGTGGCAATTGGCGAGCGCCTGGACTCTTCCAGCCATCTTGTTGTGCTTGGAGATCCCGGCGCTGGCAAGACCACCATGTTGCGCTGGTTGGCAACAACCTACTTGCTGCGTCATAAAGGCGATCCTGCTGCTGAACAGATTCCCGATGTCCAAACGCTTCCGTGCAGGGACTGGATTCCTGTATTGATCCGCTGCCGTGACATTGGCGCCGCTGATCTTTGTCGCTCTTTCTCGGAGGTTCTGTCAATGCACCTCAGCAAGACAGAGCTTCGCCCAGAGGACGCCAAGGTGATGCATGCAGTCATCCTCGATCGGATTGGCAAGGGCGAAGTCCTGCTGCTGGTGGATGGGTTGGACGAGATCACAGATCAGGAGGTGCGCGTCAAGTTCTGCAGGGAATTGGAATGTACAGCCGCTCGTTACCCCGATGCTCCCATCCTCGTGACATCACGCATTGTCGGTTATCGAGATATGCCCTATCGCATGCGATCGGGATTTGCGCATGGCGTTATTAGTGATCTGCAATTAGAAGATAAAGACCAGTTCGCGAGGCGGTGGGTGGATGTTACTGAGTCGCATCAAACCAGCTCGGCCAAGACTAAACATGTTCAGGAGTTGATTAGAGCTCTGCATTCTAATGATCGCATCGAGCGGATGACCGGAAATCCAATGCTTCTCACCACATTGGCACTGGTGCGGCGCACCTTGGGCAAGCTTCCAACGGATCGCGCCGAACTCTATGATGAGGCTGTCGAAGTCTTGCTGAGATGGAATGAGTCATACCAGGCGATAAAAAAGAAAGAAGCCTTGCCACAAATTGCCTATCTGGCCTATCACATGTGTCAACGAGGCGTCCAAAGCCTGACGGGGGATAACGTTCTCGATCTTCTAGAGCAATTCCGTCGGAACTATCCAAATCTGCGAGATGTTAAACGTCATGACCCAGAAAAGTTCATGGATCTGTTGGAAGCTCGCTCTAGCCTCCTAATGCGATCTGGAAGTATTTGGCAATCAAAAGATCTCCAAGAACAGTCTGTTTGGGAGTTTCGCCATCTCACCTTCCAGGAATATCTGGCATCCCGAGCTCTCTTGGAAGGGCTGTACAAAGATCAAAGCGAATCAAAAACGTTGGCAGAACAGGTAGCCCTTCTTGCTGCTCCATCGGGCGTCGATCCTCGAGATGCTGATCGCCCAAGTCGTGAGTTTGCCGTGTCGGATTCGTGGCGTGAAACACTGCGCTTATTGGTGCCCAACTGCAGATACGAGGAAGTGGATGCTGTTCTCCTGAGCATTCTCAACCCCGCAGACGAGGAAGATGCAGCCAAGAGTGTATACCCAAGGGCCGTATTGGCAGCACAATGTCTTGCGGAGGAACCCAATGTCAGCGAAGAAACCGCCAGGGAAGTCCTTGAGAGGTTGGTGTCTCTGATCGGGGCGGATTACGGTGTCAGAGAGATTGCAACGAATCTGGAAAGAGCGGCATTGGAGGTTTGGCAGTCGAGCTGGAAGCAGACGCTGCAGGCTTGCCTGGTCGAGGCCTTTTCTGATGGACATGCTGCCACGCGGGCGAACTGCGGCGGAGTTCTGGCTCAGCTTCTGGGCAGTGCCTTGGCTGGTTCGGCGGTTGAACGGGACAGCTGCTTTGAGGGTGTGGTCGCCAGCCTTGAATCAGGCGAGCGGGAGGAGGCCATTTGCGCTGCGCTCACAGTGGTGCATATCGTGCAGGAAGGATCGCCGTCTCGGCCCGATGCCCTTGTAAAGGCGTTGCTGAGGCTCCTGAAGCGAGGAGGAACAGAAGGCCGTGCAGCGGCCTGGGCGTTGGCCTGGCTGAGTGTTGAACCGCCGTCAGATCGCGCAAAACGCGGCCCGATGGTCCGCAACCGCCTGCATCCCCCTGTCCTGGCCACGGAGTGGGAGGGAGCGGGGGGGGGTGGCTGGCAGCCAACCGAGGAGCAGACCCGCGTGCTGTTGGAGGCTCTTGGGCGAGCCGCTGCATTGGAAGGGAAGCGCCAGTTGATCGAGCTCCTTGGTAAATCGGCTCAGCCCAGCGTTGTCTTGCCCCTCGTGGAAGGCGCGGCGGATCCCGATGCCTCTGTACGGGAGGCGGCCCGAGAAGCCCTGGCCTGGTTGGCGACTCACCTCTCGTCGCCCCTACATCCTGCCCAGCTCGCTGCCTTGGAGGAGCAGGTTGCCGAGAGGCTGGTGAGGAACGATGCATTGGCTGAGGCGGAGCGTTGTGACGGGCTGGTGGTGGTAGCGCTGTTGGGCCAGGAGCGCTTGTTGCGGGAGGTGTTGGCGAATCAAGGGGCACCCGAGCCGCTGCGGCGACGGGCGGCGGAAGGGCTGGGGCTGGTGGCGCATCGGTGCGGGGACGGGGTTCAACGGCAGCGGCTGCGGGAGGAACTGGAGGGTTGGTTGCGGGGGCAGCCGCTGGACCTGTTGGTGAGGGATGCGGCGGGCTGGGCGGAGCACGACCGGTTGCTGCCGCTTCCCCAGGGGGCTTCCAGGGGTCTGCAACTGGCGGCGTCAGCGGATCTGCCCTTGCTGGGGAGCGGTTTGAACAAGCGCGTGCCGATGCTCAGCCTGACGGCCCTGAAGCAAGAGGAGGGCCTGCGCATCCGCACGGAGGTGGTGACGCCAGAGGTGTGGCGTCTGCCGCTGCCGGAGCAGCCCGGCCAGGATCCGCAAGAACTGGAGTTGGTGGTGGTGCCTGGAGGGACCGGCGAGATCGGCTCTCCTGAGGAGGAAGAAGGCCGGGATTGTTACCAGTTCCGGCAGAAGTGTGAGGGGGTGAATCTGGAGGCCCAGCGCCTGGTGGGCTTGAAGGCGTATGCCCTGGTGCGCCATCCGATCAGCCAGGCGCAGTGGCGAGCTGTTGCGGTCTTGCCGCGGGTGGAGCGCGATCTGAGTGCCACTCCCAGCTGGACCAAACCGGACGCTCTCTGGGAGCGCCACGCCCAGCCGGGGGGATTGCCTGTGGAGGGTGTGCGTTGGGAGGACTGCCAGGAGTGGCTGAAACGCTTGAACCACTGGCTGAAGGATCGGTGGCCGGAGCTGGGCGGCCAGGGAGAAGCGCCGCAACTGTCACTCCCCAGCGAGAGCCAGTGGGAGGCGGCCTGCCGAGCGGGCTGTGCCACGCCGTTCCATTTTGGCGACACCCTGGATGCGAGCTGGGCGAACTACCGTGGGAATGCCATCTATGGTCCTGGCCGCGAAGGCTTGTTCCGCCAAAGGGTCGTGCCGATTGGAGCGTTTGGGTTGGTGAACCGCTGGGGCCTTGCGGAGATGCATGGCCAGCTCTGGGAGTGGTGTGCCGATCGATGGCACCGTGATCCAGTGATCGGTTCTGCCGGTGATGGGAGCGCTCTGGAGGGCCCTGATTCAGGGCTGGAGGGTGATCAGGAGCAGGAGATGAGGCTGCTGCGCGGCGGCGGCTGGTTCAACGGGCCCCACAACTGCCGCTCGGCCTGCCGGATCAGCGACCACCCGGCCGGCCTCAACGACAACGTTGGGTTCCGCGTCTGCTGCCTCCCCCCAGGTCCCCTTCTTGGTCCTTGATCCCTTGAGCCCTAGGCCCTTGGGCTGTTGGTTTGGCCCTGGCTGTTGGCTGTTGGCAGTTGACTGTTGGGCTGCCCGGCTGTTTGTCCTGATGGTGTGGCGCCGCAGGCGCCTCGAAATTTTTTTCCGCTCCACCGGCCATCGTCATTCCCGTCATCCCGCCGCTCAAGCTCAAGCTCCACCCCCAGTCGCGGCGAACTGCCAATCATTGCCAATCCTTCAGGCCACCATGGATCTGATCCAGTGGTTCGTGCCCCTGCTCAATCGCCTGCTGCGAGACACCAAAGATCGAGCCGTTCGTGATCGAGCACCAGCTCCATCGGTTGCTCTGCCCCCACTGCCCCATCACCACCTGCGCTGCGTTGCCCGCAGGAGTGGAGAGCGGAGGCTTTGGCCCTCACAGCCAGCGCAAGGTGCGGAGCCTGCTGGATCAGGTGCTTGGGGTTGAGCTCAGCACTGGTGCCATCAACGCCATCCGCTGCAGGCTGAGCGAAAGCCTGGCGCCTCTGGTGGAGGAAGCCGCAGAAGCGCTCCGCCAGGACAAGGGGCCACCACCGTGCGCACCTGCCGTAGACGTCTTCTCCGCAGGAGCACGGGCGCTTGGACCGGCGGTGATCCATCGCAAAGTCAGCCATGGCGTCCAATCCCAAAGGGTGCGTTCTGCCAATGCCAACTTCTCACCGTGACAACGAACCTCAAGCAGCAGGGGCGAGACGTGATGGCATGTGTGGTGGAGGCATGGGAAGCCCACAGGACTGGCCGGCCCGCACCCAGCCTGCTCCCCCTGCGCGACTGAACCCCTCCCGATCTCACCGCACAGGGCTGAGGCCAGTGGTTTTCAAATCGCTGGCGTGTAGCCGTGAGGGAAATGCGCTGCTTGGCTGTTGATGCCCTGTGAAAGGTTACGGATTGAAAATCTTTGCAGCCCACGTTGTACCGTTGCTTTCGAGATTCCCGTCTCTGCTTCCACTCTGCGCGTACTCCAGTGCGTGCTGCCGTCATCTGGCTTCGTCTGCAATACAAGATGAGATGAGGCATGCAATGTGAGTTGGCAATTCCTTGCAGCTCAAGGGTGCATTGACAACCCTCATTGTAGATATGCACGCATCATGGGCTGCTTCCGGTCTGGCACACCAGCCCTGGCCAGGTAGGCGAAAGGAGACGATGCCGAGGCCGTTGGCATCCAGCAACAACAATGCGCCTGCATGCAGGGATCAAAACCCTCTTCGCCCCTTGGATCCTTGACCAGGGCCGGAGCCATGATCGCCGAGAAGTCCAACGCATTCGGCAGATTCAACAGGACAAACACCAGCTGATCGCTCGGCAGCCACTCGATCGGCGAGGGCGGCATCAAGTGGGTTTGCCCTGGCGCCATCACGCGAGCACGATGTCCCGCGAAGACCGACTGGGACGAGCCCCGGCTCTCCTTAATCTTAGTTGAATACTTTCAAAATGTCAATGAAGTCTACCGCGCAGATTGATTACATCATCTCTTGTCAACAAGCAGGTTGGAGCAAGAGAAGAATAGCGAATGAACTTGGCATCTCCCCGAATGCCGTTACACACATCATCAGTCAGCACGGAAAAGATAAGCCTATGGTGCAACAGAGGCTGGGCAAGTTGCAGGCAACGCTGGAATGGTTGAAAACACTGGCTCCCGCGAGCCTAGACAGATGCTGCGAAGATCTTTGTTTACAGATGGAAGCTGAACGCGGCCTGAGTGTCAGCTTAAGCACCATGAATCGGGCCCGCATGCTCTCGCGGGCCGGCACCCAGGCGCAGAGTCAGGCCAGGCTGAGCATTCCGGATTCGCAAACAGACGCTCCTCTGGCCTGGCAGATTGGCCCCTATCAACTCAATGCAACTGGTGCCTTGACCCTGGCAGGCACCCGGGTTGTAATGCCTTCTCTTCAGGAGCGTTTACTGGTGCTTTTTGCCAAGAAAGCCAATCAGTTATTGACCCGAAAAGAGATCATCACAGAGCTTTATGATCGGTGCGCTGGAGAGGAAGGCGCTCATAATAATGTAACGTTAATGGTGCATCGTCTCCGTCAGGAGCTTGCTTATGGGCCCTTGGGAAAAGATGTCATCCAAACAGTCCATGGCCAGGGATATATTCTTGTCGCATCGGTTCTTCCTGTCGAGCCTGCACCGCCTTCCACCCAGTCTCCACAGCGCAGCTGGTCCGTCGTGGTCAGCAACAATCCGTATCATTCTGAGGCTCATGATCTGTGGCCTCTGCGCGATCCCTACAGGCTCAGCCGCCAGGAACTATTGCTGAGAAAAAGCATTGAACATGATCCTGGTTTTGAACAGGGCTATGTCGAGTTGTGTTATCTGCAACTCTTGCAGTGTTTTTGGGGAATGCGCTCTTCTCTCGACGTGCGTCCAGCCATACAGAAGCAGCTGTCAACCATTGAACAGTTCCCCAGCACGCCCTATGGCTGGTTGGGAATCAAGGCAGAAATCCAAAGTCTTCTGCTTTGGCAACCACGCACAACCCAGCGGATCTACGGAACCTGGCTGGCGGATACCCTGCCTGACGGCATGCCGCGCTATTCCTGGGCACGCCACTTGATTTTTTCGGGATTACCCCAAAAGGCCGTGCACTTATTGTCCCTGCATGTTCACAATGACCTTTGTCAAGGCTGGATGAATCTGGCGATGGCCTACTGCTCCCTGGGAGATCTGGCCGCCGCCGAAGAAGCCGTGCACCAACAGTTGCGCGTGGATAATGCCATGGTGGGCACGCGTCTGTTTCTGGCTGTGTTGAAGGCCAGCCAAGGCAAGGCGCAGCAGGCGACGCGTCTGATCGAGGATTCGGGTCTGCTCGATCGCCCCTTTCAGGGGGTGCAGGCGTTGACGGCCTATGCCATGGCGCAGGGGGACAGGAGTCGGCGCAGCCACCAGCTGCTGGATCAGGCGCTGGCTTTCAGCCAAGAGGCCATCGTTGAGGTGGGAGCCATCGGGTATTGGGGACTGGCCGCCCTGGCCCTCGGGCGCCACGAGGAGGCGCTCCGACTCTTGAAGCTCAGCGTCAACCATCGCTGTTACTCGGCACCGGTCCTGTTCCACACCCCGTTTCTGAAGCCCCATGCGCAGACCCTGGCCGTGCGCCTGTTCCGGGAGGCCATGCGTCACCGATTTGCGGAGCAGCCCTGAGCGGTCCCTCGACCAATGCTCCTGGTCTGGGGCTGATTGCACACGTAGGCTCTGGCTGGCAAGGCATGCATGTGTGTGGGGCTGGTCTGATTGCCTCGGCTTTGCTGCTGATGCCCCACGCCAGCCGTGTCCATGCCGGACCGCCCCCTTCCCCTGCTCCCACGGAACCCAACAGTACGTGGGTGCGCCGGGCACCAGCAGCTCCACTTCCTCCGTCTATCACCGCCAGAGGACGGCCGACGGGCTGGTGGTGTTCGTCAACGGCGGCACGCCCTTTGCAGCCTGGCTGCGGGCCTTGCTGGAGGACCACCAACTGCCGGGGAATGGGAGCTGCCCCACCTGCCGGGCGCCGCAGGCGGGTTGTGCTCCGCAGGAGGCGGAAGGCGGAGCCTCAGTGGGTGAGGTGACAGGAGCGCCCTCCAGCGGAGCCATGGCAAAGCGAGAAAGATCCGCCAAGGCCTCACCCCATTCGTCCCGCGCGATCGCTTGGAGGCATGCATGAAGCTCCCGTCCGTCTGTGGGTCGGCGCTCCGGGATGGGATCCAGGGCGGCGTCAATCAACGTCGCCAAGCCGGGGGGCAGGGGAGAACGGCTCACCCGCGCCACCGGGGGCAGGGGAGCTCGCCCAGCCCGAAGGAGCTGCCGAAAGCTCTCCACGCGCTCAAAGTAGTGGCCTGACGCCAGCAGATGCCAGGAGCGGCCCCAGGCCCAGACATCGCTGGTTGTTCCCATCAGCCCGGGACCCCAGGCCTCCGGCGGCGCGTAGTCGACCGTGCCGCAAAGACAGTGGCGCGCGCGGGTCTCTGCCAGGGTGCGGGCGTGGCCAAAGTCGATCAGCTTCACCACCTGCTTGCCTGCGGCTCCGGGGCCCGTGGTGGTCCCGATCCCGACGTTGCGGGGCTTGAAGTCATTGAACAAGAGGCCCGCCCCATGGAGTCGGGCGAGGGCAGCCGTCACCCCCAGGCCCGCCGCCACCAGATCCACCCCGCTCCAGGGTTCCCCCAGGCGCCCGCGCAGGGTGGACAACGGCAGATGTTCCATCACCAGAAAGGTGAACCAGGTGCCGATCGCCACCTCCTCCAGGCGCACCACATGGGCTCCCTGGGCCGCCTGCAGCATGGCCGTCTCCCGGCGGGCGGCGCCCCGCTGGATCCGCCGGCGGCCCCTCTTGTGGGCCAGGGCCTTCACCACCACCAGGCCCTCCCCTCGCCGGGCCAGGAGCACCCCGCCCGCCCGCCTTGGCCAGAGGGATCGCACTGTGGTGATCGCTGGAAGGAGCTCCGCAAGCTCCCCCCGCCACACGTCCTCCCCGGGGGCACTGCTGGCCGGACCTTCAACCCCCGTGGCCATGGTCCTCCCCGCCGCTGCACCCCACCAAGGGCTGCGTGGCCACGCCTTGGTCGCTGGCCAGCCGGGAGCGCTCGATCTCCATCAACAGCGCATCGGGGTGTTGGAAGCCGTGCTGCTGGCTCCAGGCCAACAGATCCTTCGGCACACGCCAACCGGTGGTCCGGCCATGGCGGGCGACCTGTTCCGCCGTGCTCAACCGGGGCAGAGGCACCAGTGGGGGCAGGCCATCCGCGCCACGCCCATGAACCCGCTGGGTGGCGGCGGCGGCATCGGCCCGGGCCGGATACTCCCCCTGGCGCCGGTAGGCGTCCAACAGGGGCCGCACCACCCCCAGCTTGAACCGGGTGAGACGCAGCCACTCCACCGCCTTGTCGAGGGTGGCCCGGTCGGCCAGGAGCCGGTCGCCTTCCGCCTCCGTGAGGTCGTTGTCGGCCCAGAAGCGCGCCAGGTCGTCCTCCGTGGCCAGGCCCCGCTCGGCCATGAAGGCGGCGCGCGACTGTTGGAGGTCGGAGGTCTCGGCCTCCAGCCCCAGGTGGCGGGCGGCCGCGAGGGCCAGGAACTCCACCAGGGCGAGCCGCACCAGTTCCGGCGCCCGGGGATCATTCACCAAAGCGTGGCGGGCGATCGCCTCCTGGCTGATGGGCTCCCCCTGGCGCGGGGTCCAGCGGTCACGCTCCACCAACGCCTGTAGGTAGTGGGTGTCCTCCAAGGTCCAGGGCGCGACGGCCTGCGTGGCAGACGCT
>JBKDSZ010000016.1:0-4063 GCA_046340375.1 Cyanobacteriota bacterium | reverse complement strand
CACCAGGGCCCCATCCCGTTCAGGCAGTTTCACCAGGGCATCGGGGTCGCGGTTGTTGTCGCGGGCCATCCGCGCGGTGAGGGGAACGAGTTGGAGCCCCAGGTAGGGGTGCACCACGGTGCCCCCCGAGGCGAGCTGCTCGGCCACCCGTCGGGCCAGGTTGATCGGGATGGCGAAACCCAGGCCTGCCCCCGGTCCCGAGCGCACCAGGGTGTTGATGCCGATCACCTCCCCGTTGGCGTTGATCAGGGGGCCGCCCGAGTTGCCGGGATTGATGGCCGCGTCGGTCTGGATCAGATCGAGCCGTTTGTCGGCGAAGCCCAGGCTGTTGATGTCGCGGTGCAGGCTGCTGACGATGCCCAGGGTCACGGTGCGCTCCTGGCCGTAGGGGCTGCCGAGGGCGATGGCCCAGTCGCCCTCCGCCAGGGCCTCCGAATCCCCCAGGCGCGCCGCGCTCAGCCGGCCTTGGCCAGGGATCCGCACCAGGGCCAGATCGGTGACGCGGTCGCTGCCCACCACGCTGCCGTCGAGCTGGCGGACATCGGCCAGGGTGACCTCCACGGAATCGACGTCGTCCACCACGTGGGCGTTGGTGAGCACAAGCCCCTTGGCGGCGTCGATCACCACGCCGGACCCCTGGCCCCGCTCCCGCATGCTGCCCGCCGGATCGCCGAACAGATCCCGCAGCAGGGGGTCCAGCAGGGCCGGGTCAAACGCCTGGCGCGCCACGTTGCGTTCGGTGTCGATGCGCACCACCGCTGGGCCCACGCGGCGAACGGCCTCGGAAACAAAGCTGTGGGGCCCGCTGGTGGCGGCCACGGCGGCCCAGCTGCCGCCCTCCCCGGGACGCTCCGCAGTTGGTTCGGCCTCGTCGGGGATGGCCGCCGCAGTGTCGGGAGCGGTCGCGGGGCTGATGGCCATGGCGGCCAGGGCCGGCCAGGGATGCAGCCAGAGCATGGGCGCCAGGAGCAGGGGCAGCAGCAGGGCGGCCAGCCGGTGGTGACGGGGGCGGTTCAGGGGCGGAAGGCCTCCTAAGGCGTTTGGACGACGCTAGGTGGATTCTGGTGCGGGCCAGCGCCGCCGCCGCTGCCGGATTTCCCCCGCCGCTCCCAGGGGAATCCACCGCCTCCACGGGGTGATCGTTGTTGCCGGCGAGCCGGTCGCTTCCCCTTCCTCGCCCTGGCGGAGGGAGGGGTCGGCCAACAGGTGGGGAGCACTGAGTTGAAAGATGTCCATCAAATACGCGGCCCTTGCTGTTGCCAGGCCCGATTCCCCTTAAGTTTCGGCGAGTGATCGCGGCTCCATGTCCCAGATTTCCCCCGGCACGCGGAGGCGTTGCAACCTGTGCACCGTCGAAATCCAAGGCATGGCCGGGGGGGCGGATCTGGTGCATTTCAGCCAGGGGGCGCCGGGCACGCGGGCGAAGCTCTGGGCGCGTGTCTGCCAATACCTGCGCACCCCGGAACAATGCTCCCGCTGCATCAATCAGGATCCGAGCCTGCGGGGAGAGGTGAGCGGCAGCGACTACTACGCTGAGGCCCCCAGCTTCGATTTCTCCCCCAAGCCTCCCGCCAGCGGGGGGGCGGAGACGATCCCTTAATCTCTAGACGGGCCCGCCGGGCCTCCCCCACTGTCACGGATGGTCCTTGGAGCCGATCTCCATGGCGGGACCCATGGCGGTGGCAGTTTCACCACTGCGTCCCGGCGACCTCCCCATCGCCGAGGCGCCCTTGTCCCATCCCCTGATTCCTCCCCTCACCGACCTGGCCCGCCGGGTTGCCGAGCCGGCCGGATTGATCGTTCGGGAGGTGCATCTGCTGACCCATCACATTCCCCAGACAGTTCAGGTGATGGTGGAACGGAGCGACGGAGAGGACGTCACCCTCGACGCCTGCGCCGCCCTCAGCGGTCCCCTCGGGGAAGCCCTTGAGGAGGCTGGCCTGATCGAATCCGCCTACGTGTTGGAGGTGAGCAGTCCCGGAGTGGGAGATGTCCTGCGGACGGATCGCGACTTCACCAGTTTCCGCGGCTTCCCCGTGGAGGTGAGCCTCCGCCCGGAGGCTGGTGGCCCCACGCACCGCACGGGCCTGCTGCTCGCGCGCAGTGAGGACTCCCTCACGATCAATGTGCGCGGCCGTCCCCTGCGCCTGCCTCGCGATGCCGTTCTGGAGGTGCGCCTGACCCAGACCCAGGATCCCTGATCCCTCCTCCCCCTGCCTTGTTTCACCCTTCCTCATCCATGCCATGGCCCTTGTTCTGCTTCCCGGACTGAACGCTCTGATTGAAGACATCAGCGACGAAAAGAAGCTTCCTCCCCAGGTGGTTGAAGCCGCCCTCCGGGAAGCGCTGCTGAAGGGCTACGAGCGCTATCGACGGACGCTATATCTCGGCATCAGCGACGATCCTTTTGATGAGGATTACTTCTCAAACTTTGATGTCGCACTCGACCTGGACGAGGAGGGCTATCGCGTTTTGGCAAGCAAGATCATTGTGGAGGAGGTGGAGAGCGAAGACCATCAGATCGCCATTGATGAAGTCTTGCAGGTGGCGGAAGATGCGCAGATTGGCGACACTGTGGTTCTCGATGTCACTCCGGAGAAGGAGGATTTCGGACGCATGGCCGCCGCCACCACCAAGCAGGTGCTGGCCCAGAAACTGCGCGACCAACAGCGGCGCATGATCCAGGAGGAATTCGCCGACCTCGAGGATCCCGTGCTCACGGCTCGGGTGATTCGTTTCGAGCGGCAGAGCGTGATCATGGCTGTGAGCAGTGGCCTGAGCCGGCCGGAAGTGGAGGCGGAGCTGCCACGGCGCGATCAGCTCCCCAACGACAACTACCGGGCCAACGCCACCTTCAAGGTGTTCCTCAAGGAGGTCAGTGACATTCCGCGAAGGGGTCCCCAGCTTTTCGTCAGCCGCGCCAATGCTGGGCTGGTGGTTTATCTCTTTGAAAATGAGGTGCCAGAGATTCAGGAGGGCTCGGTTCGCATCGTGGCCGTAGCGCGGGAGGCCAATCCTCCCAGTCGTTCGGTGGGGCCGCGCACCAAGGTGGCCGTCGACAGCGTGGAGCGCGAAGTGGATCCGGTGGGCGCCTGCATCGGCGCGCGCGGCTCCCGCATCCAGCAGGTGGTGAATGAACTGCGCGGCGAAAAGATCGACGTGATCCGCTGGTCGGCCGATCCCGGGCAATACATCGCCAACTCCCTCAGTCCGGCACGGGTCGAGATGGTGCGCCTCGTGGATTCGGAGGGCCACCACGCCCACGTTCTGGTGCCCCCGGATCAACTCAGTCTGGCCATCGGCAGGGAGGGGCAGAACGTGCGTCTGGCGGCCCGCCTGACCGGTTGGAAGATCGACATCAAGAACGCACACCAATACGACCAGGGCAAGGAAGACGAGGTCGTGGCGGTGCAGATTGCCCAGCGCCAGCGGGAGGAAGCCCAGCAGGCCGAAGCCGAGGCTCGCCTGGCGGCGGAGCAGGCTGCCAGGGCGGAAGAGGATGCGAGGCTGCGGGAGCTTTATCCCCTCCCGGAAGACGAGGACGAGCTGCTGGAGGAGGTGGACGCCTCCGCTGAATCCCCCCACGACGAGGCGCAAGGGGAGGGCGAGCAGGGGGAACCCGCCGACCTGCCGGATGAATCCGCCGAGGCCGCGGAGGAGGACTGATGCCCTCCCCGGGACGCCCCGTGTTGCGGCGCTGCGTCGCATGCCGTCAGCTCAAGGATCGCAACGATCTCTGGAGGCTGGTGCGCCTGGCGAGCGGCGGCTTGGCTCTGGACGGGGGCATGGGGCGCTCCGCCTATCTCTGCCCCGAGCCCGCCTGCCTGGAGGAGGCCCGCCGCCGCCGCCGTCTCCAGCGCAGCCTGCGATGCGCCGTGGAGGAGACGATCTTCCTGACCCTGGAGGGGCGCCTTCCCTCCGGGCACCCACTGAGGCAAGATGACAAATGGCCCCAGCCTGGCTGCGGCCCGGTGGCATCCGTTGCCCCCGCCCGATCGGAGACCTGAATGACCAGCAGCGGCAAAGTGAGAATCTATGAATTGTCACGGGACCTGGGCCTGGA
>JBKDSZ010000015.1:0-16599 GCA_046340375.1 Cyanobacteriota bacterium | reverse complement strand
CCCCTGGTGGACGCCCTGGGACTGGCGCGGCGGGTGGCGGCCAACCTCCGCCGCGCCCTCACCTACACCCTCGCCATCCACCTGCCGATCGTCACCCTGAGCCTGCTGCCGCTCCTGCTCCCCCGCCAGCCCCTGCTGCTGCTGCCCGTGCACATCGCCCTGCTGCATCTGGTGATCGATCCGGCCTGCACGGTGGTGTTCGAGGCGATGCCCGGACGCGGCGATCTGTTGCGCCAGCCCCCGCGTCCCCCGGAGGCCCCGCTGCTGGGGGCGGGGGCCTGGCGCCAGGCGTTGGGGCAGGGCGGCGCCTTGGTGGGCGTGATCCTCGCCCTTGCCTTCTGGCCGGGGGTGCCCCTGGAGAGCCGGCGGAGCCTGGTGTTCGGCCTACTGCTGCTGGCGGGGGGCGGACTGGTCTGGTTGAACGGCGACCGGCGCGCGGGCCCGGGAGTGGCGGGACCGGTTCTGGGGCTGGCGCTCTGGTTGCCGCTCCAGGGTCTGCCTCCGTTGCGCCGGCTGCTGGTGCTCGGTCCCCTGGCTGCCGACCAGCTGGCGGGGCTGGCCATCGCCCTGGCGGTGGCCCTCAGCCTGGCGGCCCTTCCGGTCGCCGGCCGGTGGCGGTCTTAGCCGCGAAAACGTCGCCTGGATCACGTGACCCCTGGGCAACCGGCACCCCGGCCCTTAGCTTTGGTCCTGCCAGGGGGTGCGGAATGAAACTGCTGCCGCAGCCCGAGGCGTTGCGTCAGGGCCGTTTTGGATGGCCCGATCTTCTTGTGATTTTGGTGGTGCTCGCCCTGCTCACCCTGGTGGCCCGGGTGGGAACGGAGGCGATGGTGCGTTTCCAGCCGCCCGATGTGATCCCTGCCGTCTCGCTGGATCCCCGCCAACTTCCGGATTACATCCTGCGCTCCACCCTGCGGATGTTCATCGCGCTGGCGGCCTCGACCCTGTTCAGCCTGCTGGTCGGTTCCCTGGCCGCCCACAACCGCCAGGCGGAGACGATTCTGATCCCCGTCCTCGACATCCTTCAGTCGGTTCCGGTGCTCGGGTTTCTCTCGATCAGCGTGTCGGGCTTCATCGCTCTCTTCCCGGGAAGTCTGCTGGGGCTGGAGGCGGCGTCGATCTTCGCGATCTTCACCAGCCAGGTGTGGAACATGACCTTCGCGTTTCACCAGTCGCTGCGCACCGTGCCAAAGGAGCTCACCGAGGCGGCCAATCTGTATCAACTCTCCCGCTGGCAGCGGTTCAGCCGCCTGGAACTGCCCTTCGCGGCGATCCCGTTGTTGTGGAACGCCATGATGAGCTTCGGTGGCGGCTGGTTTTTCCTGGCCGCCAGCGAGTCGATCAGCGTCCTCAACACCCATTACACGCTTCCTGGCATCGGCTCCTACGTCACGGCGGCGGTCGCGGCCCGCGTCATGCGGGCGCTGGCCTGGGCGATCGTCGCCATGGCATTGGTGATCCTCCTGCTGGATCAGCTGTTCTGGCGCCCCCTGGTGACCTGGTCGGACCGCTTCCGCCTGGAGCAGAGCGGGGGCGAGGCGTCCGGTTCCTGGGTGCATGACCTCTGGCGGTCGGCCCGCCTGCCCGCCCTGATCGCGGAAGCCCTGGCTCCCATGATCGAGGGACTCGATCGCCTGTTGTCTCTGCTGCTGGGCGAGGCCGCCGAGGAGAGCGGGGCACCGGAACAAGCCCGCAGCACCCGGCTGGTCCAGTGGTCCGCGGGGGTGCTCGCAGGCCTGCTGGTGACGGCCGCGCTCCATTTCATCCTCGACAGCGTCGGGCTGGCGGAAGTGGGAAAGGCGTTCGTGCTGGGGCTGCACACCCTCGGCCGGGTGATGCTCCTGCTCCTGGCGGCCTCCTTGATCTGGACCCCGATCGGGGTGGCCATCGGCTTTCGCCCGGGGCTGGCTCGGCTCCTGCAGCCCCTGGTGCTGTTTTTGGCCTCCTTCCCCGCCAACTTCCTTTTCCCCATCGCCACGCTGATCTTTCTCCGCGCCCATGTGCCCATCGGCTGGGGATCGATCCTGCTGATGGCCCTCGGAGCCCAGTGGTACATCCTGTTCAACGCCATCGCCGGCGCCCAGACCATCCCCTCGGACCTGAGGGAAATGGCCGATGCCGTCGGATTGCGGGGGCTGCAGCGCTGGCGGCGTTTGATCCTGCCCGGAATCTTCTCCGCCTGGGTGACCGGTGTGGTGACCGCGAGCGGTGGCGCCTGGAATGCCAGCATTGTGGCCGAGGTGGTGAGCTGGGGGGGCACGACCCTTCAGGCCCATGGGCTCGGGGCCTACGTCGCCGAGGCGACGCGCCAGGGCGATTGGCCCCGCATCAGCCTGGGGATCGGATTGATGAGCCTCCTCGTCGTCGTGATCAATCAGTTGATCTGGCGTCCGCTCCATGGGATGGCCCAACGGCGCTTCCACCTCTGACTCTTCCGTGTTTGCCTCTTCCTCCATGGCGTTGATCAGCGTCGACGGCGTCTCCAAGCGCTTCCCCCTGCCGGATCGCAAAGGGGAATTCACCGTGCTCGACGATGTTTCGCTGGCGGTGCGCCCCGGAGAGGTGGTCGCCTTGCTGGGGCGCAGCGGCAGTGGCAAGAGCACCCTCCTGCGCATCATGGCTGGCTTGATTCAGCCCAGCGCGGGTCAGGTGCTGAGCCACGGGCAACCCTTGCGGGGCACCAATCGGCATCTGGCGATGGTGTTTCAAAGCTTTGCCCTGCTCCCCTGGCTCACCGTGCAGGACAACGTGGAGCTGGGCCTGGCCGCCCGCCATTTCCCCCGCAAGGAACGGCGGGAACGGGCGCTCAAGGCGATTGACATTGTGGGCCTCGATGGTTTCGAGAATGCCTATCCCAAGGAACTCTCCGGAGGCATGAAGCAACGGGTGGGTTTTGCACGCGCTTTTGTGCTCGACCCCGAGGTGCTCTTCATGGATGAGCCCTTCAGTGCCCTCGACGTCCTCACGGCTGAGAACCTGCGCGGGGAGATCGATGACCTCTGGAATGCGGGCACGTTCCCCTCAAAAAGCATCCTGATCGTGACCCACAACATCGAAGAGGCGATCTATCTCGCCGATCGGGTCGTGATCCTTGGCGCCAATCCCGGCCTCCTTCGGGGAGAGCTGACCATCGACCTCCCCCGCCCCCACGATCGTCGCCATCCCCGCTTCAAGGCTCTGGTCGATTACGTGTACGCCGTGATGACCAATCCCGACATCGCGATGACCGGCCCCCTGGCGACCGACCAGCTGGAGCCCGGGGTGGCTCCTGCCGTCCTCTCCCCCTTCGCGCGCCCCCTGCCGCACGTCCGGGTGGGGGGCATCAGCGGCCTGTTGGAGTTGATGAACGAGCAGGGGGATGGCCTGCGCGACATTCCCCTGCTGGCGGAGCGTCTGCAATTGGAGGTGGACGACCTCCTTCCGCTGCTGGATGCCGCCGTGCTGCTCGGGTTTGCCGAGGTGGCCGATGGCGATGTGCGACTCACGCCCGTGGGGCAGGATTTCGCCACCACCACCATCCTGCGCAGCAAGGATCTCTTCCGCCAGCAGGCCCTGAACCGGGTGCCGGTCCTGAACAGCATCGTGCACACCCTGCGCCAGAAGGCCAACGGCAGCCTGCGCTCCGAGTTCTTCCTCGACATCTGGGATGACCACTTCCCGAATGAGGAGGCGGAACGGCAGATGGCCACCGCGATCGATTGGGGTCGCTACGGCGAACTGTTTGAATACGACGCCAGCGAGGGACGGCTGAGTCTGCCGCGCTGACCCCATCCGCTCCTGGCGAGAGAGCGTCTTGTCGAACTCTTTTCAACCCCGCACCAGAGTGGCTCCCATTCTGCTGTTGTCCTGTGCGCAAGGGCCTGTCCCGCTGGCTTCTGATGGCGTTGGCGAGCCTTGTGGTGTTCACCGCTCTCGCCGGCCACGGGGCGGGGCCCCGCCCTGACGACGACGTGCTGGTGTTGGCGTATCACGAGATCGAAGAGCCTTCACGGGCCGTGATGCCCGATTACGCGGTGGCGCCCGCCACCTTCGCCGCGCAGCTCCAGTGGCTGTCCACCCATGGCCACCATTTTGTGAGCCTGGAGCAGGTGGTGCGTGCCAGGGACGGCCGGGGACGGCTGCCCTCCCATCCCGTCCTCCTCAGCTTTGATGACGGGTATGCCAGCGTTTACACCAACGCCTTCCCGCTTCTGCAACGGCTTCAGGCACCGGCGGTGGTGGCGGTGGTGGGCCGTTGGCTGGAGACCGAGAGCGGTCTGGTGCGCTTCGGTGATGCCTGGCTGGGGAGGGAACGGCTGCTGACCTGGGAGCAACTGCGGGAGATGGGGCGAAGCGGACTGGTGGAAGTGGCCAGCCACACCTATGACCTCCACCATGGCATCCCTGGCAACCCCCAGCTCAACTCCATGCCGGCCGCCACCACACGCCTCTACACCCCGGGGCGGGGCTATGAAGAGGAGGACAGTTATCGCGCTCGCCTGCGCGCGGACCTGCGGGCCAACGCCGATCTCCTGGAGCGCCAACTTGGACAGCGACCGCGTGTGGTGGTCTGGCCCTACGGCCGCTACAACGCCATGGCGCAGAGCGTGGCCCGCTCCCTGGGCTTGCCCGTGGGCCTCACCCTTGACGACGGCGCCAACAGGTCCGCGGTCCCCCTGGCCAGCCTGCGGCGGCTGCTGATGACAGCGGAGTTGGCCAGCACAGCGGATTTCGCCCGGGAGTTGCGCGTCCGACGGGACAACCTTTCCGACAGCAGCCGGCCAGCCAAGGTGATGCATGTGGATCTCGACAACATTGATGATCCGGATCCCGCGCAGGTGGAACGCAATCTGCAGCTGCTGTTGCAACGCATTCGCGCCATGGGGGTGAACACGGTTTATCTCCAGGCCTATGCCGATCCCGATGGCAACGGGGCGGCCGATGCCGTGTACTTTCCCAACCGGCTGCTGCCGGTGAAGCGCGATCTGTTCAGCCACGTGGCCTGGGAGATCCGCACCCGCACCCCCGTGCGACGCCTCTACGCCTGGATGCCCGTGCTGGCCTTCGAGCTGCCCCCTGGCGTCCGCGGCGCCGACCAACGGGTTGAAACCCAGGCCAAACCCGGTCACCACCTCACCATGGGCTACCCGCGCCTGTCTCCCTTCGCGCCGGAGGCCATGGCCGCCGTTCGGGAGATCTATGGGGATCTCGGCCGCCACGCCACCTTCGACGGCCTGTTGTTCCATGACGACGTGACCCTCAGCGACTACGAGGACGCCAGCCCCGCCGCCCTTCAGCGGTACAAGGCCTGGGGATTGCCCGTCAACCTGGCGACGATCCGGGCCAGCGATGATCTGCTCGGGCGCTGGACCACGCTGAAAACCAGGGCCCTCAATCAACTCACCCTGGATCTGGCGGCGGAGGTGCGCGGAAACCAGCCCCAACTGCGCACAGCCCGCAACCTCTACGCCCAGGTGGTGCTCAACCCCCACGCCGAGGCCTGGTATGCCCAGTCGCTGGATGACGCGATCCACGCCTACGACTTCACCGCCGTGATGGCCATGCCCTACATGGAACAGGCCACGGATCCCGAGCGGTTCTTTCGGCAACTGGTGGCCAGCGTCAAGGAGCGGCCCGGGGGGCTGGACCACGTGCTCTTCGAGATCCAGAGCACCGACTGGTCGCACCACCAGGATCTCCCCAGCCCTCGCATGGCGGATCAGTTGCGCACCCTCTACCGACTGGGCGCACGACACACGGGCTACTACCCGGACAACCTCCATCGCGGCACGCCGGATCCCGAGGTGCTTCGCCCCGTTTTTGACAGCCCAAGCAGCGCGGGCCGATCCACATGAGCCTGCACCCAACCCAGATCCTCAACCGGGTCGTCGTGCTCTATCCCCTCATCCTGTCCCTGCTCTGGTGCGGGCTGGCCCTGGTCTGGAGCTGGCGCTGGGAATGGCCCGACCGCTGGCGCAGGGTCCCCCCCGGGGAGGAGAACGGACCGCCGGTGAGCGTGCTGATCCCCTGTTTCAACGAAGGGCCCCGCCTGGCGGACACGTTGCGGGCGGCGCTTCAGTTGCGTTGGCCGGAGTGGGAGGTGATCGCCATCAACGACGGCAGCACGGATGACACCGCCCGTCAATTGGAGGCCTGGGCCGCCGCCGAACCCCGCTTGCGCGTCGTCCATCTGGCCAGCAACCAGGGCAAGGCGCTGGCCCTGCGCACCGGAGCGCTGCTGGCGCGCCATGAGGTGCTGTTGTGCATCGACGCGGATGCCCTGCTGGATCCCCGGGCCGTCGGCTGGATGGTGCGCCACTTCTCCACGGACAGCCGCCTGGGGGCGGTCACCGGCAACCCGCGGATTCGGAACCGCAGCACCCTCTTGGGACGGCTGCAGGTGGGGGAGTTCTCCCTGGTCGTGGGGCTGATCAAGCGGGCCCAGTCCATGCTGGGCAGCCTGTTCTGCGTGTCGGGGGTGATCGGCTGCTTCCGCCGCGAGGCCCTGCATTCCGTCCAGTACTGGGATCCGCACCAGCTCACGGAAGACATCGACATCACCTGGCGGTTGCAGCGCGCGGGCTGGCGCGTGCGTTACGAACCCCATGCCCTGGTGTGGATCCTGATGCCCGAAACCCTCTCCGGGTTGTGGCGTCAGCGGCGCCGTTGGGCGGATGGTGGCCTGCAGGTGCTCCGAGCGAACCTGGATCTGCTCTGGACCCCGTCCCAGTGGCGGTTGCTCCCCCTCTTGCTAGAGCCCCTGGCCAGCCTGCTCTGGGTGCATCTGCTGGCGCTGGAGGGATTGCTGGCCCTGGCACGACCTTTTCAGGGCCTGCCGCCCGCTGAGACCAGCGTCCTGCCCCATGGACTCGGTCTGGCCCTGCTGCTGGTCTGCGGGCTTCAGCTCTCGATCAGCCTGCTGCTGGATCGCCCCTACGACGCGGAGCTGAGGCGCATCGGCTTCTGGATGATCTGGTATCCCACCGCCTATTGGCTGCTCACCTTCGCCGCCACCCTGATGGCCTGCTGGCGGCAGCCGCTCCGGAGTCCTGCGGCCCGGGCCCGCTGGATCAGCCCCGATCGCGGCCTCAGCGGCTGAAGGCTCTTGCAGACCGCCGAGGCAACCGGATCACCCGGCATCCCCAACCCCAACCCGCCTCCAGGGACCTTGCCGAAATCTTCACTCTTCTCCATCACCGTGACCACATGCACAGTGCGTCCCTCCATGGTCGTCCTCCGCGCCCGCCATTCCGCCCGGCGCTTGCTGTCGCCAAGCCTCCCCTGATCGATCGGCGCGCCCGCATCCGCTGGTCCCAACGCCTTCCCGCTCGCCTGAGTACAGGCGCCCTGTGGCTGGGCTCCCTGAGCCTGCTCGGCCCCTGGAAGCTGCTGGCGGTGCTGCTCATCGGCGGGCTGCTGGTTCCCACCGTTCTTTGGCTGGACCGGGAGCCGCGGCATCCGCGCGATGGTCGCCCCTTCCGCTCCCTCGTGCCGGTGACGCCACCCCCCCACCCTGCCCCGATCCATCCTGGCCGCGCACCTGGGTCTGCCGGAATCCCAGTTGTTTCGCGCCCGCCATGGCCAGCTGTGCACGGTGCATCACGACGCCGAAGGGCGGATCATGGCCATTGATCTGCTCCTCCCGCTCCCCGTCCAGCCTGTGGCTCCCCACGATGCGCATCCTGTTGGCTGAAGATGACGCCCGTCTCGCCCGACCCCTGAGCGAGTTTCTGGAGCGGGAGCAACATGCGGTGACCTGGGTCAATGACGGTCTGGTGGCCCTGAGCCAGCTCGTGCAAATCCCCTACGACCTGGCCCTGCTGGTTTGGATGCTCCCGGGGAAGGATGGACTGGCCATCGTGCGCGCCCTTCGCGAACGGCAGAACCCAACCCTTGTGCTCATGCTCACGGCCCGCGACAGCGTGGACGACGTGGTGGCCGGCCTCAGGGCCGGAGCCGACGACTATTTGGTCAAACCCTTCCGGATGGCGGAACTGTTGGCCCGTCTTCACTCCTTGGAGCGACGGGCCGAGCGGCCCTATGCCGGACAGCGGCTCACCTGGGGACCCTTGGGCCTCGATCTGGAGAGTGGCCAGGCGGTGGTGGCAGAGGAGCCCTTGACGCTCACCACCAAGGAACGGCAGCTGCTGGAGTGGTTTCTGCGCCATCCGGGCCGCCTGGTGAGCCGGGTGCATCTCCTTGACCAGCTCTGGTCCATCGATGCGGAAAGCGGGGAGGAGACGGTGAAAACCCATCTCAACAACCTGCGGCGCAAATTGCGGGCCGCCGGCTGCTCGGATCCCCTGGAAACGGTCCACGGGCAAGGCTATCGCCTTCTGCCCCAGCCATGAGATGGCCCTGGTCGCGATCGGCGGTGCCTTCGGCCCGACCGGCCCGCACGGTGCGGCGACAACAGCTTGAACTGCTGGGGCTTTATCTGGGGTCGCTGGCGGGGGTTCTGCTGGTGTTTGCCGCGGTGGTGCGGGAGGGCTTCGCGAACATTGTTCTGGCGGATGTGCGCAGTCAACTCTTGTTGATCGGTGAGGATTTTTCCTCTCTTCCCCTGCCCCAGCCCGGCAGCGAGAGGGATGTGCAGGCCAGCCAGAAGGATTTCGCCACCGCCCATCAGCAAGTCGAGTGGTTTCTCGGAGACGAGCGTCACCCCGCAGCGCGCTTGGGGGAGGTGCGCAGCCTGGGCCCCCTTCCCCCCAGGCGCCCCGATGACCGGGTGCTCTGGCGCACGACGGCGGAGAGCATCGCCTTGATCCGTCCAGCGGATGGCAACGGCCTGGACATGCGGGGGCAACCGCGGGTGTGGCTCCGCATCAGCCAGGGTCTGGAACCGGTGGACAAGCGGCTGCAGCAGCTGGATCTCGCCATGGCCGCCGCGATTGCTCTGGCCTTGATCCTCAGCGCGGCCTGCGCCACCCTGCTCGCCCAAAAAGTGGTGGAGCCACTGGAGCGCAGCCTGCGGCGCCTGCGGGAATTTGAACTGGATGCCTCCCATGAACTGCGGGGTCCCCTGGCGGCGATGGCCGCGAACGCGGAGATGGGATTGCTGGATTGAGGAGAGGGCGATCGCGCCCAACGCCAGAGGTTTGAGGCCATTGCCAGCGCAACGGATCAGCTGCAGCGATTGGTGGAGGATCTGCTGACCATGGCCCGCCAGGAACACGGGGGGCCGCACCAGGCGCACAGCCTGGATCTGGGGGAGCTGGTGCGCCAGCAAGTGGCGATCTACAGCGATGCGCTCGCGCTGCGGGGCCAGAGGGTGCAGCAACAGCTGGAGCCGGGATTGGTGGTTCAAGGGCATGCCGGGCTGCTTCATCAGGTCGTGCGCAACCTGCTGGACAACGCCCATCGCTACAGCCCGGAGGGATCGCTGATCCGTGTTCGTGTCTTCCGCAAGGGACGCCAGGTCTTTCTTGAGGTGAGGGATGAGGGACCTGGCATCTCTGCGGAACACCTGCCGCGTGTTCTTGATCGGTTCTGGCGGGCTTGTCCCCATCGCAGCGATGGAGGGAGTGGCATGGGCCTGGCCATCGCTGCCAGGATCTGCCGTGCCCATGGCGGAAACATCCGGGTGACGAGTGCGTCGGGGTGCGGCAGTCGTTTCGAAGTTGAACTTCCTCTGCTGTCAGGAGGTCGATGGGTCCGCTTCACGCCCTTGGAATGGTAATGCGGGTATTTGTGCATTCGTTCAGGTTGTGGACAGATTTAAGCTATGATTTAGCAGATTGCAAGCTTTTCCAGTGTCCTTAAAGTATCGTCTTTATCAAGCACTGCTCAAAACCATTCATGCCAAGCGAGAGAACATGCTCTTGCAAAAACTTGATCTGCTAGCCAAGGGTTACCACCTCGCCTATGAAAATCTAAATTATGACTGTCAGTTAAATGGCGAATACTTCTTAGCAAACAAGCTTTATTCCATGAATAACTTGCATTGCGTTATTGACGTGGGCGCTAATATTGGTGATTACTCTAAGCTAATTCGTTCCTTGAGTGATGCTTGCCAGATCTTTGCATTTGAGCCGGTGCCAAGTACGTTTAAAGACTTAGTAGCTAACACTGCATCTGCGGAAGTTGAGACAATAAACTGCGCATTGGGAAACTTTGTGGGAAAGTCTGAAATTAATCTGGTTCCAAACTCTTCAGAACTGGCCTCCTTGGTTGAGAATATGCAAGAAGCGGGCGGTAGAGAGTGTGCAAAAATAGAGATAAGCGTTACGAAAGGCGAGCAATTACCAGCGATAAGAATATAAGTCATATATCTCTGCTCAAGGTAGATACAGAGGGGTATGAGTCGGAAGTTCTCAAGGGTTTTGGTGATATGATCAAAAAAACTGATGTCATCCAATTTGAATATGGTAAAGCAAATCTCTTTACCAAATATTTTTTGCATGATTATTTTCGTGAGTATGGCAGAGACTTTTACATTGGTAAGCTCTTCCTAAGAGGAGTATTATTTCATGAAAGATATCATTGGAATTTGGATGACCTGATTGGTCCCAACTATGTTATGGTTAATAAAAATAGGCCTGATATTAAAGCAGGTATTGAATCTTAGCTGCTTCAAAGCCTGTTCAGATGTGCGCGAGCAAGCCCAGCCTGGAACTTGAGACACGTTTAGTTTGCTCACAGAGGAATGACATTTAAATAATCTTGTGAAGATGACGATTTATGTTGCGATCTTACATGATTTTTGGGCAAAGACTTGTTTAGAGAGACTTGAGAGAAGCCCATGGTTAATCCTTCTATGGCTCAGCAACGTTACCGTTAGCGTATGGGAGATTCTATGCTTAATGTCAGGGTTGACTTTCCACCGTCCTTGTTGGTGAAGCTCCTTGTCGTCCACCGCTGATGAATCCGCCGTGAGAGAGGAGATCCGGGCAGAGCCGTTCGCCTGTGGGTGTTGGCCCAAGGGGGGAAACCAACGCATCAGGAGGAAGTCGTCCGGACAGGAGTGGTGCTAACGGCATAAGTTCCAATATGACGAATATATGATTAACAGCAACGCTGCACCAGTTATTGGCGAGCAGTAAATCCTTTCAATTACTAGGATATTCTTGCGCAATATTTATTTGTTTCTGGATGTCGCGGACGCCAGCCATCAAATCATTTGGCAACAAAAGACTTGCCGCCCTTATCCAAGAAAGAGGCCAGTAAAGACTTTAATTCTCGCGAAGAACTTTCCGTAATATGACCACTCTCGTCGTGCCAGATCGGGGTCCCTCGACTCGTGTAGCTTCCGCAAATGTTAGTGACACATAAGCCAGTTCTTAAAGGCGCATAATAAAAGTTATCAATCTTTCTAGACATAGACATTGCTTGCTGATCAAATTCCGCATAACGTTTAATGACGTTGGATAGACTGACTTCACAGTCTGCTTTGTCAGGAAAAGGGCGCCACCATTCCTTATAGCAGAATTGCTGAAAGTATGGGGTTGGTGGAGCTGTTCCATCAAAGAGCACGACTCTTGCGCGCTTGCCGGCGAGTTTTTGCGCGAGCGACGAGATACCAGAAGAATATTGGGGAGGCATTTTATTTCCGCCAATAAGTATTTGACCCATAAACACTGTGTCCCTGCTTTTTGTGTTGGCCTCCAGGAACTTCTTGACATCAACACTGTAATTCTGGCAATCCTTGTCTGCGATTGGGTAAGGCTGGTAAGCACAACCACCTCTTGTGTAATATCTAACATTATCTTTTCCAAAAAGTTCCTTGGTTGCCATTAGATAATTCCTGCTGTGGCTATCGCCAATCAGAAAGGCTCTTTTGTCGGAAGTATTTTGACCGAAGGATAAGCATTCTCGCATTCTTGAAGCATCATGTCGGCGTACATGGCAATGGTCTATCGGTTCTCCATTATCGTTCTTCCACCAGTTCTTGTAAGTATTCTGATGGACAGGCTTCAGCGCAATAATTCTCGCTCCTTGATCTTTAAGATAGTTGACAAATGCGGCCGCAACTGCGATTCCAGACATGCCTATAACAATGCTGGTAACTCCTCGCCACTTAATTTTTGGCTTGAGATTTCTACTGGGAGATTCCACGAAGCGATAAGATCCCATCGCCAATAAAACCATGAGACCGACCTGAAAAGGAGCTGTCCACCAATGAATGCCAATGGTCCAGATACTGATGGTAAGAACTGTCCAATGCCACAAATAGAGGGAATATGAAATCAGGCCTACAAATACAATTTTATCAAGTGTAAAAAGCTGATATGCCGCAGTGCCCTTCTTCAGGCAGGCGATCAAAACTGCTGACAAAACAACAATCGCTATCGTTCCGGCCTTGCCTCCAATTGGACGGAACATGACTGCCGTCATCGCAGCCACGACTAAAAGCGGAGGTATCTTCTCAAGGACTTCCTCAATCTTTGCCCGTTTGTGAAATCCGATAAAGATAAGACATCCTGCTGCCATTTCCCAAAATCGAGGAGGCATCAGAAAATATGCAGCCATTTGATTTACCTTGTATAAATATAGGTATCCAATCAGTGAAGCAATCGTCAGTGCGCCTACCCAGCAGAAGAGATTGCGTGCCCCTTTCGCCGTCTGCTGACCAAATCCAGAAAACCAGATCAGGAATGGGAAAAGCAGGTAGAATTGCTCTTCCACACCCAGGGACCAAGTGTGTGTGAATGGGTTGAGTTTGGTGGATTGGGAGAAGTAATCAGTGGATGACTGATAGAGACTGATGTTGGACATCCCGAATAACGCTTTCCAACCAAGAGAAAGCGCATCTCCAGGAACAGGATTGACCAGGGAAATTAGAATACTGGTGATGAGGACAAAGACCAACAGGGCAGGCACCAGACGTTTGATGCGGCGCTCATAAAACCCCGTCAGAAATTCAAGAAAATTTTTTGACTCCCTGCTCGCAAGCGATGCGGTAATGACATAACCAGAGATCACAAAAAAAATGTCAACTCCCAAATACCCACTGGGCAGCAGATCTTTGTTGAAATGATTGATGATAACGGCAATCACCGCAAATGCTCTTAAACCATCAATTTCTGGTCTGTACTTACCCTTGGATCCTTGCAGAGTATGTCCAGCAAGACTGCCATCAACTTGACTCGCCATCACTTCCAACATAAAAATGAACGTTACATTACCACAATACCTGCGTTTGAAGTCCATTTTAACCCTGCTGGACCGCTTTTCATCAGTGGTCAGGGGCCATCGGTCCAGCCCACCGCAGGTCCATCCCGGCGCGCTGACCCAGCGTTCGCGACCCTCCCCTCGGGACCTGCCGGGTTGATGACTGAAAAGCTTCAGTCGTTTGGATGTCAGCGTCGAAGGCCTGATCCAACAACAGGCTCCGCTCCTTGCAATGGCTGTCTTGCGGGCCAAGCCGCCGCTCCCCGCTCCCACTGGCAACGCGGCAAGGGGTACACGTATGGCAGTGCGGGCGCATCAGCCGCTGCGGTTGGTGCGCCATCCGCGAGATGCCTACCGCGCCTTGCTTCGCGGGAAGCAGGTTGTGGCTGACGCCAGGATGTCCGTCTTGGCCGCCGTGATTGCGGCCAACTCCCTTCCTCTTCAAGCTGCCTGAAGGGCTTCCGCCCTGCGGTGACCCATGCCAGCCGTGACTGGCGGCTTTGAGGGGTTCTTTGCGTCGCGGCCCTCTTGTTCCTCCCGCTGGGCGAAACGGTCGATCAGTGCTCCAACCGCGCTCTGATGGTCAGCCGTGTCCCCGTCTTGTCAGCAGCAGCATGCCGGCGACAGGCAGCTCATCTCAGGCTGTCTCGCACCGAGATAAAGCCTTGCGGTCCCATCTGATGGTTGAGGTAAAACATGTCATTAAGTCGTGTAATCCGCATTGATGCGCACATATTGATCAGAGAGATCACAACCCCAGGCCTGCCCCTCCCCGGGACCGTCCCCCACCACCAGTCGAATCCGCACGGTGTCCTCCCGCAGATAGGCCCCAGCCGCCCGCTGACGCATGTAGGCCGAAGCGGCTGGCCGGTCGAAGGGAAGGGGCTGACCCGCCTCCATCAACTGGTGCTCCCCCAACCACAGGGCGACGGCGCCGGGATCGAAGGGCACCCCGGCACGGCCAGCGGCCGCCACGATGCGGCCCCAGTTGGGGTCGCGGCCATGGATGGCGCATTTCACGAGTGATGAACCACAGATGGTGCGGGCGATGACGCGGGCGGAAGCCCCATCGACCGCCCCCTCCACCCTCACCTCGATCAGGCAGGTGGCGCCTTCGCCATCCCTGGCAATCGCGCGGGCCAAGTGTTGCGCCACCGCCGTCAGGCCGCTCTCCAGAGTCTCGAAATGGTCTGCGGACAGGGGCTCCCCGGCGGCGAAGGCCAGAAGGGTGTCATTGGTGCTCGTGTCCCCATCCACCGTGATCGCGTTGAAGGAGCGTTCCACCACTCGCGCCACCATCGGCCGCCACACAGCGGCGGGCACCCCGGCGTCACAGGTGAGAAAGGCCAACATCGTGGCCATCGCGGGGTGAATCATGCCGGAGCCCTTGGCCATCCCGCCGATCCGCACCACCCGCTCGCCCAGGCGTGCCTCCAGGGCGATCTCCTTCTCCACCAGATCCGTGGTGAGGATCGCTCGGGCGGCGGCCTCCCCCCCGTCCCTGTGCAGGGCCGTCACGAGCGGATCCAACCCGGCCAACAGGCGGTCCATGGGAATCGGCACGCCGATCACCCCCGTGGAGCACAGCAGCACATCCTCCGCCGACAGCCCCAGCCGCTCCGCCAGGGCGGCCGTGGCCACCAGACTATCTGCCCATCCCCGCTCGCCGGTGCAGGCATTGGCCTGGCCGGAATTGATCAGCACGGCCCGGGCCTGCCCTCCCCGGGCTCGCAGGCGCTCCGAGCAGAGATCGACACAGGCGGCCCGCACCACCGTGCGGGTGAAGGTGCCCGCGCAGACCGCCCCCGGAGGAGCCAAAAGGAGAGCCAGGTCGGGGCGGCCTGAGGCCTTCAGTCCGGCGGTGATGCCAGCGGCCAGAAAACCGGACGGCGCCGTGACGCCTCCGGGAAGGGCGGACCAGGGATGCGTCAACGGGGCAAACCAACCTCGTCCCATCCTCTCAGCGCCCACTCCCTGAGATGGGGCCGCGACAGCCAAGGCAAGATGGGCGGACCCGTCAGAGGGGTGCGCCGCATGGCCCCGGCTCCTTCATCCACCAACCGCTCGCGCCGCCAGCCCCGCCTTGCCTCGCCCGCCCCCCGTTGGCGTCGGTGGCTGCTGCTGGGGCTCCTCTTCGGCCTGGGCTATGGACTCACCCAGCGTCTCCTGGCGCTGCGCTGGGAGGAAGACGGCAGCCGCCCCCCCGCCTTCCGGGCCAAGACCCCCTCGGGAGGCACAACCCTAGAGGAGTTGCGACGGCGCCAGGGAGACCAGGCTCAACCGCTGACCGCCGATCTGGAGTCGCTGGCTCGCCAGAAACAGGAGGACCAGAAGAAAAAGGAGGCCGCCCGTCAAGAGGAGGCCACCCGTCAGGAGGCTGCGAACCAGGCGGAAGAAACACGTCTCAAGAGCGAGCGCCGTCGTCTGGAGGAACTCAACCGCCCCTTCGAGCCTGAGCCGATCCGGCAGCCCGACGCATCGCTCTCAACCCCGCCCAGCCCCCCATTGCCCCCTCCCGTACCCTCCGCGCCTGAACCCGTGCCCCAACCCTCGCTGCCCCCTCCCGCAGACCAACCCTGATCTGCCACAGTGCCCCAACGGTGCAGAATCCGCTGATGAGCACGCCGCAATCCTTGCTGCAGGCGACGATCAATCGGCTGGGCGCCCGGCTGGGCAGCCAGCTGGCCGATCGGGCCGCCGAATTCGCCCTGTTGGCCCAGGACGCTCCCCAACGCCTTCAGCGGGAGTGGACGCTTTTCTGGGAGGAAGTGGAGCTGGAGGCGCGGCGACTGGATCACAACGACCCCAGCCCATCGGAATCGGGGCACGACGGTCGCGCCGACATCGACCCCCAGGACCAGATTGACGCTCTGCGGGCCAAGGTCGCCTCCCTGGCGCACCTGCTTGAGCAACCCACCGGCGGGGGCGGCTCGGCGGGGTCGCTCTGATGGGAGCATCCACGCTCCGGGTCGCCGCTCGGTATCACAGGCGCACGTGGACCCGACCCCTGAGCATCTGGTGGCTGGTCTTGCGCTTGCTGCTCAGCCTCTGGTGGAACGGTCGCCGCTGGACCTATCCCGGTGGTCTCACGGCGGAGCGCCAGGCCCAGCGGCAGCGCCAGCTAGCCAGCTGGCTCACGGAACAGTTCCTGGGGCTCGGATCCGCCTTCATCAAGGTGGGACAGCTGCTCTCCGCCCGGCCGGATGTGCTTCCCGCGGAAGTGGTGGAGGAGCTGGCCCGACTGCAGGACCGTGTCCCCTCCTTTCCCTTCCCGGTGGTCGAGTCGATCCTGGAGCAGGAGCTGGGCCAACGTCGGTTGGAAATCATTGATCTGGAAGTCGATCCCCTCGGATCCGCCAGCCTGGCGCAGGTGCATCGCGCCAGCCTTCGCAGTGGTCGACAGGTGGTCTTCAAGGTGCAGCGCCCCGGATTGGAGCAACTGTTCAGGATCGACCTGGAGGTCTTGCAGCAGGTGGCGGCCGCCGTGCAGCGCCATCCCCGCTGGGGCCG
>JBKDSZ010000014.1:0-2528 GCA_046340375.1 Cyanobacteriota bacterium | reverse complement strand
GTGTGGTGATAGCCATGCGTCATGGTGGTCTCAACGCCACCATCACGGTGCGTCGAATTTTCCAAGGCATTGGTGTGGAGCGGGTTTTCATGCTTCACAGTCCCCAGGTGGCTTCCGTGAAGGTCGAGCGTCGCGGTAAGGTGCGCAGAGCGAAGCTCTTTTATTTGCGCGACCGTGTGGGTAAAGCCACGCGGGTCAAGCAGCGCTTCGACCGCTGAGGGTTTTCCCCTCCAAAACAAGTTGTTGCCCCTGGTGGTGACAACACGGGTGCATCGCCTTGCGCCGTTAGTTCAGTTGGTAGAACGCAGGTCTCCAAAACCTGATGTCGGGGGTTCAAGTCCTCCACGGCGCGTTCGATGCACCCTCCTATTCGTTGTTTCCTTGTTCCGAGCATGGAGTTGGATCTTCAACCCGGTGATGTGGTCAAAGTTCTGGAGTCCGCGGCTCTGGGTTGGGTTCGTGCCAGGGTGATCCGGGTCAAATCCGGTGGCCGTGTGGTGGTCCAAAGTGATCAGGGTCGCGAGTTCACGGCGCGCGGTAATCAGGTGCGCTTGATTGAACCCGCGGGTTTCCGCCCCTGAGTCCTCCTCCCCCTGTCCGATCTCCCCAGTCATTTGACGGAGGGAACCGCGGCAGGGGATACTGAGGAGGTTGATAGCGGAGCCAACGCTTCGGACGGAGTGCCCTCACTCCAATTCCCGTTCACCGCTTTTTGGGACTGTAGTTCAATCGGTTAGAGCACCGCCCTGTCACGGCGGAAGTTGCGGGTTCGAGCCCCGTCAGTCCCGTTCCATTCCATTCCAGCGAGAGCAAACTCTGATGGTCGCGGCTTCAACACCCGTACGCGTCCGTCTGGCTCCCAGCCCCACAGGCACCCTCCACATCGGCACGGCCCGTACGGCAGTGTTCAATTGGCTTTTCGCTCGCCAGCAGGGTGGGTCGTTTCTTCTGCGGATTGAGGACACCGACCGGGAACGGTCCAAGCCGGAATACACAACCAACATCCTGGAGGGGTTGCGCTGGCTTGGGCTGACCTGGGACGGGGAGCCGGTGATCCAGAGCGAGCGGATTGAAACCCATCGGGAGGCGATCGCCCGCCTGCTGGCGGAGGGCAAGGCCTATCGCTGCTACACCAGCGAGGCGGAGCTGGCCGCGTTGCGGGAGCGCCAACAGGCGGAGAAGCAAGCTCCCCGCTACGACAACCGCCATCGCGATCTCACCCCCGCCCGGGAGCAGGCCTTCATCGCGGAGGGACGGGAGGCGGTGGTGCGTTTCCGGATCGAGGATGAGCGCGTCATCGAGTGGCACGATTTGGTGCGGGGGGCCATGCGTTGGTCCGGAGCGGATCTTGGCGGCGACATGGTGATCGCCCGCCGGGCGCCGGCTGACGCCATCGGCGATCCCCTTTACAACCTGGTCGTCGTGGTGGATGACGCCGCCATGGCCATCAGCCATGTCATCCGCGGCGAAGACCACATCGCCAACACGGCGAAGCAAATCCTGCTCTACGAGGCCCTGGCGCTGCCGCTCCCCGTCTTTGCCCACACCCCCCTGATCCTCAATCCGGAGGGTCGCAAGCTGTCCAAGCGTGATGGCGTCACCTCCATCAGTGATTTCCAGGCCCTCGGCTACACCTCCGAAGCGCTCACCAATTACATGACCCTGCTGGGGTGGTCGCCGCCGGAGGGGATGGGGGAGCGGTTCACCCTGGAGGAAGCGGCGACGGTGTTCGGCTTTGAACGGGTCAACCGAGCCGGTGCACGCTTCGACTGGGAAAAGCTCAACTGGCTCAATGCCCAGGTGCTCCATGGGCTCTCCCCTGGTCACTTGCTGGAGCGTCTCCAACCCCTCTGGGCGGCCAAGGGCTGGCCGGCGCCAGGGGCTCCCTTGCCCCCCGGCTGGCTGGAGGAGCTCTGTGCGCTCCTCGGTTCCTCGCTCACCCTTCTCGCCGATGGCGTGGACCAGGCGACACCCTTTTTTGTGCGCCCCGTTCCCGATGATCAGGCCCGGGAGGTGTTGGCCAAACCAGAGGCGCAGGCCTGTCTCAAGGCCCTTTCCGCCCACCTGCCGGACAGCGCCGCTCTCGCCACGGCGGAGGCCCAGGAGCTTCTCGCCTCAGCCGCCGTCGCCGCCACCGTCAAGAAAGGGGTGGTGATGAAGAGTCTGCGAGCGGCTTTGCTGGGCTCCCTTCAGGGGCCTGATCTGTTGGCCTCCTGGCAACTGCTCCATCAGGTCGGGGAAGATCGGGAACGGTTGCTGGCAGCCGTTGTGCTGAATGGATGAGGCAGGCTGGGGATGAGGGAAGGGTTTTCGAACAAAGCAGGGCGAGATCCTCGCTCGTCTTCGCAAGCGATCCGCGTGACAGTCAGCGGGGCCATCCCCAACCGGGGCGGTCCGGCATTTAGGCAGGCTTTCTTCCTTGCTCCAAGTCGGCAATGATCCAATACTGCAATGATCCAATACTGCAATGATCCAATACTGCAATGATCCAATACTGCAATGATCCAAGACTGCAATGATCCAATACT
>JBKDSZ010000013.1:0-12468 GCA_046340375.1 Cyanobacteriota bacterium | reverse complement strand
GTCCAGGGCGATGAGCTGACGGTTCTGCAGGGCCTGCGGCACGTCGCCATTGACAATCCGCTGGGCCAATCCTTCAACGATGGCAGTCTTGCCCACGCCGGGGTCGCCGATCAGCACCGGGTTGTTCTTGGGGCGGCGGCTGAGGATCTGAATCGTGCGACGGATTTCCTCATCGCGGCCGATCACGGGATCCAACTTGCCCTCCCGCGCCGCAGCAGTGAGATCGCGCCCGTATTTCTCCAGTGACTCGTAGGTGCCCTCGGGATTCTGATCGGTCACCTTCTGATTGCCCCTGACCGCCACGACCGCCTGCTTGAGTTTCTCGGTGTTGGTGCCGCACTGGCTGAGCAGTTGCTTGCCGCAGCGATCATCGCTCGACAGGGCCAGCAGCAGGTGCTCGATGGCGATGAAACTGTCGCCAAAGGTTTTTTTCAGGGAGTCGGCCTGATCAAGCACGCTGTTGAGAGCCTTGCCGAGATAGACGTTCTCCGGGGCGCTGTTCAGGCTGGGTTGGCTGGCGATGAAACCGTCAATCTTCTGGCTCAAGCTGCCCAGATCCACCCCCGCCTTTTCGAGGATGCGGCTGGCCAGACCCTCCTGGGCGAGCAGGGCAGCGAAGAGATGTTCGCTCTCCATCTGCTGTTGCCGTTTCTGCTGGGCCAATGGCTGGGCGGCAACGACAGCGGCCCAGGCCTTCTCTGTGAACAGTTCGGCGGTGGGATGCATGGTGAACAGGACTCGTGTGATGAATGGACCGTATGGCGCCTGTCAGGAGCGACAGGTGGGGAGAGCCGAATCCCATGGTTCGGTCCTTACCCGGGAGGTCGGCGCTCCCGCCAGCATGGCGAAACAACCGTCCGCTGGCCGAGGAGGCCTGGTGAGGCCGTTTCAGAGGTCGGAGGCGCTTGCGTGGATGCGTCTGCGCAGGCGGCGACTCCAGGTCACCATGATGCCGACACCGACGAGGGGGACGGGGGCTGGCACCTTCACCGACTGAATGAAGGTCAGGTGGGAGGACACAGGGACGTAGCCCGCGACCTCGCCAAAGGTGCCGTTGGTTGTGGCGTCAATGTCGCCGAAGCTGGGGCCAAAACTGCCGATGTAACTTGTGACGGAGGCGATTTTTCCATCAACGAAACCAGGCGAGCCTGAATCCCCGACACCCACGGTGGCTTCCATCGCGCCACGCCCATGGTCGCAATACACCGAGCTGCCGCTGAGGGCTGAATTGACGTAGGAAGCGACCAGGCAGTTGGCGTCGTTGGCCGCCGCGCCACTGTCAAAATCAGCAACCCAAGTATTCAAGCCGGAAGAGAAGTTCGGGTTGCTGACAAAATAACCGCTGAAGCTTGGATCTCCCCAGCGTAAGTCATAACGATTCTCTCCCTTCCTCAGGATCCCAACCCCCAGGCCAGCATTGTATCCCGTTGAGCCTCCAGTATTGGACCGAACACCGTATCCCGCCACGGTAAAAGAGAGGGTGGACAGGTTGTTTGTGTAAAGATCGTAATGCTGAGCGAAGGATGGGGCATCGGCGTTGAGTCGCAGGACGGCCAGATCATTGTCTTCGACAGACTTGCCAGTATAGCCAGGGGCGATATAAAAGTTGGAAACGGTTACGGCTGTAGCGAGAGGATTTCCTGGCACAACAGTATCATGGTTGTAATGAGAGGATGAACTTCACGCATAAAAATAAGCCGTGGCGGCGATGGCATTCAAATGGCCAGAGCTGTCTGAGATGCAATGGGCTGCCGTCAGGATCGAACGGCGATCATCCAGCAAGGCACCTGAGCAGCCAAAGCTGCCGATCCCGCTTTTGGTGATGATCAAGCTGGCCACGCCTGAATACTGGGGCATGGTTGGCATGAAGATCGGATTGCCTCCAGCGGCCAGGGTGCCCGTGGACGTCGTGCCGACGATCGCCTGTTGAAACGCCCCGGGGAAGGCCTCAACCAGACCAGGATTGGATGGTGTGCCTTGGCTCGGTTCGTTGGACGCCTGGGCACGGACGTCAGCGGGCAGCGCAAGGGACAGGAGGCAGGCCGCAACAAAACCCCTGGCAATAACGATGGGCATGGAAAAGGTGTTCAATTTATTTCTGATTAAATTACTGTTTTAAGTTTAATCTGATGCCCAAGAGTGTGGTTTGATCGTCATGAATCTTGACGGCAGCGGGGGCCGGAAGGGGTTGGTGCTGTCGGCTGAGCTGGCAAGAAGGCCCCATCCAGGCAAGACGCGTGGTTTTCGCGATCCACCAGGAGGCGGCGAGAGCCAGTGCCGGGAAGGGGGCGCGTTGGGTGGCCTCCCTTCGGCGTCGGGTGCGCAGGATGGGTGGGCTCCCTCCTGCGCGGACCCATGCACCAAACGCCAACCCGGCCACTGCTTGTCACCGCTCTGGCTCTGCTGTGCGCTCTTCCCTGCGGGCAGCCAGCGGAAGCCTTCCCCCGAGGTGGCGGCGGCTTTGGAGGGGGCATGCGCTTCGGCGGGGAGGGCTATCACTTCGGTGGCGCGGGCTATGACGGCCGTGGAGCCGGCAATGACTGGCAGCGCGGCTACCAAGGCTGGCATCCGCAATACGGCCCCCAAAGCCGCCCTGTCTGGCGCGACGCAGATACTCCAGCTCAATCCTCCGGAACAAAGAAGGGGCTCCAATGGGACAACAACAACCCGACCAACGTGAATGTGAATAATAATTTCTATAATCGCAATGGCAACGGCTGGAATGCCAACTGGGCCAATGGCGGCTATTGGGCCAACCGCCCTTGGAACGCGGGCTGGTATGCCTGGACGCCCGCCACCTGGGGCTGGTGGGGGTGGAACAGCGTGGGCTGGGGACTTGCAGCGGGGTTGGCCACCGGGGCCGCGGTCACGGACCTGGTCAACAGCGCCGCCGCCACGCAGCAGACCGTGATTGTGGTTCCGGGGAGCACCTGGCAGCTGAACTACGCCTCCGTGGAAGCTGTTGGGCTTTACGGCGCGAGTTTCTCCTACACCCTTGGCGATGGCGTCAACCTCAACGGAGCCGCCAACTGCCAGGCTGGACTTCTGAACGGCCAGGTGCCTGCCACCGCAGCCCAGGCCCAATTGCTCAACGCGGTCTGCCAGGTGGCCTATGGGAAGGGCGGGTGAAGCCTGGCCGAGGGAAGCCGTTGGCCAGGCAGTCCACTGAACGGCCCCACAGGGTCAGAGGAACGTGACCTGCCCTGCCAGAACCGCATCTGAAAAGTGCGTGTGATCGGCTCCCTTGCCAAAGCGTTCAAACTGGCTCACGATCATCTGGTGGTCAGCGTTGCTGATCAGATAGGTCCGTTCAACGCCCGCCATACCCTCGACGCCAGCGGCGAAGACCATCCCATCGGTAATGTTATAAGTACCAGGCATAAAAATCATTGTATCGATGCCATCTCCGCCGACAAAGTGACCAGTGCCAAATCCCATTACAATATCATTTCCTTCTCCTAGGTTTAGAGTTCCTTCTCCCAAGAATCCTCCCTCCAAGGCATCCACGGTGTCTTTGCCTCTGCCGGTCAGAATTGATCCCATGTTGTAGATGCCACCCTGAGATCCAATCCCCGTGAGGACATCACGGCCTGAGCCGGCGTCGATTGTGCCGTTGTTGGCGATGCCGACGCCGCCGCCGCTTCCGGACAGCTGATCATCTCCACCCCCAAGCAGGATCCTCCCATCATTCAACAACCCGTAAACTGCACTCCATTCCCCAGCCAGCTCTACACTTGGCTCGATGAATGTACCATCACTGATGCCGGTGATGGTGTCATTACCAGAGCCAGTATCGATGATGCCACCGATGATGCTTTCGGACATATCCGCATTTTTTCCATGGTTTATCAACCCTATCAAGGGACCCCTCCCGGAGATCTGGTCGTTACCATTGCCCAGGGAAACTATTCCTCCTGCATTGACGAAGCCAAATCTAGATTCCTTTTCCACGTATGTTCTTCCTTCGTTTAATCCGTTAATTGTATCGTGTCCTGTGCCGGTGTCAACGCTGGCCTGGTTGATGAAGACAGTGGATGAAATGCTGTCATCTCCAGGACCTGTCAGTAACAAGCACGCATTATCCATTTCTCCATTTTCCATTGATTGATTGATCAGATATCCATTTGAGAAGATGGTATCGCTGCCTTCCCCAGTGTCGAGCAATCCTGCATTCATCATTCCAACATAGGGATTGACCGCAGAATCTGGATCTGGTATGGCAAGGATGGATTTGATGACATCATCACCGTTGCCAGTCAAGATCTTCCCTGACCAGACGTTTGTGATGCCAAATTCCCTCCACTGGGTTGTGGGGGCATGATTGCCAGAGATTAAAATGGTGTCATCCCCATTGCCCAGGTCGATCAAGCCACCATTCATCAGGCAAGTAATTGACATCGTATCGTTGCTTGACTCGGTGTCTTGCGTGATCATAATTGTATCTTTTCCCTCTCCAGTGTTGATGGTTCCGGTCTCGTAGTTTATGACGCCACGATACTTGGGTGCGCTAATCACGTCATGGCCGTCATCGGTCAGCAGTGTGCCGAAATTTGAAAGGCCACCGGCAATGGTGTCATTTCCAGGCAGGGTATTGATGGTTTGATCTCTGTCTAGAGTCCATCCCTCATATAGAGATGAAACAATCGGGGAAATGGCTGAATCACTGAGTTTAGTGAAGACAACCGTGGTGAGGTTGGCCATTGTTCTGTAGGGGGGTGAATCAGGGATATGTCAACTAGGGGCACGTGTTGGCTGCTGTCTGTCGCTTCGCTCGTGTGCATGAGATTGTCTGACCGCCTGGTCAAGTCTGGTCATGCCTCCGCCCTTTTTGAGCGGTTGATTGAGGTCTCCTTTCCTTTGTCACCATCATCTACTTCTCACAAGCCATCGCGAAAGCCTGGAGAACCGCCATGGGTGCGCGTCAGGGGTCGGTCGGACGACGGACCAAACACCGAACGCTGCACCCTGGCTGCACACCATCATGATTTGGCACACTGGCGGCGACGCTCCGCCGCAGAAGGTGCAGGATCGTAGGAGCAATGAGACCTTCTGGCACTGGCCTCGCGACACGACGCTCAATGCGGATGCACACCGCTACGGCGAGCGCAACGGTGTGCAAGTGATGGAGAGAGCCTGGGCAGAGGCCTGGCCAGGAGGGGCGCAGGCCAGGCGCTGCAGCGAGCGACCGCAATGGTCAGATGAACGTGACCTGCCCCGCTTGAACCGCGTCTGAAAAGATGGTGTAATCGGCTCCTTTGCCAAAGCGTTCAAACTGGCTCACGATCATCTGCTGGTCAGCATTGCTGATCAGATAGGTTTCTGCGACGCTCACCGCACCTTCGACGCCACTCCTGACCTCCATGGCGGGTCTGATGATGTAGGTGCCTGGTTTGAAGATCAGCGTGTCGATGCCATCCCCTCCAAGGAAGTTTCCTCCGCCAAAGCCCATAAGGATGTCATTGCCATCCCCCAGGTTCAGTGTTCCTTCTCCTGAGAATCCTCCTTCCAAGGCATCTACAGTGTCTTTGCCTCTGCCGGTCAGGATTGTTCCCCCGTTTGCGATGCCAGTCTCCGAGCCGACACCTGTAATGACATCGCGGCCAGAACCGGTGTCGATTGTGCCGGTGTTTGAGATGCCGCTGCCGCCGCTTTTCCCGTAGATCAGGTCGTCTCCATTGCCAAGGAGGATCGTTCCCTCATTGTTGATCCCCGCACCCCCTTCCTGAACGTTCGCTTCAGCGGTGGGCAAGAGGGTGTCTTCACCGATTCCATTGATGGTGTCGTTGCCAGAGCCTGTATCAATGATGCCTGCGGCAGTGGCAGCACGAACTGGGCCGTCATCCCTTACGTTCCCGATTCCGAAGCGAGGGCCTTGGCCAGAGATCAAATCGTTTCCGTTACCAAGCGACAGCGCACCTGTATTTACAACCCCGTACCAGGTAAGGGAACTATCAAATAGGGATTTCGAAAAGTACCCTTTATCATTGATTCCGTTGATCGTATCATGTCCAGAGCCAGTATCCATGCTGCCCAAATTACCCACAAAAGAACACGAGATAATATCATTTCCCGAGCCAGTAAGAACCGATGCGTCATTGAAATTACCAAGCATTCCGTTCGATGATATGGTATCATTACCCTCTCCAGTATCCAGCAATCCACCGTTCCAAATGCCAAGCTGTTCTTGCCTTTGACTTTCAAAGGTAATCGTACCAGTGACCGAGATGAGATCATCGCCGTTTCCGGTGAGAAGTTTTCCCGTGTCAGAGTTTAGAAGGTATTGAAGCCAGGGAATAATGCCTTCCTCGTTTGCTGAATCGCTTTCGAAAGAAATGACTATGCTGTCATGCCCTTCACCCAAGTCAATCATGCCAGCGTTGGTGAGAGATGTGATTGATTCAGTGTCGCCGGTCATCGCGCCGTCTGACGTGATTGTGATTGTATCTCGCCCGTTCCCGGTGTTGATCGTTCCGGATTCACTATTGGAGATGCCGCGATAGATGGGGGCGCTGATCACGTCGTTGCCATCGTCGGTCAGCAGCGTGCTCGAATTTGAGAGGCCGCCGCTGATGACATCATTTCCGGACAAAGCATTGATCGCTTGTTCTTCGTCCAGCGTCCATCCCTCATAAAGCAAGTCAACAACAGGGGAAATCGCCGAGTCATTGCGCTTGGTAAAGGTAATCGTTGCGAGGTTGGCCATTGTGCTAGGGGGTCTTTACTGAGGATATTGCAATTATAGTCATCCGTTGTCTGGCTGTCTCCATCTCGGCCCGCGTGCCTGGCCTGGTCGAGGGGGCCTGGCAGATCCAGGGTGCGTGGAACAGAGGTCCTTCGGGACACGGGTTTGACGGTTCTGAGATCTGGCTTGGCAATGCCGCTGACCTCCGCTCCCGTCTGAACCGCGGCCGATAAGGGAAGAAATCTTTACATTTCAAACCAGGTGCGGCAGGCTACTCGCGGCCGCTTGCACGGAGGAGGGACCAGTCAATCGCGGTCCGGGTGAACGTTCCGCTTTCGACAGTCCTCTCCACCACGACGGGCGGGACAGCCCCCACCCGGCAGTGCCTTGGCGCCAACCCTTCTCGCCGCCGGAACGCTTATCCGCTTATCCGCTGAGCCGCTCACCGATCCAGCCCCCTGTCCTGGCGTTTTGCTTGACTGAAGCTGTCGCTCTCTTGGGCTTGTCGGTTGACCGTTTTTTCCAGGGGTGCGGAGCGTCCGCCCATCGCCGGCAACGAAGAGGCGATTCAGGCCGTGGCACGCCAAGCGGGCGACGGAGCGTTTCATCTCAACAGCGCCCGGTTCGCTGGCCTTCGCTCGGCTTTTGCCTGTGCGCTGCACATGCATCAACCCACGATCCCAGCCGGTGCCGATGGAGAACTGATCTCCCATTTGCGGTACATGTTCGAGCACAGGGACGAAGGCGATAATCACAATGCGGAAGCCTTCGCCTCCTGCTACAAGCGCCTGGGGGATCTGATCCCCCAGTTGCTGGACCAGGGCTGCGAGCCACGCATCATGTTGGATTACTCCGGCACCCTGCTCTGGGGGTTTCAACAGATGAATCGCCAGGACATCCTGGAGTCGTTGCGCCGTCTGACCTGTGATCCGGTGCTGGTGCCCCGGGTGGAATGGCTCGGAACGCTCTGGAGCCATGCCGTTGTGCCCTCCACGCCGCTCCTGGATCTGAAACCCCAGATGCTGGCCTGGCAGCAGCATTTCGCTTCCCTCTTCGGCCTGGCGGCCCTGCGCCGCGTCAAGGGCTTCTCCCTGCCGGAGATGCACCTTCCCAATCACCCAGACACGCTCCATGCGACGGTCAAGGCGCTGAAGGAGTGTGGCTACCAGTGGCTCTTGGTGCAAGAACACAGTGTGGAAACCTTGGCTGGCCTCAGCCTGAGCCCGGAGCAGCGCTGGATTCCCAATCGGCTCGTGGCGCGCAACTCCAGGGGGGAGAGCGAAACCATCCTGGCCTTGATCAAGACCCAGGGATCGGACACCAAGCTGGTGGGGCAGATGCAGCCTTATGCCGAAGCCCGGGGATTGGGGCGGCAATCCGTTTCGGGTCGAAGCCTCCCGGCGTTGGTGTCACAGATCGCCGATGGAGAAAATGGCGGTGTGATGATGAATGAGTTCCCGTCGGCTTTTTGCCAGGCCCATCAGCGCGTCGCCGCCGCTTGTGACGGGGAGGCCACCATCGCGATGAATGGCAGCGAATATCTGCAAGGGCTGGCAGCCGCCGGGTTCAACGACCAGGATTGGCCCCGGATTCAGGCGGTGCATCAACACAAGCTCTGGCAAGCCGTCGGCGACGAGGTTTCGCCCGAGCGCGTGCAGGAGGCGATCACCGCCTTGCGCTCGGCGGATCCTCCAATCGTCCTGGAGGGAGCGTCCTGGACGAACCACATCAGTTGGGAAGAGGGCTATGGGGAGGTGTTGGATCCGATGCGGCAGCTCAGCGCCCGTTTCCACCGGATCTTTGACCCCGTCGTGGCTCGCCGACCCGCAGTCCGTCGGACACCCGCCTATCAGGACGCCCTGCTCCACGTGCTGCTGCTGGAAACCAGTTGCTTCCGCTACTGGGGGCAAGGCCGCTGGACGGACTACGCCCGCGAACTCCACCGCCGCGGGGAGGCCCTCCTGGATGCCGTTGACACCGTTTTGTGAAGGAAAGCAGCCAATCGCCCCCATCGGTGACCAGAATGTGATCTGGACCTGCTGATTGGCCATGGGAGTGCTTACCGTCACCCAGGCGCGCGAAAACCTGGCTGAACTGATCGAGGGCACCCATCGCAGCGGGGAGCCTCTGGTGTTGACCCAGTCCGGGCGACCGGTTGCCGTCATGCTCGACCATGCGGTGTTTGAACGCCTCCGCCTGGCGGCTTGGGACGCTCTTGCCGCAGCGACACCAGGCCCCTTGGCGGAAGCGGAGTGGGGTCTGGCCTGACAGCGGCCGTCCAGGATCGGTGGGTCGTGGGGCCGGAGCGGAGCTGGCTGCGCTCAGTGCGCTGAACCTGGAGCCGCCCCGTCGGAAGCGGCATGCCTGTGCGGTCCCAGGGTGTGGGGCAGATGGCTGGTTTTGACCCAGAGCGTGCAGCCTGCCTCACTCCAGGGTCGGCGTGAAGGTCGTCGCTGGCGGGGGACATGGTTCAGATGAAATACATCAACTGCGACTGGCAGATGCTGTTGCGCTGGTCGAGCAGGTCCTGGAGGGTGGTGGTGTCCAGGAGCTGCTGGCGGGCTTGGAGCAGCTGGGCCTCCAGCTGGGCCAACACCTGGAATTCGGGCGATGACCGCCCGGCTTCTCCACTGTCGGGCTCCCCTTCCAGGCAGGCGACGATCTCCGCGAGGCGCACCAGGGCCGGAGGGCGGGCAAACTGGTAGCCGCCCTTCGGCCCCCGCTGACTGCGGAGGATGTGGGCGCGGCGCAGGGCGGTGAGCATCTGTTCGAGGTAGCGGTCAGGAATGGACTGGCGCTGGGCGATCTCGCCCACCTGCAACACGCCGCCCTGAGCGTGAATGGCGGCGAGCTCCATCAGGGACACCAGGGCGTATTGGGTCTTGGCGCTGAAGGTCAACAGAATCCCCACCCCATCACTGGGGATTGTGCCAGTTTCCGCGCCCTGCTGACGGCCGGCGGTGGCCTGGCTCCTCGTCGCGAGCGCCGTTCAAGGGGCGGGCGAGGGCGGTGGCGGCACTGGACGCCGGTCCTCCACCGCCGTGTTGCCGCAGAGATCGAGCACGATCTGCTGTCCCACCGAGCGGGGAGCTGGCACGGTCCAGGCCTCCCAGGCCTCCTTCACCCGCCAGGTGTGGCGAAGGGTGGAGCAATCCACGGCGATCGCGGTGGCCTGGGCCCGCCCTTCGCCCACATCCGTCGCGGCGGCCTGCACCAGGGTGAAGCGCACTCCGTCCTGGAGGCGCTTCCAACTGCCCCAATCCACCACGGTGTCACCGAAGTAGCGCCAGCGCCCGCGGGCGTTCGGATCCTGGCGGTCGACGGCAGGCGCCGGGGTGGCGGGAGGGGTACGCGGGCGCCCGTGGGGCCCGCGGGCCGCCGGGGGGGGGGGGGTGGGGGGCGCGGCTGGGATGGCCGCCTTGGCCGGAGCTGGCAACGCCGCAGCGGGGGGCTTGGCGGGCGCGGCGGGCTTGGACGGGGGAGCCGCAGCGGTGGCCGGAAGCTTGAGGGTGCTGCCCAGCTTCAGCTTGTCCGGCTGAAGGCCCGGATTGGCCTTGAGGAGGGCTTCGACGGTCGTCTTTTGGGCCTTGGCGATGCTGCCGAGGGTATCGCCGCTCTGGATCGTCACCGTGCCTCCCTTGCGGGGGGCGGGCGCGGAGGGGGAGAGGTGGAGCACCTGGCCCACCTGGAGCAGATCCGCATCCTTGAGGCCATTGATCCGTTTGAGGTCCGCCACCGACACGCCCGTGCGCTGGCTGATCCCGTCCAGGGTGTCGCCACTGCGCACGGTGACCGTGCGGGCCCCGCCACCGTTCTGCGGGGCGGCGGGGGTCGGCGGGGTGCGGCTGCGGGCCAGGAGGGAAGCCAGCGCCAGAGACCAGGCCTGGCGGGACCAGGAAGAGGGCCATGGCCCGGTGGTCAGGGAAGCCCCCATCGGCACACATCCACTGCGCTATGGGCCGACCCTACCGCCCATCGGCTGCGGCACCCAAGGGGTGGAGGGATCAGCGCACCGCGTGGTAGCGGAGGTGATTGTTTTCGTAGTTCGCCTGCAGCAGGGTGAGCCGATGAATCAGCCGCTGCAGGCGCGCCATCTGGCGCCTGTTGGTGGGTTCGAAGAGATCGCCGCGAACGGTGGTGATGAAGTCGATGAAATCTTGCGGGCAACACTTCGGCCCCGCCTTCCAGGAGTGGAACTCGCTGTGCAGGTCGGGTTGCAGCACCAGGATGTTGTCCGTCGCATCGGCGAGATCGGGGCGACTGCGACGATCAAAGAGGTGGTGGCCATCCAGTTCGAGACTGGAGTGGGCTTGTTTCGCTTTGCCGGTGACGTCACAGCGGCCCCTGGCGGCCCGCTTGGCTTTGCGGACGGCGTCTTCGATGCGCCGCGGGGCGGATTGCAGATGCTTCACCTCGGATTGGAAGCACTGCTCCACCACTTCCGTCACGGCGTCCATCCAGGCTTTGCGCGAGGCCTTGATCGTGCTGTTGCGCTTCATGTCATCCGCGATCCGGGCAATGCCCATTTCGCTGAACAGAAGGGCGTTGTCGTCGGCCAGGGTGAAGTGTATGTCGAGTTCGATGGCTTCCCGTCCCTCCAGCTGACCGGCGCCACGCAGGCGTGCCCAGGCGTTGTTGAAGCCCTTGTGGTTGGTCTGCAGGATGGCGATGGTGGTTTTCTTGGGAACAAAGGCGCGACTCCCTTTGAAAACCAGATCTTGCCCGGTGGTCAGAAACTCCTGGGTGATGCGTCGGGAGACAAGCAATTGCTTGCGCTTTGTTTTCCAGTTGGTGAGTCGGTCGAGGATCTTTTGCAACAGACCGCGTGATTCGGTGGCCTCCAGATAGCGGGCAAGCGCTTCAACACCTTCTTCGGTGAAGCGCCTGGGGCGCCGACCAAAGGCATCCACAGAAGTGGAGATGTATTCAAAGTGTTCCCCCTCGCTGAGTTCCCATTCGTCATCAGGGTCAGCGTCCAATGCAGCGATGATCTTGTACAGATGATCGATTCGCTTGCCAAGAAGCTTGGCGGTTTCCGGAGCGGTGAGATAGTCACGCATGGTTGTTGCAAGGGATCAGGTTTTGGTTCACCCCATCAGGGCAAGCACGGAATCGCGCATCTTCTGCAGGCGCTCAAAGACGCGGGCATCCCCCCCCATGTCGGGATGGTGAATCTTGGCCAGATCACGAAACGCGCATTTGACCTCTTCCGCGGTCGCTGTGTTGGGATCAAGGCCGAAGACATGCCATGGCCTGAAGTTTTGCAGCACATCAATGCCGTTCACAAAGGTGGGCCCTGATCCGTGCCGCTCGTGTTCCGGCACCGCAATGAATTTCCGGTAAAGCTTCAACCAGTCTTCAGTGGTCTTCAGTCCAAAGTCCTCGGTCCCCATCTGCATGAGAAAAGAGGCGCATTTGCGCAGCTGCGGCACCGTGGCACAATCGAAATGAGCCAGCACAGCCTTCTTGGCCGCTGTGGCCGTGACCGGCTTGACTTTCGGAGCCGGGGGAAGCTTGAACGGCCCGCCATTGATGAGCTGGGCAAAGGACAGCAAATCACTTTCCGCCATCCCTTCTTTGGAGAGCAGCGTGGCAATGAGGTCCTGGACCTCCGGCAGGAGCAACTTGCGGGGGCGAGGGGCCATGGGATGAGGGTGGCGACGCCACGGTTCTAGAGAAGCCGGGCGAATCGAGGGAAGGCCCGTTGGTGCACCGTAAAAAGCGGTGGCGTGAGATGGCGGCGCCTTTGCAGATCGTCATGGATGCGACATCCGCCCCCAGATTTA
>JBKDSZ010000012.1:0-2365 GCA_046340375.1 Cyanobacteriota bacterium | reverse complement strand
GGCTGGAGCTCTGCCGGCAGCCGCTGCCAGCAGGAGCCCTGCTTGCCGATCGGCGCGGGGGTCTCCAGCGAAAGGATCTTGAGCGCCTGCTGCAGGCGACCCTTGGGCAGATTGAGCTGGGCGAGGAGCTCCGCTTCGGTGCAGCCTTCTTCGGGGGCGTGTTCGAGGGCTTCGAGGAGTCGCTCCACCTGCTCGCGAGAGGGGAAGGCGCTGCGGATGAACCAATCGGTGATCGCGAGCTCTTCCTCCCCGCTGAGCAGCACGCCGTAGGCGTAGGGCAGGGCCCGGCCGGCACGACCGACCTGCTGGTAGTAGGCGACGACTGAGCCGGGCACCTGGTAATGGATGACGAAGCCCAGATCAGGCTTGTCGTAGCCCATGCCCAGGGCCGTGGTGGCCACCAGCGCTTTGCATCGGTTGTTGATCAGGGCGTCTTCCAGTTGCTCACGATCGCCGCTGTCCATGGCGCCGGTGTAAGCGCGGGCATCGATACCGCAGGTCTGCAGCCATTCGGCCACCAGCGCGGCATCACGGGTGGTGAGGGCGTAGATGATGCCACTGCCCTCCAGGCGCGGCAGCGTTTGGGCCAGCCAGGCGAGGCGTGCTGGCTGGCTGGGGAGGCGGAGGCTCTGGAGGGTGAGGGATGGGCGGTGGAGACCGCCCCGTTGCACAGTGAGATCAGGCCCAAGTTCGCGTTGCAGGTCGGCCATCACCCGGTTGCTGGCGGTCGCTGTGGTCGCCAGCAGGCTCACGTTGGGCAGGGTTTGCACCAGCCGGCCGACGCGGCGGTAGTCGGGGCGGAAGTCGTGGCCCCAGTCGGAGATGCAGTGGGCCTCATCGATCACCACCAGGCTGGGGTTGAGCTGGGCGAGGGGCCCTCGCACGAAGTCAGGTGCGTTGAGCCGTTCGGGCGAGATCAGCAGGATGTCGATCTCTCCCCGGCTCACGTTCTCCTCCACCTCCTGCCATTGGCCTGTGTTTGTGGAATTGACCGTGCGTGCGCGCAGTCCCATCCGCTCCGCGGCGGCGATCTGATTGCGCATCAGCGCCAGCAGTGGCGAGATCAGCAGGGCTGGTCCGCAGCCAGCGTCGCGTAGGAGCTTTGTGGCGATGAAGTAGACGAAACTCTTGCCCCAGCCGGTCTTCTGGACGACAAGCACCCTGCTGCCCTGTTCGCAGACGGCCTGGATTGCCTCCAGTTGTCCATCGCGGAAGGCGGCGGATGGGTTCCCGGAACCTGCTCTCAGCAGCTCCAGAGCGCGATCGTGGTGGAAAACAGTGCTCATGGTCATGACCTGCGGAGCGTCAGCAAGGAGCTCCTCTGAGCACGCTGAGACTTTTGTAGTCGTCGTCTTTGGTGAGAATGGCGTAGCCATGTCTCGCATGAGTGAGATGGGCTCAGATCAAGCAGGGATGGGACCACTCAGACGCCTCCCCGACCTTAGCCCTGGCGACTGGAAACACCCCCAGCGCTCGGCGGAGCGGGAGGCTCTGGCGCGGCTGGCGGCTGTGCTGGAGGCCTCAGGCCGCCTTCATCGTGCCCGCAGCGCTTCCGCCCAGCAACGGAGAGACCAGGTGCTTGAACCCTGCAACCAGCGGCTGGGCGGGGTCAAGGACTGGTGCAGCGGGTTCGGCCCGATCCTTGAGTCCGTCCTGCGGAGTGGGTTTGTGGAGCCCACACCCTGCGGTCTTGCACCTGCTGTCAAGGGTTCAGCGGGGCCGATGTTCAATCCGAGCCATCCCACCATCTGAACAAGTACCTCTATCTTATCAGCGGTTGAAATCTCGGCCCCTTGGCCTTGGCTGGCTCGCCAGTGCGGCAAACATCTCCAGGGCCATTGAGGCCATCAGAAACGCCCGCTCTAAAGCTGGTTTCCCGGTGGGCTTGAGCGGAATGCCGAACTCCTCGCTGAGATGAGGACCTGCTTCGGCGGCCAGCGCCTGCCTGCCAGCTCAGCTATGACAGGTGGGCCGCGTCATCCCCTGTGGCAAGTGGCCTGATGCTGTTTCCGCCGCAATTTGATCCCTTGCCTTGGAAGGGGCCGCGGGCAGTGGCCCATCGGGATAACCGGGCGGATGCGTTTCAGCAGCTGGTGGGGGATGGGCTGCGAGAGGGGTGGGGCTTGCGCGTCAGCGTGGCTCCCACCAAAGGGCGCGATGGCGCCATTGATGCCTTTGTGGAAGAGGGGAACGGCTCAGCTGCGCTTGCAGAGCTGTCGGCACCGCAAATCATTGAATGCAAAGACCACGATGATCAGCTCCCTGGCGTGCAGGCCAATGTGGGGGCCGGCTGGAGCCGGGTGGCCGAAAAACTGACGCGGCAGGCGGGGCTGGGATGGCCCGGAGCGTTTCAGCCCTGGAGGCG
>JBKDSZ010000011.1:0-2240 GCA_046340375.1 Cyanobacteriota bacterium | reverse complement strand
CGGCGCTGGGCCATCAGCGCCACGATCGGCAACCTGGAGGAGGCGGCCCGGGCGGCGGTTGGGGCGGATCGGGAGCCGGAGATCCTCACGGCGCCGCTGCGACGGGCCACCCGGATCCGCAGCCTGCTGCCCGATTCCCTGGATGGCTTTCCCTGGGCGGGCCATCTGGGGCTGCGGATGCACGAGGCCCTGGTGGGGGCCCTGGACCCCACCATCTCCACCCTTCTCTTCACCAACACCCGCAACCAGGCGGAACGCTGGCACCAGTGTCTGCGCTACGCCTGCCCGGAGATGGAGGGGGCGCTGGCCTTGCACCACAGCTCTCTGGAGCGGGCGGAGCGGGAGGCGGTGGAAGCCGGGGTGAAGGAGGGGGAGGTCCGCTGGGTGGTGTGCACGAGTTCCCTGGATCTCGGCGTGGATTTTCAGCCGGTGGAACGGGTGGTGCAGATCGGTTCGGCCAAGCATCTGGCCCGACTCCTCCAGCGGGCGGGACGCTCAGCCCATGCGCCCGGTCGCACGAGCCAGGTGCTGTTCATGCCCACCAACGCCCTGGAGCTGTTGGAGGTGAGCGCCATGCGGCGGGGTCTGGAGGCGGGCGTGGTGGAGCACCGGACCGCCCCGCAGGCCCCGCTGGACGTGCTGCTCCAGCACCTGGTCACCCTGGCCTGCGGGCCGGGATTTTCCCCTGAGGAGGAGTGGCGCACCATTCGCGGGGCGTGGAGCTTCCGCCACCTCACCCCGGAGGCGTGGCAGTGGTGCCTGGGGTTTCTCGAGCACGGGGGCCGCTGCCTGGCGGCCTATCCCCGTTACCGCAAGCTGGAGCGGCAGCTGCCGACGGCGTCGGCGGAGGGCCCGCTTCCCGACGGCGCGGATGGGCTGTTCCGTGTGCGCGAGCCGGCCATCGCCCGGCTGCACCGGCTCAACATCGGCACGATCACTGCGGATCGGAGCGTGACGGTGCGCTTTGTTCGCGGGGCGGTGATCGGCCATGTGGAGGAAGCCTTCATCGGTCGCCTGAAGCCGCGGGATGTGTTCTTCTTCGCCGGTCGTCAGCTGGAACTGGTGCGTTTGCGGGAGATGACGGCCGAGGTGCGGACCACCAGCCGCAAAACCACCGCCGTGCCCGCCTGGGCCGGGGGGCAGCTGGCCCTCTCCGACCTGCTCAGCCACCACCTGCGATTGGAGGTGGACCGCTGCGGCCGGGCCCTGGCGGAGGGGGAGGACAGCGGGCTGCTCGACACCGAGGAGCTGCGGGCCCTGCGGCCCCTGCTGCGCCGCCAGGCCGAACTCTCCCTGATTCCCGCGAAGGAGGAGTTTCTGGTGGAGGTCTGTCGCACCCGGGAGGGGAGCCATCTTTATGCCTATCCCTTTGAGGGGCGTTTCGTGCATGAAGGCTTGGGTTTTCTCTGGGCCTGGCGGCTGGCGCGCCACCAGCCCGGCACGCTCACCGTGTCCGTGAACGATTACGGCTTTGAGCTGCTGGCTCCGCGGGGGTATCCCTTCGCCGAGTTGTTGGAGAGCCTGGCGGAGGAGCTGCTGGCCTCCGATGCCCTGGAAGAGGATCTGGAGCGGGCGATCAACCTGTCGGAGATGGGGCGTCGGCGCTTTCGGTCGCTGGCCCAGGTGAGCGGCCTGGTGCAGAACGGCTATCCGGGCGCGGGGAAGAGCGCGGGGCAGCTGCAGATCAGCGCCGCCCTCCTCTACGACGTGTTTCAACGTCATGATCCGGAGAATCTGCTGCTGCGCCAGGCCCATCAGGAGGTGTTGCGGGAGCAGCTGGAGGTGCATCGTCTGGCCAGCACCCTGGACAGGCTCCAGGGCTGCGTTTTGCGGGTGATGGCCTGCCCGCGACCCACCCCCCTGGCGTTTCCCCTGCTGGCCGAACGGCTCAGCAATCGCATGAGCAACGAGTCGTTGCGGGATCGCTTGCAACGCCTCCGGGAGGAGGCCGAGGCGGTGGAGGGGGTGGATTGAGCGGCGGGCGTCAGGCCACCAGGTAGTGGCGCAACTCGCGGGAGCGGTTGCGGATGCCCTCCAGGGCGCGGCGCTCCAGGTTGCGGGTCTTGTCGCGGCTCATCCCTAGTTCCCGGGCGATGGAGGTGAGGCTCATGGGCTCCTCACCCTCCATGCCATAGCGCATGCGCAACACCCGCGCCTGCAGCTCCGGCAGTTGCTCCACCAAGGCCCGCAGATCCCCCTTCAGGCATTCGCCATCCACCATCTCGTCGGGCAAGACCCCA
>JBKDSZ010000010.1:0-2414 GCA_046340375.1 Cyanobacteriota bacterium | reverse complement strand
GGGGGTAGGGGGTGGGGGGGTGGTGGGGGGGGTCTGGGCGATGGTACCGGCGCGGCCCGTGGCGCAGGCCGCCCCTGGGTGCAATACCCCCGCCTTAGGGCGGGTCGGGCACGCACGCGATTGGCGGAAAACAACGCCAGCCTGCGCTTGTCCGAGATGCCGCGTCTTCCAGCGTGACAGCGATCACAACCACAAGGTGATTTGAGGTGTTCTGAAAGGTGACTCCACCTCCAAGATTCTGTGATCTGAACCCCTCCTCGAGCCACGAGCCACTTCGCCGCTTGCCCGGGAAAGGCCGCAAGGCGGCAAGGAGTCTCACGGCAGTCCTGGAGACGGGATGGATGCAATAGCGCAACAACCGATCAATCGCGAAGAACCTCTGGATCCTTACCCCTTCAGCCCCGCCGATCCCTTGCTTCCACTATTACTATTCGCGCATCCATCCCGCCCGGACCGCGAGGGAGTACTGCCATGTTGACGCCAGCTCGGCTCGAAGCGTTCGACGCTCTGATGTGGGTGAGCAATGGGCATCACGCGGGGCGTGTCACCGCTCTCAGCCAGCCCACCATCAGCCGCGCGGCCCATCAGGTCAGCACGGCGCTGGGCCTCCACCTGCGGAAGGTTCGGGGGGAATGGCAGGCGAGCGGCGACACCCTGCGGCTGAGCCGGGAGCGCCTGCTCCACCAGGCGAGCCGCCTGGCCGGTTCGGCACCCACCCGGCTGGAGGCCGGTGCCCTTTCCAGCCGTCTGTTGGCGGAACCGGCGCCAGCGGGCTGGGTGCTGGGTCGGGAGGATGCCATCAACCTGCCCCGCTCCCGTTCACTCCTCCAGGAGCGGGTGATCGACGCCTGGCTCTGCACCAGCGCCCTTGATCTTCCCCCCGATCCCGACCAGACCCTGGCCGTGATGGACCTCCACCGCCAACCCCTGCGGCTGGTGGCCGGTCCCTCCCATCCGCTGGTGGGTGAGCGGGGGCTCAGCGTCGCCGACCTGGCCCCCTTCCCCAGCGTGGCTCTGGAGGGCAACTGGTATCCCCACAGCGCCGCACGGCTCCTGGAGCACGGGCTCTGGTCCGCCCCACGGCGCCTGAGCCATCACAAGAGCCAGCACTGGGAGCAGTCCACGGCCGACGGCCACACCCTCGCCTACGCCTCCCCGTGGACCCTTGCCCGGAATTCGGCCCTCCACCCCGTCGACTTCGACCTGGGCCTGGACCATGCGCTGGCCCTGGTCGTGTTGCGCGACCTGGCGGACCATCCGCGCATCCAGGAGCTGTTCGAGGATCTGGGCAGGCGGGTGGCCCTCCTCATGGAGGGAGGGACGGGCCTTTCCCGGATCGAGCTAGCCGAACCCGCCCGGGCGCTGGCGGCTGCTGGAGAGCGACACATTCGCTGAAGGGGGCCCCGATCCCCGAACGGTGGCCGGGGGCGCCTCCACCCGCGGCACAGCCACCACGTTGAACGCCACCGACCAGCGTTCCCCCTCGCCGCGAAACGGCGCCACCGAGTGGGGTTGCCAGGCGGGGAACACGTAGTAGTCGCCTGGCACCGGCAACACATAGTGGGCCATGCCGGTGCGGAAGGTCTGGATCTGCCAGTCCTCCGGGCCGTGGAAGCAGAGTTGGCCATCGAAGCGCTCGCCGCTGATCTGCGGGGGCACCTGAAGAAAGAGCACCCCCGAGAAGCTGCCGCCGTGGGTGTGGGTGGGGTTGTAGTCGCCCGCCCGCTGCACATTCAGCCAGAGGTCAATCAGCCGCAGGCTGTACCGACCCGGCGTCCAAGGACCCCGCCCCCGGGGCGGCTGGCGGTCGATGACATGACGGATCCAGCGCTCGCAGGCAGGCAGGATCACGTCCTGTCCCAACTGTCGCGCAGCCGGGTGGGACGGATGGAGTTCCCGCTGCTGAAACAACTGTCCGGCCAGCTTGCCCGAGGCATCCGGAGAGGCCTCGGGCGCGGCCGCCACCTCTGTCGCCAGGTCTTGGAGGTCGCTCAGCAGACCGGGGGACAGTCGGCCCCGCAGGACGTAACGGGGAAAGAGGGTCAACATCTCGCTGGCCGCTTCTGGATCGCCAGCGTCAGCGTTCAACCCGTCAGGAAGGGAAGGGTCAGTGTTCAACGGCCCGACCCTCCGATCGTCAGCGGTTCCGATGGCACCTTCAGCAGGCCATGTAGTCCTGAATGGCGGTGCTGCGCCGCCGCAAGCCCGCCAGGGCTTCCCGCTCCAGGTTGCGCACCCGATCGCGGCTGATCCCCAGCACCCGGCCGATGCCCGTGAGGCTCATGGGCTCCTCACCCTCCATGCCATAGCGCATGCGCAACACCCGCGCCTGCAGCTCCGGCAGTTGCTCCACCAAGGCCCGCAGATCCCCCTTCAGGCATTCGCCATCCACCATCTCGTCGGGCAAGACCCCA
>JBKDSZ010000009.1:0-7695 GCA_046340375.1 Cyanobacteriota bacterium | reverse complement strand
CCCAGCGCGACTGAATCCTTCCAGAGCTGGCACAACAGGTCTGAGGCCAGTGGTTTTCAGACCACTCGGGCATGGAGCCAGGAGGGAATTTTTCTGCTCAGGTGGTGATGCCCCGTGAACGGTTACTAGATATTGACTTATCTGTCGAGTCGATACGCCATCCTGAAAGGTTTCCGCTACGGGCGAAGAGCACTTTCCAACCAGCCCCTTGAGTGGACAGGCCGCCATCACTTCCCTGCTGCGCCACTGCAAACTCTTTGCCTGCCACTCACGGCAGCGTTCGAAGGATCCGGGAAGAGAGAGCGAGAATCTTCTGTTGACAAGCGTGGCGTCGACGGCGAGGACAGAAACAGCTGACCTGATTCGAATAAGGCCACCCAGCGATGGATGTAATACCTGCTGTCAGGGGTTAAGATGGTGTGGCCTGACGGGATGCGTTTCATGGCGGTGATCTCACTCAAGCTGACCGAGGCCCTGGATGCCCAGCTCACAGTGCAGGCGCAACGACGTCGGCTGAGCAAGTCTGAGTTGGTTCGACGAGCATTGACCGCGTTCCTCCAGGCCTCAGAGCAAGGAGTTGATGGCCCACAGCCACAATCCGCGGCTGACCTTTTGGCCGATCTCGTGGGCTGTTGTGAAGATGGTCCGCCTGATCTTTCTTCTAATCCTGCTCACCTGACTGAGTTTGGCATTAACTGATCATGGCGGTGCTGCTAGACACGGGGCCATGGGTTGCCCTCCTATCTCGCAATGATACTCACCACAAATGGGCTGTAGAGCAGTTTCGACAGTTGTCTCCTCCATTGCTGAGCTGTGAAGCTGTAGTTGCCGAGACTTGTTTTCTGCTCAAGCGGTCGGGCTTTGATCCTTCATTGGCTTTGCGTTTCATCGAACGTGGAGTTGTTCAACTGCCTTTCGTGTTGCAGGAGCAGATTGGCTCTGTGAGTTCCTTGTTTAAGCGGTACGAAAATGTTCCCGCATCCCTCGCCGATGTTGCATTGATTCGGCTGGCAGAAGTCAACGATTCGCCATTGCTCCTTACTACCGACAGTGATTTTCATATTTACCGCCGTCATGGAAGACGATGATTCCCTTGGTCACACCTTGAATAAAGGGTCCCCTGCCGTTGAGGCGAAGGTCTGCAGACGTTGCCTGTAGAGATGCGACACTTCGAACACACCACTCGAGTGGACAGGCCACCATCAGCCCTCTACTCTGCCACCCCAGGCTCACTGCCTGCCACTCAGGTGCAGCGTTAGGTCCACCTGAATTCCGCTTGTTGAGACGAAGTTGACGGGGTGCCTTTCCGTAGCTACGGTAAAGCGTGCAGTTTGATTTTGACCCTGGCAAGGACGCAACCAATCTGAGCAAGCACGGCCTCTCCTTGGCGGCTGCAGCTGAGCTCAGCTGGGATGCAGCACTCGTCTAGATTGATAACCGGACTGACTATGGTGAAGTAAGGATGCTTGCTTTAGCTCCAATTGGAGACATACTCTTTTTTGTAGCTTTTGTCGATCGGAAGAAGGCAAGGAGAATTATTAGTCTACGCAGAGCCAATCGCCGCGAGGTCAGTCACTATGTCAAAACCATTAAAGAAGATCAGCCTGAAGCTGCCGACGCTTGAGGAGGATCAGCTGATTACAGCTGCAGCGGAATCAGATCCTGATGCCCTTCCGCTTACAGACGAGCAGATGAGCGTGATGGTCCCCATAACGGTGCTACGCGGTCGTCCAAAATTGGCGAATAAGAAGAAGCTGATTTCAATCCGGTATAGTCCTGAGGTTATTGACTATTTCAGAGCTTCAGGAGCTGGTTGGCAAGCTCGTATGGATGCTGTGCTTAAGGAATATGTCGAAGCTCACTCTGCTGGCGATGCGAAGGGGGCCTAACATCAAGATTCAGAAGACGGGAGCGAAAGGTGTCGCCTATGTAAAAGACATCGCCCGCTTCTGATCATGAGCGTTAGGCATCACAGAAAGCCAGCCACACATGGCCACAAATCTTGCTCTCGAGCTGGAGCTGTTCGATCGAACCTGCCGCGTCAGTGGATATAGCGTGTGAGCCCATCAAGATAGCGCTACCACCTGCAGATGGCGCTTGGCGTGATGTATGCATCTCCCCATGATGCATGCGAGCCATGATTTACTACGGTACGTCTGCACTTATTTGTGCGTCTCGTAAATCCATTGAACTATTTTTAATCCTGGTTGCTATCCTGCCAGCGCTGCCCTCCGTGGCAGGCAATGAGCCTGGGAGTGGCGAAACTGAGCGGTGGTTGGTGGCATGTCCACTCATGTGGCCTGTTACGCAGAATTAGGGATTTGCTGGCTTACTATTGGTAAGTTGGCAGCCCCCCTCGGAATTGAAATTGGAAAGAGTATTAAGCATGCCAGTTGCTATTGCACTTTTCTTTCTTACAGGATTGTGCCTGTCACTGTTCCGATTTGACACCGTATTAACCGCTTTTTTCCTTTCCTTAGGGCTTACGTCGATTACATACGCTTATTTGGGCGGCAGAGAGGATTCAAGCAAGAGCGAAGGAAGCGGCAGCTTTGGAAAACTTTTCACATTTAAGGTGTACGGATCTATAGTCAGTTTTATTGTTACCTTTTGGTTTTTAAACTATCATCTGTCAAAAAGTGAGGAGGCAAGGCAATTAACGCTTGAAAATGGTCCAGAAACTGTTGATGTTAAAGCCTTTAAGCCAGGGAACGAGTCTGGTGGAAAAATCATAGGCAGTCTACAGGGTAAGCAGATTGCTAATTGGGCGGGAAAGCTTTCGTTGGATGATTATTTTCATCCAGCACTTGTGGTAATACGCCGAACTTTCTGTGTCGAATCACCGGAGAAATGCATTGGTGCTGCAGGTTTTATTGCTCAAGTGGTTGGTAGTTCATCTGTCCCTCCGAACAAGATTGTTCTCTGTGGTGCTGAGCTCAGCCGTAGTTTTGATTCTATTGCAGTCAATGAGGCCTTAGAATCTGCAACGGAATCTAAAGTGTTGAGCAATCTTCTTATTGAGAGGCAAGACTCTGAAGGCGGTTCCCCAGGACGCTCCATTAGAGCTGAGGCACTCTGGCTTGATGCCGGCATAGACGCAAGTAGGTGTAGAAGAATCAAGGCAAGTGCAAGCGATCAGTCTGGGGCCAGGATTGTTGGTGTAATGAATGCCCTACAGCGGGACTCTCTCTCTGTGAAGGACTCGGAGGACAAGCGAACACCAATTACAGTTAGAGTATCGATCCTTCCTTCAGACTAGCTCTCTAAGCCGATATATTATCTCTGATGACTTCTAACAACATGAAAAAAGCAATGTTCCGCTTCCCTGCAAAGTTCTCCCTAGGCTCCCTAATCGTCTACATGTGTTTCAGTTCAGTTGTTCTTGCCGCTGGGTCACCACCTCAGTCGCAGGGAATAGTTGGCGAATTTCTTGCACAGTCATCAGCATCAAGCTGGGGTATAGTATTGGGTGCGGATAAATCATTAAGCGGGGCTCTTGTGCTCGCAGACAAAAGAAAGGCGCTTATTCGGGTCGAGCCGAAGATATATGCTTGTAATGGATGGTTCAGAGTTGTCGCAGTCTACCCAGATAGAGGGTCTGCACTTGCATCTTTGCGAACTGCTATCTCGGCCACCTCCGATGCGCCCTATTTAGTCTCAATGCAAAACTGGTGTCCAAGCGGCCGTGAAGTTAACGTTGATGGCGAGATCAAACGATTGGCTGAGAATATCTTCTCGGCAGATAAGGAAATTCGGCGGAACTCAACAGCAATTCTTCGCGAGAAGCACTGGCAAGCTCGGCCCCATCAGGTGCTTACTCAAATCTACAGTGTATATGCCGATAAAAGAAATAATTATTATGGGCTCGTGAACTCTCTTTATCTGTTGCGATTCATGCCTGCTTCAACACTCAAGCGCAATCAAGCCAAGGTGCAAGAAATAGCCGGTTCGGCGCAGAAGATGCTTAGTCCTAAAGACAAGAAAGATTATCTAGTTCCGGTAACGGCCAAGCTGAATGATGCATAACCCTGGCAACGTACAACCCTTCTGCTTGAGCATGCATTTCCAGCCTCCGTCGTCCTGATTGCTGGCTTTTGACTGGCCTGACGCCAACTTCACCGGCAGCTGAAGGCAGGGGGAGGCCATGGGGGACTGAGGGCACGATTCCAGGCCGTTGAGCCCCCATCACCCCCCCGGCAATTGCCCCGTCAGCAGCGCCATCCGTCTTTGCCGCAGCCAGCGGTGCAGCCATTCCAGGGGGTGGCGGCGGTAGAGGGGATTGGTGAACCAGAGGGGGGCCAGCACCAGCCAGGACACCCGGGCGCCGGTGAGGGCGCGGACGCCGTAGAGGGCGGAGGTCATGCCGCACACGCGGATGTCTGGCTTCGGGTGGGCTTCCCGCAGCAGGTGGATCAGCACTTCCAGGGGCAGGCTGGAGCGCAGGGGCGGCGCCAGCCAGGGCTCGCGCAAGGGGCCGAAGCTGCCGCCGGGGGGCGCTTTGGGATGGTCGATCAGGAGGAGGCGGTCGCGGGCGGGGTCAAAGCCCTCTCGCCCCAGCCCCTTCGCCCAAAGGCGCAGCACCTCCGGGGGCATCTGCTCGCCGGGGAACTGGTGGGCCAGGTTGGGCACGGAGCACAGCCAGAGCGGGCGTCCGGGCACGGCTTGCGCCAGGGCATGGGCCAGCTCTCCCGCCCCCCGCTCCCGCAGGGCCTCCACCAGCGTGGCGAAGAGCTCCAGGCGGGTGGCCTCCGGCGCCGGTTCGGGCGGCACGGGGGGGCGGTGCCAGCGGGGTTGACGGCCGCTGAGCACATGGCGCACCTGGCGGCCGGGCTCACGGATGGGGAGGTTCAGCAGGCTTGGCACCAGGGCCCGCAGTTCCCGCGCACAGCGGTAGTAGATCCCCAGGCCATCGCCACACACCACCAGCTCCCGGATCCCCAGACGCTTCACCACCTCCCGCTGCCCCACCAGCCACTGGTTGTTGAGCACGGCCCCATCCCATTCCCCGGACCCGAGCGCATCCGGCTCGGCGGCCAGGCGAATCTGCGCCAACTCCGGGTATCGGTGCCGCAGCACAGCCAGCCAGCGCTCCAGGTCGGCGTGCAGGGCGGCCAGGGCCGCGGGTTGTTTGCGCAACACGCCGGTGATCAGGATCGCGATGGTCGGCGCATTGTCTGCGAGCCTTGCCTGGCCGTGGCGCTTCACCAGGAGGTGGCGCACCACCGCCAGTTGGTGCACCAGGTGGATCACGCCTCCGCTGAGCACAAGGATGCGGGGCGGTTGCGGGGCGGGGGTCAAGGGGGCGGTGGCGGTCCGGGAAGGGGCTCGATCGGCGCCAGGCGCGGATCCAGGATCTTCGGGCCCATGCCGCTGAACTTCACCGCCAGGGAGATCTTCTCCCCCGATCCGAAGAGGTGGGTCACCGTGCCCACCCCGAAGGAGCCATGGCGGAGGACATCGCCCACGGCCCAGGTGTGGGCCGTCACTCGTGGCCGCACCGCGTTCCCCGGAACACCGGCGGAACCGCCGCTGGCCACCTGGCGGCTCTCGGCCCGATCGACCCGGGTGAGGCGATCCAGCCGTTGCTCCCGCCGCAAGGCCGCGCCGCCCGTGCGGGGCACATCGCCCTGCAGCAGCTCCTCCGGCAGCTCCGAGAGAAACACCGAGGGCACCGCCGGCTCCCGCATGCCGCCCCAGAGGCGCCGCTCGCAGGCATGGGAGAGAAACAGGCGCTCCCGCGCGCGGGTGAGCCCCACGTAGCAGAGGCGGCGCTCTTCCTCCAGGGCGGCGGGATCATCCAGGGAGCGGTAGCTCGGGAACAACCCCTGCTCCAGGCCCACCAGGAACACCACGGGAAACTCCAGGCCCTTGCTGGCATGCAGCGTCATCAACACCACCTTCTCGGCGGCGGTGTCCTTGTCATCGGCATCGCTGGCCAGGGCGGCGCTGGCCAGAAAGCCCTCTAGCGAACCCTCCTCGTTTTCCTCCTGGTATTGCAGGGCGGCGTTCACCAGCTCGTTGAGGTTGCGGCGGCGATCCTCCGCCTCATCGCTGGCTTCGGCGATCAGCTCCGCCAGATAGCCGCTCTGCTCCATCACCCGCTGCACCAGCTCGGCCGGCGGGGCCCCCTCCAGCCGCCCCCGCAGATCGCGCACCAGCTCGCCGAACTGCAGCAGCCCCCGGGCGGAGCGCCCCGCCAGTGACCGCACGGCCTCCGCGTCGCTCACCACCTCCCACAGGGGCACCCCCAGCTGATTGGCCGCATCGCTCAGGCGCTCGATCGTGGTCTTGCCGATGCCCCGCCGGGGCACATTCAGCACCCGCAGCAGGCTGACGCTGTCGGCCGGGTTCACCAGCAGGCGCAGGTAGGCCACGATGTCCTTGATTTCCCGCCGGTCGTAGATCCGCTGTACGCCCACACCCAGAGAGTGAATCCCCCAGCGCACCAGCGCCTCCTCCATCGCCCGCGACTGGGCGTTCGTGCGATACAACACGGCCAGATCCCCCCAGGCCAGCTCTGGATGGGCGGCGGTGAGCATGCGCATTCGATGCACCACCGCTTCCGCCTCAGCGATCTCGTCATCGCAGCGGGTGAGGAGGATCGGTTCCCCTTCCCCGCGGGTGGGGCGCAACACTTTGTCGATCCGCTCGCTGTTGTGGGCGATCAGGGCGTTGGCCGCCTGCAGGATCGTGGCGGTGGAGCGGTAGTTGTCCTCCAGCTTCACCATCGTGCGGGTGGCGTCATCGGCAGCACCATCGCCGAAGTCGGCCTGGAAGCCCATCAGGATCTTGAAGTCGGCGGCGCGGAAGCTGTAGATGCTCTGATCCGCATCCCCCACCACAAACACCGACCGGTCGCTCCAGTCGCTCACCTCGCCGGGATCCCGTCCATCCGCCACCAGCAGCTTCAGCAGTTCGTATTGGGTGCGGTTCGTGTCTTGATATTCATCCACCAGCACATGGCGGAAGCGCCGATGCCAGTAGTGGCGGATCTCCTCGTTCTGCCGCAGCAGCTCCACGGGCAGGAGCAGCAGATCATCAAAATCCAGGGCATTGTTGGCTGCCAGGGCGCGGCGATAGAGCCGGTAGGCCTCCGCCACCTTCCGATCCCGCTGCCCCTCGGCGTTGGCCTCCAGTTGATCCGGCAGCCAGCCCTTGTTCTTGGCGTTGCTGATGGCCCAGCGCACCTTCTTCGGCTCGAAGCGCTTCGGATCCAGCCCCAGCTCCTGGGTGACGATCTCCTTGACCAGGCTCTGGGCGTCGTTCTCGTCGTAGATCGTGAACTGACGCGTCCAGCTCAACCCGTCCGCATCCTTGTATTTGTCGATGTCGAACCGCAGCAGGCGGGCAAACAGGGCGTGGAAGGTGCCGATCCAGAGGTCCTTGATCACCTCCCGATACACCCGACTGCGCAGCTGCTTCTGCTCCACTGCGGGCAGGGTGCTCCAGGGCTGGCCGAACTGGCGCTGGGCCAGCGACTGGGCCAGCAGCTGCTCCAGCCGCTCCTTCATCTCCCGCGACGCCTTGTTGGTGAAGGTCACCGCCAGCAGGGTGCCCGGATCGACGCCGTGGTGGCCGATCAGATGGGCGATGCGATGGGTGAGGGCGCGGGTTTTGCCGCTGCCCGCCCCGGCCACCACCAGCAGGGGCCCGGTGGCGTGATCCACGGCCCGGCGCTGGGCGTCGTTGAGACCG
>JBKDSZ010000008.1:0-20334 GCA_046340375.1 Cyanobacteriota bacterium | reverse complement strand
CCTCACCTATTTCGCCTACATGGACACGGTGGAAGAGGGGGCGGCCGACCTCGACGTAGGCGTGAAGATCTTCCGAGGTCTCAACGTCTCCCGTGGCCTTCCCGTGCCGGTGGTTGTGCGCTTCGATTACAACGGTGAGGTGCCCGGGGCGCGGGAGCGGGCGATCCGCAACGGAGAACGGGTGGTGCAGGCCCTGGAGACTCGCTACGGCGACCTCTTCAGCCAGGGATTGCTGCACGTGTTGCTCACCGTCCGCGAAACGGGGCGCCACACCCCCGCGGAAACGATCGCCTCATCGATCGTGTTCGACATCGGAGGAGCACACTGAGATGATCATCTGCAAAGTGGTGAAACCCCTCGTTTCCACCAACCGCATTCCCGATTTCGAGCACAAACACCTGCAGGTTGTTCTCGATGGCAGCACCCAGAAAGTGGCGGTCGACGCCGTGGGCTGTGTGCCGGGCGACTGGGTGATCTGCGTGGGCAGCTCGGCGGCGCGGGAAGCGGCGGGAAGCAAGTCGTATCCCAGCGACCTCACCATCGTCGGCATCATTGACCACTGGGATCCGGAGGCGGCCAAGGCGGCCGCCGCCGCCAAATCCGCCGCGAGCGGCACCGCCAATTGCGGGGACGCGGCCCAATCTGGGGCCAAGGAGCCCGGGAGCTCAGGCTGATGGAAATCATGCAGGTCACCGGTTCCCTGGTCTGCACCCAACGGGTGGAGGGCCTGGCCCATATGAACTTGCGTGTGTTGCGCTCCAGCAAGGGCAAGCTCAGCGTCGCCGTGGATCCGGTGGGCGCCCGCGTCGGCAACTGGGTGTTCACCGCCAGTGGCAGCGCAGCACGGTTCGCCTGCGGCAATCCCGAGATCCACACCGACCTGACCATCGGCGGGATCATCGACTTCTGGGAACCCGACGGCTGAAGCCACCGCCCCCCTCGCCCTTCTCTCTCCGCTCCATCCCCACCCGCGACGCTCCGCGACATGGCCCCCTACTCCCCCCGCTCCAACCGCCCCCCAGCACGCCAGGGAACGGGATCTCAAACGGCCTCCCGGCGCTCGACCCGTCGGGCCACCACGGTGCCCTCCAGCCCCGTGGAGCCAGCGGTGGTGGATGACACCTCCCAGGCCCTCTTTCCCCCCGTGCTCAGCACGGAGCCGGTGCCGCCCCCGGAACCGGAGGTCGAGCCCACCCCGGTCGCCGTCGCCTCCAGCGAAGAACCTGCCTCCAGCGAAGCCCCTGCCTCCAGCGAAGCTCCCTCCGCCTCGGACCCCGCCCCCCCACCGGCTCCCGCTCCCCTAGCGCCCGCCTCACCCTCCGGCTCCGCCGGTTCCGCCGGCCCTCCCCCTGTGCCCCCACAGCCCGCCAGCCGCTCCGTTCCCCAAGAGCCGGCACGCTCCCGCGGCATTGCCCTCGGCCTGATCGAAACCCGCGGACTGGTGCCGGCCATCGAGGCCGCTGACGCCATGACCAAGGCTGCGGACGTGTCGCTGGTGGCTCGGGAGTTCGTGGGCGGGGGCTACGTCACCGTGATGGTGCGCGGGGAAACCGGCGCCGTGAACGCCGCGGTGCGGGCCGGCGCCGATGCCTGCGACCGGGTGGGCGACGGCCTGGTGGCCGCCCACATCATCGCCCGTCCCCACGGCGAAGTGGAGCCGGCCCTGGCGGGCAGTGGCGCCACCCGTCGGCTTTGATGGCCATGCCCGCCGTTGATCGTCGCGTGCTCGCCGACCTCGGTCGGGCCCTCAGTCTGGAGCTCACCGCCGTGCAGCAATACCTCACCCAGGCCGTGTTGGCGGAATCCTGGGGCGACAGGGACTCGGCCGATCGCTTCCGTCGGGAGACCGTGGAGGAAATGCAGCACGCGGAACGCCTGGTGAACCGCATGATTCACCTGGGCGTTGCTCCCGGCGCCTCCCAACTGCGCCCCGCCGCCCATGCCGGCGATCTGCGGGGGCTCTTGATCCTCAACGCTGACCTCGAGCACCAGCTCGTGAGCCACTACGCCAACGCCTTCGACTTCTGCCAACGGATCGGCGACAGCGAGAACGGCGCGTTCTTTCATGCGCTCTGGCAAGAGGAGCGCCGCCATGGAGAGGAGCTGGCCACCTGGCTGGACAGCCTGCTCCCCTCCACGAACGGCCTGGTGATGAGGGCCGCCGTTTGAGCGCCCGATCCCCTGGAGGGTTTTCATGACCGCTCTTGCCGTGGCTTCCCCCCTGCCCTGGTCCATGCAGTTCGCCTGGTGGATTCCCCTCTACGGATTCAGCGGAGCGCTGCTGTCGCTGCCCTGGGCTGCGGGCTGGATCAAACGCAATGGTCCGCGGCCCGCCGCCTACCTGAATCTGCTCGTCACCCTCCTGGCCGTGATGCACGGCAGCCTGATCATTCAGAAGGTGTTGACCCTCGGCCCCCAGCAACTGGATCTGTCCTGGTTTCACGTGGCCGATCTGGATCTGCGCATCGGCCTGGATCTTTCGCTCACCAATCTCGCCGCCCTGGAGTTGGTGACGTTCATGAGCTTGCTGGGGCAAGTGTTTGCCCTCGGCTATCTCGACAAAGAGTGGTCGCTGGCGCGTTTTTATGCCCTCGTGGGTTTTTTTGAGGGCGCCATGGCGGGGGTGGTGTTGAGCAACAACCTTTTCCTCTCTTATTTCCTTCTCGAAATGCTCACCCTCTCCACCTATCTGCTGGTGGGGTTCTGGTATGCGCAACCCCTGGTGGTCACCGCCGCCCGCGACGCGTTCCTCACCAAGCGCGTCGGGGATGTGCTGCTGCTGATGGGGCTGGTGGCCCTGGCCGCCTGGGCGCCCTCCCTGTCGTTCGACGGCCTGGAGCGCTGGTCCGCCACGGCCCTGGCCACAGGGCAGGTCACGCCCTTGGCCGGCACCCTGATCGGCCTGGGGTTGGTGGCCGGCCCCATGGGCAAGTGCGCCCAGTTTCCAATGCACCTTTGGCTGGATGAGGCCATGGAGGGTCCCAACCCGGCCTCCATCCTGCGCAACTCCGCCGTGGTCACCTGCGGGGCCCTGGTGCTCGTGAAGCTCATGCCGCTGCTCACCCTCTCGCCACTGGCGGTGGATGTGTTGCTGGCGGTGGGCACCATCAGCGCCCTGGCCGGAGCCCTGGTGGCCATCGCCCAGGTGGATCTCAAGCGGGCCTTCTCCTACGGCACCACCTCCTATCTCGGCCTGGTGTTCATCGCCATCGCCCTGCGCCAGCCGGCCGTCGCCCTGCTGCTCCTGCTGGCCCACGGCCTGGCGAAGGCCCTGCTGTTCATGAGTGTCGGCAGCGTGATCGCCACCACCAACTGCCAGGACATCACCCAGCTCGGTGGCCTTTCCCGCCGCATGCCCGCCACCACCAGCGCCTATTTGATCGGTGGCGCCGCCCTCACCGGCGTGGTGCCCCTGGCCGGCTTCTGGTGCCTCTCCCGGCTGGTGGAGGCGCTGCTGCCTGCCGCGCCCCTCTTCGCCGGGGTGGTGCTGCTCACCAATGCCCTGACGGTGTTCAACCTGGTGCGGGTCTACCGGCAGGTGTTTCTCGATGCCCCCCACCCGAAAACCAAACGCACGCCGGAGGTGATCTGGTGGATGGCCCTGCCCATGGTCAGCCTGGGGGTGCTGTTGGTGCTGCTGCCGGCGGTGATGGCCCGGCTGGAACCGTTCCTCGCTCTGCGGCCTGTGGGCGCCACTGCGGCGCTGCTCGTTCTGGGAAGCGGCGTTCTGGGGCTGGCAGCGGAGCTGCTGTTTCCCGTGGCGGAGGCCTCCTCCCGCTCCGTCAACCGTGCCCTGCGGGCGATTCAGGATCTGCTGGCCGCCGATTTCTACACCGATCGCCTCTATCGCAACACGATCGTCGCCTTTGTGGCTGGTCTGGCCCGCCTTACCGACCGCTTTGATCGGGACATCATCAACCAACTGGCCAGCCGGGTCGGCCTGGGGTCCCTGGCCGCTGCGGAAAAGCTGAAGCTGGGGGTGAGCGGCCAGCTGCAGAGCTATGTGCTCACGGTGGTGCTGGCGATTGTGGTTCTCTTCGCCAGCCTGGCCTGGCTCCAAGGGGGATGAGCGGATGTTGACCCTGTTGCTGCTCCTGCCCCTGGTGGGATGTCTGCTCCTGCTCCTCTGGCCAGGGGAGCCCCAGCCCGGACGGATGCGCCAGGCGGCCCTGGTGATGCTCGTTCTTCAGGTGGTGTGGAGCCTTGTGGTGCTCCTGGCCTTTGATCCCCGGCAAGGAGGCATGCAGCTGACGGAATCGCTCCCCTGGATTCCCGGCATCGGCCTCACCTACAGCCTGGGGGTGGATGGCCTGTCGCTGCCGCTGGTGTTGATCAACGGGGCCCTGAGCCTGGTGGCGGTGATCTGCACCCGGGACATCAGCCAACGGCCCCGCATCTATTTCGCCCTGCTGCTGTTGATCAGCGCTGCGGTGAATGGCGCCTTTCTGGCGCAGAACCTCCTGTTGTTCCTGTTGTTCTATGAGCTGGAACTGATCCCCCTCTGGCTGTTGATCTCCGTCTGGGGCGGAGCAGGCAAGGCGTTTGCGGCCACCAAGTTTCTGATCTTCACGGCGGTGTCGGGCATTCTGATCCTGGCGGCCTTTTTGGCCCTGGCCGTCTTGCGGGGGAGCATTGATTTCAGTTTCCTGCCGGTGAGCGGCGATCAGCTGGCCCTGGGCAGCCAGCTCGTGTTGCTCGCCATGCTGCTGGTGGGCTTCGGCATCAAGATCCCCCTGGTGCCCTTTCACTCCTGGCTGCCGGATGCCCACACCCAGGCCTCCACGCCGGTGTCCGTGCTCCTGGCAGGGGTGCTGCTCAAGCTGGGAACCTATGGCCTGCTGCGGTTCGGGCTGGGCCTCTTCCCGGAAGCCTGGGCCGTCATGGCGCCCTGGCTGGCGATCTGGGCGGCCGTCTCCGTGCTCTACGGCTCCCTGGCGGCGATCGCGCAGCGCGACATGAAACGCATGGTGGCCTACAGCTCCGTGGGCCACATGGGCTCGATCCTGCTGGCCGCCGCCGCCGCCACGCCGGTGAGCCTGCTGGGGGCGGAATTCCAGATGGTGAGCCATGGCCTCATCTCAGCCCTGCTCTTTCTGCTCGTGGGCATCGTCTATCGCAAGACCGGCACCCGCGATCTGGAGGTGTTGCGTGGACTGCTCAATCCGGAGCGGGGATTGCCCTTCACGGGCACCCTGATGATCCTTGGCGTCATGGCCAGCGCGGGCATGCCCGGCATGGGTGGGTTCATCTCGGAGTTCCTGGTGTTCCGCGGAGCCATGGCCATGTTCCCCACCGCCACCCTGCTCTGCATGGTGGGCTCCGGCCTAACGGCGGTCTACTTCCTTCTGCTGGTCAACCGGGTGTTCTTCGGTCGGCTGGCCATCACCCCCGTCAACGACAGCGATGCCGATCGCCTGCGCCACAGCCGGCTCGACATTCGCCTGGCGCCCGTGGCTCCACGGGAGACCATTCCCGCCACGGGCTTGGCCCTGGCGGTGGTGGGGCTGGGTCTGCTTCCCGCCGTGCTGGGCCAGCTGTCGGAGAGCACGACAACCGCCATGGCCCGGGTGCCCCAGGTGTTGCAAGCCCTCGCCGGCCAGGGGGTGGGCTGATGCCGGTCATTCCCGACTTGCTCACCCGCAGCGGTGGCTGTCCCGAGCCAGCAGAGCTGGAGCGACGCCTGCTGGCGGGCGAAACCCTGTTGGCGGAATCGGCCACCCATCTGGTGGAGGTGGTGGATGTGCTTGAGAGCTATGGCGTGGTGCTGGATGCCTACAGCCGCAACCTGATCTATCAGGCGGAAACGCAATTTCTCAATCCCTTTCCGATCTTCAAATTTCTGGATGGCGATCACAGCCCGGGCAAGATCTGGCGCCATCTGATCCATGATCGCATCAACTTTGAATATGCGGAATATTGCATGCGCGCCATGCTCTGGCATGGCACCGGCGGTCTGGATGCCTTTCTCGACAGCGACTCCTTCCGGGAGCTCTGCCAGGCGATCATCCAGCGCAAAACGCGCCGCGATCCCTTGCTTGCCCTGCTCCATCCCCTCTTCCCCGATTTCCTGCCCGAGCTGATCCGCTCCGCCGCCACCACCCATGCCCTGGGTCAGTTCTGGCGGGTGATGAGCGATCTGTTCATCGCCTTGGCGGAGGCGGAACGGCAGGGGACGGTGGCCAGCATCGAGGCCGTGGTGTCTTTCCTCATGGACGGGTTGGTGGCCGCCGCAGCCCGGCCGATCACCTACGGGGTGAGCATCGGCGGCGACCCCTTCTGGGTGCTGCCACCGGACGCGGCACTCACCTTTTTGCTGGATGTGGCCGTTCCCTATGTGGAGGCCGTGTTTCTGCGGGGCACGCCCTTTCTGGGCACGGTGTCGTTCAACGCCCAGGCGGAGCAGATCCCGGCGGATCAGGGCGATTTCGCCTATGGCGCCCTCTATGCCGATCCCCTGCCCACCATGGGGGCTGGCATTCCCCCCAGCCTGCTGATGCAGGACATGTTTCGCCACCTCCCTGAGCGGTTGCATGCCTGGTATCGCGGCCAGGGCCGGGGGGAGGGCGATGTGCGGGTGAAGATCTGCATGAGTTTTCAAAAAGCGATGTTCTGCGTCACCAATGCCGCCATCCGCGGCACCTTCCCCCATGCCCTGAACACGCCCGTGCCGGGCGAACAGGCGGCAAACCAGGCCTATGCCGCCGCCTGGGCCACCCGCCTGGGCAAGGCCCGCACCGATTGCCTGGATCCTGATCCCCTGTGCGGGAGCGAGGCGGGGCAGGCGTAATCTGACCGAATGGAACAACCCTGGACTCACCGAGCGCGTCCTGATCGCCTGGAGCGACGCATCGAGTTTGCGGACTACGAGAGCACTCGCCTTTTTCTTGAACGGTTGAACAGTCTCTCCGAACAGGAGGGCCGCTTTCCAGACATCAGCTTCGGGCGCACGTACGTCAATCTCACCCTGCGGGCTGAGGGGGAGAGAGCGGCGGTGGGGGAGCGGGAGCAAACCTTCGCGGCGGCGATTGATGACCTCCTCTGAACCGATGGACATGGAGGAAACGCGCATTGATCTTCAGCGCGCTTATGACACTCTAGGCATCCAGAAATTGCTGCAGCAGTTGGATGATGAATTGATCGGGCTGCGGCCGGTGAAGGCGCGAATCCGGGAAATCGCGGCCCTGCTGGTCGTCAACCGCGCCCGTCAGCAGATGGATCTGCAGACGACCCCGCCCAGCCTGCACATGTCCTTCACCGGCCGCCCGGGCACGGGTAAAACGACGGTGGCGGAACGAATGTCCATGATTCTCCACAACCTGGGCTATGTGCGCAAGGGCCATGTGGTGACGGCCACCCGCGATGATCTGGTGGGTCAATACATTGGCCATACAGCACCGAAGACCAAGGAGATGCTGCGCAAAGCGATGGGAGGCGTGTTGTTCATCGATGAGGCTTATTATCTCTATCGTCCCGATAATGAACGGGATTACGGCTCTGAAGCGATTGAAATCCTGCTGCAGGTGATGGAAAGCAGTCGCAATGATGTGGTGGTCATCTTTGCTGGCTACAAAGAGAGGATGGATGTCTTTTACCAATCCAATCCCGGCCTCTCCTCCCGCGTCGCCAATCACATTGACTTTCCAGATTACACCGATGAAGAGTTGCTTGCCATTGCCCAGCTCATCCTCGCCAGTGAGAACTACCGCTTCAGCGCGGAGGCCAACGCCGCTTTTTCGGCTTACATCAAGCGGCGGCGGCAATTGCCCTACTTCGCCAATGCGCGCTCGATTCGCAATGCCATTGACCGGGCCCGCATGCGCCAGGCCAACCGCCTGTTCAACCAGCAGGCGGCTTTGCTCTCCAAAACGGATCTGATGACCATCGAAGCCTCAGACATCACGGCGAGCCGGGTGTTTGCCGGTGAAATCGAGGGGTTGGATCGCAGTCAGCCGATCATCGCCTGATCCAACAGGCCGCAATAGCGTTGGGCCACCCGGGGGGCGCTGAAGGCCTCGATCGCGGCGGCCCGATCGCTGTAGGCCTGCCGCAGGCTTGCGCTCTGGTCATGGAGCTGGTGGAGGGCCGCAAGGATGGCCGCGCCATCGCGACCATCGGCATAGACCCCGATCCCCAGGTCGGCGACGATGGCCCGCAGGGGATTCGCTGGCGGGCCCAGAATCAGCAGCGGTTTGCGGTGACCCAGATACTCAAAGAATTTCGAGGGGATGTTGTCCAGGTGACGCGGGCCAATCACCACGAGCTGCGCATCCGCATCCGACGCCAGGGCATGGGAGTCGGCATGGGACACCAACGGTTGGATCTCAATCAGGGCCGCCAGTCGGGCATCCGCCGCGATGTGGCGCCGAGCGTCGGCATAGACAAAGCCATGGATGGTGAGACGCAGCCAAGGTTTCCCCTCGGCCTCGCGCGGCTGGAGATGGAGCAAGGCCTCCAGAAACGGCTCGATCGGGCGCCAGTCCGGCAACATGCCCAGGTAGAGCAGGCGCAGGGGATGGCCTGCGGTGGGCGGGCCGCCATCCCGCGCGAGGGCACTGCGCCCAGGCCGATAGAGATCGGGGGTCACGGGATAGCTGTCGGTGATGACATGGGCCTTGTTCTCTGCCACAAGGCCAGCCGCCACATAGCGCTCCCGGGTGAGGGGCGACATGAAGAGCGTGCCTCGGGCCTGGCCCAGAATCGCCCGCTGCAGCTCCGGCGAGCGCGGATGGAAGCCGGTCTCATCGCGGGCGCCACAGGGATCATCCATCAACGCCAGAAAGGGTTTGTCAAGCGCCTGGCAGAGCCGTTGGGTGAGGGCCAGCACAGGGAAATCAGGACTCTTGCCGGCGATGAGATCAAAGTGCCAGCGGTGTTCCGCCTGCTCGACGCTCCGCCTCAGGCCCCGCAGCAGATGGGCCTCACTGTCGTGGCGCGTCAGGCGCTCCAGCAGGTGTGCCGCCAGTTGCAGAACGCCATAGCCCAGGTGGGGGAGCGAGCGTTGGCGATGGCGATTCTTGCGCACAGAGAACCGCCTGGAGGCCGAGACATGGGTGGTGTAGTGGAGGCGTTCGGCCGGACAGGGCAGCTCTTCCGTGAGCACGGACGACAGCCAGGGCGCCGGGCCAGCGAAATGCACCTCCCAGCCATGGCTTTCAAAAAAAGGCAGGAGTTTGTTGTAGATCAAAGCCTGCACCCCGCTGCAGCCCGGCGGCTGGCTCATCACTACCAACAAACGTCTCATGGCTGGCGTGTCCCCCGACCCATCAACGGCGCTTGCGGGAGTCGATCTGCAGCAGATCCCTCACCTGCTGAATGCGGCGCGCGAGCGCGGGATCATTGTTGATCTTGCGCTCCACCTGCTCCACGGCATACATCACAGTGGAATGATCCTTGCCGCCAAACATCTCGCCAATGCGCGGCAGGGAGAGAGCCGTGGTCTGGCGCATCAGAAACATGCCCACCTGACGGGCCTGGCTCACGGCTCGCTTGCGGCTCGGACTCCGCATCTCCTCCACGCTGACCTCAAAGATCTCGGCCACCTTGTCCAACACCTGTTGGGGCGTCACCTCCACAGTCGTGCCCGCCGGATCAAGCATCGGCGAGACGGATTCCACCGTCATCGGCAAGCCGGTGATCGACACGAACGCCACCACCCGCGTGAGGGCCCCCTCCAGTTCACGAATGTTGGAGGTGAAGCGACCGGCCAAGTAATGGATCAGGTCCCGCGGCAGGGCCATCTGCTCCTGTTCCGCCTTCTTGTGGAGGATGGCCATGCGGGTTTCCAGATCGGGCGCCTGGATGTCGGCGATCAACCCCATCGAAAAGCGGGAGATCAGGCGTTCCTGCAGGCGAGGGATCTGGCTGGGGGGCCGATCGGAGGCGATCACGATCTGGCGGCCCGCCTCATGCAAGGCATTGAAGGTGTGAAAGAACTCCTCCTGCGTGTACTCCTTGCCTTCAATGAACTGAATATCGTCGACAAGGATCAGATCCGCGGCGCGGTAGTGGTTGCGAAAGGCCTGCATGCCGTCCTTGCGGATGGCCTGGATCAGGTCGTTGGTGAACATCTCCGAGGAGACGTAACACACCCGCGCGTCGGGGTTGATCTCCAGCCGGTAGTGGCCGATGGCCTGCATCAGGTGGGTCTTGCCCAGACCCACCCCGCCGCAGAGAAAGAGGGGATTGAACTCCCGCCCCGGCGCCTCCGCCACCGCCAGGGAGGCGGCGTGGGCCATGCGTCTGTTGGGTCCCACCACAAAACGGTTGAAGACGTAGCGCGGGTTGAGGCCCGCCTCCCCCCGCAGGAGGGATGGCCCCCCCCGCTCGCCGCCCTTCTCCTGGCCCGGGCCCGATCCCGCCGTCGTCTCGCCCCCTTCGCTGCCCCGCGGAACCGCCTTCGCCCCGTTGCCGCCTCCCCCGGCGGGTCCCAGTGACGCCAGGGTGGGCTCCTCCGCCGCCACCTCCACCGCCACCTGGATCGGACGCTGGGCCAGATCGGAGGCCAATTGCTGGATCCGGTTCAGGTAGTGCTTGCGCAGCCAGGTGCAGGCAAAGCTGTTCGGCGCCTCCAGCTCCAGTCGATCGCGGCTGACGGCCCGGCAGCGGGCCGGGCGGATCCAGGTTTCAAACGTGGGCTTGCTGAGGGTGGCCTGGAGGGCGTCCTGCACCTGGGGCCAAAGGTCCTCGCCCTGCTGCACCGACCTCCCCCCTCATCAGAACGCTGATTTAAGCAGGGCCACCGGTGCATCCTCTGTGCCCGTTGGCGCCTCCCTCCCCCGGCCCGCTTGCTCTTAAATGAAGGGACCCCTTTCCGTGTTATGCGAGCCCCCCCCCTTGCCCGGGTGCTGCCCCTGGCGGCTCTGCTCACCCTCCTGCCGGGATGCTCCGCCCAGCGGGCCGTGCCGACGGACAAGCAGCGCGTCAGCGATGCTCCCGCCGCCGGCCCCCTGCAGCCCACAAGCAACATCATCGTGGCCGCGGTGGAGAAGGTGGGCCCGGCGGTGGTGCGCATCGACACGGTGCGTCGCACCCTGAACCCCCTCGGGAGCCTCTTTGGACAGGGCCCCTCGATTCAACAACAGCAGGGCCAGGGCTCGGGCTTCATCACCCGCTCCGATGGGGTGCTGCTCACCAATGCCCACGTGGTGGATGGCGCCAACCAGGTGGGGGTGACCCTGCCGGATGGGCGGAGCTTTGCCGGCAAGGTGCTCGGTGCCGATCCCCTCCCCGATGTGGCGGTGGTGAAGGTGGTGGCGACGGGGCTGCCCGTCGCCCCCCTGGGGGATTCCAGCAAGGTGCGTCCCGGGGAGTGGGCGATTGCCATCGGCAATCCCCTCGGCCTGGACAACACCGTCACGGCGGGGATCATCAGCGCGATCCAACGCACCAACGCCGTCGGCGAGGGCCAGCGGGTGCCTTACCTGCAAACCGACGCGGCCGTGAACCCCGGCAACAGCGGCGGGCCGCTGATCAACGATCGTGGACAGGTGATCGGCATCAACACCGCCATCCGCCAGGCCCCCGGCGCGGGGCTGAGCTTCGCGATCCCGATCAACACCGCCCGCAAGATCGCCGCCCAGATCATGGAGCGTGGCTACGCCAGCCACCCCTACATCGGCGTGCGCCTCGAAGCGCTCACACCCCTGCTGGCGCGGGAGATCAACTGAAGCACGGATCAGTGCCGCTTGCCTGAGGTCAACGGCGTCGTCGTGGTCGATGTGATGGCCGGCAGTCCCGCCGCCCAGGGGGGTCTCAAACCCTGCGATCTGATCGAGAAGGTGGCGGGAACCAGCGTGAAAAACCCCTCGGAGGTGCAGCTGGCCGTGGATCAGGCCCAGATCGGCCAGCCCCTCGCCCTGACGGTGCGGCGCCAGCAGGACCGGATCGCGTTGACCGTCCGTCCCGCCAACCTGCCGCAACGATCGTGAGCCGCCAGCTGGTGGTGCTCACCCGCTGGCCGGCGCCATCCCGTTGCAAGCGACGCCTGGCGGAGGCCATCGGCCCCGAGCGGGCGGCGGCCGTGCAGCGCCGGCTTCTGCACCATGGCCTGGCCGCCGCCCGCCAGGCCGGCCGCTCCGCCAAGGGGCGCGGGGAACCGATCGAGGTGGTGCTGGCCGTCAGCGGCCTGGGCCCCCGGGCCTGCCGCCGCTGGGGCGCCCAGCTGCCGGTGGATCGGCTGGTGGGCCAGGGGGAGGGCAGCCTGGGGGTGCGGCTGCGGCGGCAAGTGGAGCGAGCCCGGCGGGAGGCGGTGGGCGCGGTGGTGCTCATCGGCAGCGACCTGCCCCTGCTCAGCGGCGCGGATCTGCTGGCCGCCTTCGCCGCCCTCCGCCACGCCTCCCTCGTGCTCGGACCTGCGGCGGACGGGGGCTACTGGCTGCTGGGCCTCTCGCCCCGTCTGCGGGCGCCCCGCCTGTTCGCAGGGGCGGACGGCCCCATTCCCTGGGGGCGGGAGACGGTGTTGCGGCACACGCTGGCGGCGGCGGCGGCGGAGGGGCTCGCCCCGGTGTTGTTGCGGGAGGGGCGGGATCTGGATCGTCCCGGCGATCTGGCGCGCTGGCGATGAGCCGGGCCGGGGCCGGACCGGTGGCGGTGGTGATTCCGGCCCGGGAGGAAGCCGCCCGGCTGCCCGCCCTGCTGGCCGACCTGGCCCGGGCGCCGGAGCTGGTGGGGGAGATCTGGGTGGTGGACGGGGGCAGCGGTGATGGCACCGCCACGGTGGCCGCCCTGGCCGGGGCACGGATCCTCCGCGCCGCCCCCAACCGCGGCGCCCAACTCGGCCAGGGCATCGCGGCCTCCACGGCCCACTGGCTGTGGCTGCTCCATGCGGATGGCCGCCTGCCGGAGGGCTGGCCTGCGGCGGTGGCGCGGGCCATCGCGGCCGGGCCCGGCCAAGGCTGGGTGTTCCACCTGGCGATCGCCGATCCCTCCCCCGCCCTGCGCCTGGTGGAGGGGCTGGTGGCCTGCCGCACGCTGCTGTTCCGTCTCCCCTACGGCGACCAGGGCCTGCTGGTGCATCGCCAGGACCTGGAAGCGGTGGGAGGGGTGGCGCCGATTCCGTTGATGGAGGATCTGGATCTGGTGCTCCGGCTGCGGGCGAGGGTCCCCCTGCGGATCCTGGCGGGGCGCTATCAGGTGGCGGGTCGCCGCTGGCGGCGGCTGGGGGTGCTGCGGGTGAGCTGGAGCAACGCCCGCCTGCGGCGAGCCTGGCGCCGGGGCGTGGATCCCTGGACCCTGGCCGACCGCTACGGGGCGTACCAGAAGGCGCAGCGCTGCTGCCCCGGTTCCAGCTCCCAGCCCTGATGGTTGTAGAAGGTCACCACGCCCGGATCGGCATAAAGGGTCACCCGCTCCACGCCCATGGCCTTCAGCTCCCCGACGAGGTAGTCCATCATCTGTCGCCCCAGCCCCGCCCCTTGATAGAGGGGATGGACGGCCACATCCCACACGGTGGCGTCCACCACGCCGTCGCCGGTGCAACGGGCAAAGCCCACCAGCTTGGGCAGGCGAGCGTCATGGCGCCAGAGGCCCACCCGCAGGAGGCTGTGCTGGAGCGCCTTGCGCACGCGCCGCAGGGGACGGCGGTTCCAGCCGACGGCATCACAGAGGGCTTCCAGTTCGATCAGGTCGATGGGCCGCTCCTGGCTGAGCACCACCTCCACCTTCGCGCCGGGCAGGTCGCAGCACCGATGGGTGGGGCCATAGAGGCTGGTGAAGAGTCCGTCGTCCAACAGGGGGGCCGGGAGCGCAACGCAATCTGACGATCTTGGCGCCAGATGGCGCCCCCGCGCGAAGGTGAGCGGTCAGCAGCTTGGTTGGGCTTGAGCGGTCACCCCTCCCCTTCTTTGCCCTCCGATCCCTCTGTGGTGCTTGTGGCGCTCCATGGTTGGCTGCTGTCGGGCCGGCTGTGGGAGCCCCTGGGGCGGGAGCTGGGGCCGGAGCGCCCCCTGCTGGCGCCCGATCTGCCCGGTTTCGGCGCCACCCCCCGGCCGCAGGGCCTGCAGCCCAGCCTGAGAAGCTACGGCCGATGGGTGGCCGCCTGGGTGGAGCGGGAGGTGGGGCGCGAGCGGCCGGTGGTGCTGATGGGCCATTCCCTCGGGGGCAGCGTGGTGCTCCATGCGGCGGCCCATCTCGGGGAGCAGTTGCGGGGGGTGGTGCAGATCAGCGCCGGGGGAGGGGTGTATCAGCCGCGCCCCTTCCGTCGGCTGCGGCGGGCCGGCGCGGTGCTGCTGCGCCTGCGCCCCCGGGCCCTGGCCCACTGGCCTCTGCTCGCTCCGTTGCGCTCTCCCCTGCTGGCCGACCCGCGGGCGGCGCGGGGCCTATTGGCCTGCAGCACGAATCGGGCTGCCGTGGGGCAACTGCCCCGCCTGGCCAGGGCGCTGACCGTGCCGAGCCTCTGGATCGCCGGCGGTGCGGACCAGGTGATGGCGCCCGGCTATGTGCGCCACCTGGCCGGCTATGCCGCCGGCCATCAGCTGGAGGTGTTGGAGGGGGCGGGCCACCTGCCGATGTGCCAGAGGCCCGCGGACGTGGCGGCCCTGATCGAGGCCTGGCTCGCCCAAGAGGTTCAGAACGAGGCCAGTCCCTTCTCCTGCAGTTCGGCCAGCTGGGCGTAGAGGCCACCGGACGCCCGCAGCTGGCGATGGGTGCCGCTTTCCACCAGCCGTCCCTGGCGCAACACGAGGATGCGATCCACCGCCTCCACCGTCGCGAGCCGGTGGGCGATGACGATGGCGGTGCGGTGGGCGAGCAGATGTTCCAGGTCGTGCTGGAGGGTGGCTTCGGTGGAAGGATCGAGGAAAGCGGTGGCCTCATCCATCACGAGCACGCTCGGTTGGCGGGCTGCCACCCGGGCCACCGCCAGCAGCTGACGCTCGCCGGAGGAGAGGTTGGCGCCCCGCTCCCGCAGGGGAGTGGCCACCCCTTGCGGAAGACGGCGCAGCAGGGGCTCCATGCCGAGGTCGGCGCACAGCCGCTCCACATCGGCGTCGCTGAGGGGGCAATCGAGGCGCACGTTGTTGGCGACGCTGCCGCTGAAGAGGAAGGTGTCCTGCAACACCACCCCAAGCCGTTGGCGGAGGAGGGCCAGCGGGATCTCCCGGATGTCGACGCCATCCAGAAGGATGCGGCCGGCTTGGGGTTCGTAGAGGCGACAGAGGAGGCGGATGATCGTGGTCTTGCCCGATCCGGTGGGGCCGACGAGGGCCACATGCTCCCCCGCCGCGATGGTGAAGCTGAGGTCGCGAAGGATGGGATCGTCGGGCCGATAGGCGAAGGACACCCCCTCAAACACCACCTCCGCCGCACCGACCCCCCTGCCGGCGGGCCAGGCCCGAAGGGAAGGAGGGTCCTGGATCTCGATCGGACGGCTCAGCAGCTCGTCGATCCGCTCCACCGCCGTGAGCCCCCCCTGGATCTGGGTGAAGCGCTCCGCCAGCTGGCGCAGGGGATCAAAGAGACGCAGGGAAAAGAGGATGAAGGTGGTCAAGGTGCCCAGGCCCATCGCTCCGCCGGTGACCATCGCCCCCCCGACGGCCAGCACCAGGGCGATCGCCGCCTGGCTCACCCACTCGATCATCGCCGAGATCGTGCTGTCGTAGAAGATCGCCCCGTCCACCGCCCGCCGGTAGGCCTGGTTGGTGACGCGGAAGCGGCGACTGTTCTCCTCCTCCCGCCGAAACATCTGCACCACCTCCAACCCCTGAAGGTTTTCCTGCAGCTCGGCGTTGAGTTGCCCCAGCCCCTCGCGCACGCGGTAGTTGGCGCGGCGGTAGCGGCGCTGGAGCCAGAGCATGCCTGCGATGACAGGAATCTGCAGGGCGATGAGCATCAGCCCGAGGCGCCATTCGATCATGAGCATGGTGACGCTGATCACCACGAGGCTGACCAGATCGCCGAGCAGGCCCACCGCCCCGCTGCCGAACACCTCCGCCAGGGCCTCCACATCACTGGTGAGGCGCGTGACGAGCTTGCCTGTGGGGGTGGCGTCGTGGAAGCGGAGCGAGAGGGCGAGCACATGGTGGAAGAGGGCTTCCCGGATGCGAGCGGTGAGGCGCTGGCCCACCACCTGCACGTTGAAGCTCTGAACCCCTTGCAGGCCGAGGCGCACGAGCACTGCCACCAGCAGCAGGCCCACCAGGGCCCGCAACACCTGAGGAACGGGCATCCCCCGGAGCCAGGGGAGCACCGGCTCGGCCCGGAGGGCGGCGATGGCCTGCCCCACCAGCAGGGGCTGCAGGGCGCCGGCCAGGGCCAGGGGGATGAGAAGGAGCAGAGCGAGGAGGAGCCGTCGGCGATCGGGGCCGAGGTAGGGGAGCAGGCGCTGGAGGCGGCGGGTGTCGAGGGAGGCCATCAGCGCGGTGCCAGCACGGCGTCGTCGAGGCTGGCCAGGGCGTTGGCGGCCGGGTCGGCGCCGGGGCTTTTGGCGACGGCGGCCAGGCGGCTGACGATGGCTTGCAGGGGCCCGTCATCGAGGCGCAGGGCGAGGGGATGGCCGATCAGCCGCGCCGTGCTCTGGAACAGGTGTTCAATCTCCACCAGTCCGTTGTCGCGCAGGGTGCGGCCGCTGGCCACCAGGTCGACGATCGCCTCTGACATGCCCGTCAGCGGGCCGAGCTCCACCGAACCCGTGAGGTGGATGAGCTCCACGGGCAGGTCGAGCTGGTCGAAGAAGGCCTCGGCGCAGCGGGTGAACGTGCTCGCCACCCGGCCGTGAGCGGGCATGTCGAGGGCGAGGCGGTAGCCGCTGGAGGCCTTGACGGCCACGGCCATGCGGCAGTCGCCGAAGCCCAGGTCGACCAGGGGCGCCACCGGCAGCTGGTGCTCCCTCAGCACGTCCTCCCCCACGACCCCGAGCTGGGCCTGGCCATAAGCCACGTAGACGGGCACATCGGCGTTGCGCACGAGCAGGGCCCGGGCCTGCCCGCAGCGGCTGGGCACCATGAGCTGCCGATGGTCCGGGTTGAGCAGATCGGAAAAGTCGAGCCCCGCCCGCTGGAAGCAGCGGATGGAATCCGCAAGGAGGGTTCCCTTGGCCAGGGCGACGGTGAGCATGGCGGGCACGGACAGGCCGGGAGGGGCAGGTGTCCTGAGGTTATCGAGAGGCAAGCCATGGTCTGCCGCCGAGCCCGGCGAGAGACGACGAGCCGGCCGATTCACCGCTGCCTTAATTCCAGTTCAGCGCAGAAGCTTTCGCATCGCCAGCATTGGGACGCCAGCATTGGGACGCCAGCACCCTGCTGGAATGGGCCGGCTGGATCCGTGACAAAGCCGACTTTCGTGTAGAAGCCGATTGCCGACAGGGTGCGATCGAGAAGCACATCCCCTGCCCGCTCCTGGCAGCTGCGCAGGATGAATTCGGTGCGGCTGCTGCCTTCCGCCGCAGCGGTCTGATCTATCAGCTGGCGCTGCTCAGCCGCCGAGGCCCGCAGCTGCAGCACCTGATCGCGCGACCCTCCGCTCAGGCTGTCATGACACCGTAATGCGCTTGTCTCAGGCGGCCTGATACACGGCAAAGGCAGTCTCCAGCTTCTGCCGGTGCTCGTCTCTCAGGGCCTGGGGGCTGTCGATGCGGATGCCGGCCCCGAAGCCGAAGAGCCAGTTGCGGAGGTCGATGTCGCGCTCCACGGTCCAGGGGGGCAGGTCAAGCTCCACCGGATAGGGGTGAGTGTCTGAGGGGCTGCCGGGCTCCAGCACGTGCGGGGCGTTGGGGTGGTGCCACCAGTGCTCGCCGGCCAGGGGCTTGGAGAAGCGGGTGTGCTCGATCGGGTAGCGCTGCAGGCCCTCGCGGATGAAGGCAAAACACCAGCCCTGGCAGTAGAAGCGCAGCGTCACCAGCTGCCTGGCGCGGAGCCGGGCATTGGGGCTGGCCAGCCGCAGCTGGGTTTTGAGGTCGCTGCCGAAGTAGATGCCGCCGCTGTAGTGCAGCAGCAGCTCCAGACGCCGCAGGGCCTGGCGGTGGGCCTCATCGCTGCGCTGGTTGCCCCGCTCGCTGCGGTGCAGGGCCAGGCGGTCGATCCGTTCGCTGCGGATCAGGCCCACGCCGGTGCCGATCGCGTCGTCCTCGAAGACCAAATACCAGCCGATGTTGTGGAAGAGGAGCTGCAGCGGCCACACGCGAAACGAGCCGTTGGGGCTGTCCACAAAGGAGCCCACCGTCGCGTAGCGCTCCAGCTCGATCCGCCGCCGCTCCACGATCGCCGTTTCCAGGGCCTCGGCCTGCCGCTCGGCGGCCAGGGAATCGGGCCGCACCACTGATTTGAGCTGCTCGGACAGCTCTGGAACAAGCTCGCCCGCCATCGCGCTCCCGTGGATCTGCTGGTGTATCCCCCCAGCAAGGTGGAGGAGCGCGACGCCACTGGCTCAGTCAGGGTATCTATCAAACCGACCATAACTGAGTTGATCAATACCCCATTTCCACAATTTGGCTACAGATTTATCTTTTTTGAATATTTTTTTATCAAACTTGCAACTCCAATCATCCCCCAGGCGAGAACCAGTTAATTCTATGAGCGAATCACCCAAACCTCCGCTTGTCCACTCTTCGAATTCTCCCATGCTTGCCCCAGTGGTGAGCGCCTTTGAGATAAGCTCGATGTCATGGTCCCCGAAGACTTTATCTACAACAGGCTCCCATAGCGAAAATCTATCTTTTAATCTATCGAGATCTAGACGCATCCCATGACGCGCAGAGAAAATTTCGATTATTATAGCCAAGTCAAGCAGAAGATTCTTTTGGTCTTCAGTTTCGACTGTCCAATTATTGTACAAATCTAAGGAACTTATGCTAACTGTTTCGTCCAGTTCCACGAGCTTGGCTGCTCTTTCTTCAATGGGGTTAACAGCAATAGCAGTGTTGATGGCCCAATCGCTTAACATGTCTTTCAATTCACCATAGCTGCTATAATGTTTAAGTTGTGATAAATCTGCATTGTTCTCCATTTTTTGAATGCCAGATTACTGTATGATTATCGTTGGGGGGGTAGGACATTTGTCAAGTCGTCTTGGATTTTCTTTACTATTGCCGCCCCCGGGGCCGATTCATAGTGTCAACTCGGTCCTGGGCTGGGCTGCCGCATCGCCATCGCCAGCAGCGCCGTGTTGTCGTGCATCACCGCCTGCATGCCAGGGTTTTGGGGACCGGCAGCTGGGCCTCATGCAACAGCCGCCGCCGCCGTGCCTGGTGACGTTGCTGGTGTTCCTGCTTGGCCAGGACATAGAGGTGGCTGGCCGGGCTCCAGCTGGATCGGCCCCAGCGAGGGCTCAGCGCTGAAGAAGCCGTTGGCCTCGAGCCAGGTCAGATCCGCCCGGATCGCGGTGGCATCGCCGTAGCAATCGCCATGCAGCCGGCGCAGGTAGGCCGCCGCCTGATCCGCCAGGTCGCCCTCGGGCAGGGGCGACACGATCGCCTCCAGTTCCGCGCGGGTGGCGGGGTCGGCGGCGGAGAGCTCGGGGAAGGTGGTGAGCAGCCGCAGCAGGTGCAGCAGCCGCTCCAGATCCAGCAGCCTGGAATACCCGTGCAGCTGGAAACGCTTCTCGCGGTTGCGGGCCGAGCGGATGCGGTGATCCAGGCGCGCCAGCTCATCGCGCAGCAGGGCCTCCAGCTCACGGCCGTGGGTGGGCACCACCGCCACCACCGCCGCAAAGCCCTCAGAGCGGCTGGGCCCAAAGGCCGGATCGGCTAATGCGGCGGCCATCTCGCGGATCACCGGCTCGGGAACCAGCCGTTTGCGGGTCTGGTTCCAATGCAGGCAGGTGGCGAGCGGCGTGTAGAGCCACCAGCCGATCCACTCCACCGGCACCGGCAAGGTCAGGGCCTGGGTGATCGCCAGGCGCCAGGGCCGGCGGGCATGGGTGGCATCGAGGATCACCGGCGTACCGGCGGCCACGGCTTCGCGGAGGCGCTGGTGCAGCAGGGCTTCGATGTCGCGCCAGGGGCCCTGGACCGCCGCATCACCAAACAGCTCGCCGCGCACCACATCGGTGGAGAGCACCACGGCACCGGTGAGCTGGGCCAGCACGCCAGCCAGGGTGGTCTTGCCGCTGGCGGGCGGGCCGATCAACAGGTGGCAGCGCAGGGGCGCAGGCGTGGGCGCAACTGGTGGGCTGGTCATGGCCACAGCGTGGCCGCTGGTGCGTGCCACCGCAAGACCCTACGAGCGAAAGAGCAGATTTAGGACCAAGCCACGACTGGGATCTGCCTGACGGCTTTGCTATTTCGCAGGAAGAACAGCAGAAAACCCGCCCGCGCTGCTGAGGCTGCTCCCAGCGCCTCATCCATCCCATGGCTTCCCCGCGCCCCCCGTCGCTGGCCCAGGCCCATCACTACCGCCTGCCGGA
>JBKDSZ010000007.1:0-9545 GCA_046340375.1 Cyanobacteriota bacterium | reverse complement strand
TTCTTCGCCGATCGGCAGGGGGCCGGGAAGGGGCCATGCGGTGGTGAAGGCCACCCGCAGCAGGAGAACAAACAGCCCGAGACATACGGCACCGGAAAGCACGCGTCTGAGCAGCAGACTGGGAATCGCGCTGAGCGATTCCTTCTTGTTCACCAGCATGATGGCGAACAGGATCAGAACATTGACCGCTCCGACGTAGACCAAGACCTGGGCTGCCGCTACAAAGCTCGCATTGAGAAGCAGATAGATCCCCGCCACCGCAAGAAAAACCCCGCCCAGAAGAAAGGCGGAATAAACAATGTTCGAGTGCAGCACAACGCCCAGGGAGCCAAGAACAATCGTAGCCGCGAGGATCAGGAAGCAAAGTTGCTCGGTCGAGGTGGCGATTGTCATGAGGAGGACTCAGCGGATCTGGGGGTGTTGGCCGCGGTGGACTCCGCGAGGATCTGGCTGGGCAGCTTGCCGGCCCGGGGGGAGCTGGCTGGAACGCCATGGGGCTCCACCTCTCCGTTGGGGAGGTAGGCCAGTTCCCGCAGGGCGACGACGGAGGGATCCGTGGTCACGCTCGTCGGCAGGCGACCAAGAGCAATGTTGTCATAATTGAGACTGTGACGATCGAAGGCCGCCAACTCATATTCCTCCGTCATCGACAGACAGTTGGTTGGGCAATACTCAACGCAGTTGCCACAGAAAATACATACTCCAAAATCAATGGAATAATTGCGAAGTTCTTTCTTTTTCGTCGCTTTGTTCATTACCCAATCGACGACGGGAAGGTTGATCGGGCAAACCCTCACGCACACCTCGCAGGCGATGCACTTGTCGAATTCGTAATTGATTCGCCCCCGATAGCGTTCGGATGGAATCAGCTTTTCGTATGGATATTGGATCGTGACGGGGCGACGCCTCAGGTGGTCGAAGGTGACGCCGAGACCCTGGCTGATGTATTTGGCGGCGCTCACCGCGTCTTTGGTGTAATCGCCAACTTTTTGCAAAAAGCCGAACATGACGTGGGAGGTAGGTTGATGGGACAGGGGGGGTGGGGAGGATTACCCTCCAAAGGCGACGGGGAAGGCCAGCTTCAGGGCCGCGGTGACGAGCAGATTGACCAGGGCCACAGGAAGCAGAAACTTCCAGCCAAGATCAAGAAGTTGATCGATCCGCACCCGTGGGACAGTCCAGCGAAGCAGGATGGCGAAGAAGACCAATAAATAGGCCTTCAACACCGTCATGACGATGCCAACGCTTGCCGTGATCACCTGAACCAATGGGGCATCGATCGGTTGGCCGAGCCACTGGGCCAGCCACTCCACTGGAATCGGGAAGCCCCAGCCTCCGAGGTAGAGCACGGAGACAAGAAGGGCGGAGAGCACCAGATTGATGTAGCTGCCCAGATAGAAGAGGGCGAACTTCATGCCGGCATATTCCGTTTGATAGCCCGCCACCAGCTCTTCTTCCGCTTCCGGGAGGTCAAAGGGCAGGCGTTCGCATTCGGCCAGGGCGCAGATCCAGAAGATCAGAAAGCCCACCGGTTGGCGCCAGATGTTCCAGCTCAGAATGCCCGCACCGGTTTGTTGATTGACGATATCCACAGTGCTCAGGGAATTGCTCATCATCACGATGGCCAGCACCGCCAGGGCCAAGGGAATTTCGTAGCTGATCGACTGAGCCGCAGCCCGCAGGCCCCCGAGAAGGGAATATTTATTGTTGCTGGCATAGCCGCTCATCAGCAAGCCGATCGGCTGGATGCTGCTGAGGGAGATCCAGAGAAAAATCCCTACGCCCACGTTGCTGATCAGCAAGTTTTGGCCGAATGGCACAACGAGCCAGGAGAGGATGACGGGCACCAGCACGAGCACCGGGCCAAGGGTGAAGAGCAGGCCATCCGCCCGCGCCGGGATGACGTCTTCCTTCACCAGCAGCTTCAGGCCGTCCGCCAAGGGCTGGAGGATCCCCAGGGCGCCCGCGTATTCCGGGCCGATCCGCTGCTGAACGGCCGCCGAGATCTTGCGCTCGAGCCACACGTTCACCAACACCCCCACCACGGCCGCGGTGAGGACCAGGAGCATGGGAAGGGGAAGCCAGATCGCTCGGGCTAGGGCCGGACTCAGCCCAAGACTCTCCAGCCAGGTGCTGAAACTGGCTTGAAGGTCGAGCCCGGCGGCCACGAACCCCGGGGTGACCAGCGGTGACGGCAGCATGAAGGCGGACTCCAATTGGCAGGCAACTTAGACGGAGAGCCGGGCCTCTGGCGGAAAAACCCGGACGGACCAGGGGTCAGACGGGCAGGGGGCGCTGTTCCAAGGGGATCCAGGCCCGCTCCGAAGGCCCCGTGTAGATCTGAGAGGGGCGATAGATCCGATTGGCGCCCAGCTGCTCCCGCCAATGGGCCAACCAACCCGCCGTGCGTGCAATCGCAAAGATCGGCGTGAACAGATCCCGGGGGATGCCCAGCTTGCGGTAGACCAGCCCGGAATAGAAATCCACATTCGGATAAATCCCCTTCGGCCCCAGTCGATCCGCCGCAGCGATCTCCAGAGCCCGGGCCAGGTCGTCCATCGGATCACCGCCGAAGCGGGTGAAGAGTTCCTCCGCGAGCCCTTGCAAAATCACGGCTCTGGGGTCCTTCACACGGTATTCCCGGTGGCCGAAGCCCATGATCTTCTGTCTGCCCGCGATCGCCCGATCCAGCCACGCCTCCACCTGATCGACCGTGCCGATCTCCTCCAGCATGTCGAGCACATCCTCGTTGGCCCCGCCATGGAGGGGGCCGGCCAGGGTGCCGACGGCAGAGGCCACCACCGCGTAGGGGTCCGTGAGGGTGCTGGCGGTGACGCGGGCGCTGAAGGTGCTGGCGTTCAGGCTGTGCTCCGCGTGAAGGATCAGGCAGGCGTCAAAGATGCGGGCGGCGGTGCGGTCTGGCTCCTGCTCGGTGAGCATGTGGAGGAAGTTTTCCGCGTATGTCAGGTCGTCCCGCGGCTGGATCGGATCCTGCCCTTTTCTGATCAGCTGGAAGGCCGCCACCATGGTGGGGATCTTGGCGATCAACCGCACGACGGCATCCACGATGTATTGCGGATCGTTGAGGGCCCGACGGGAATAGAACAGGCCCAGGGAGGCCGCGCTGGCCTGCAGGGCATCCATCGGATGACCCGTGGCCGGGAAGCATTTCATCATGTCGCGGATGCGGAAGCTCACGCGCCGATGCATCTGCACCTCCCGCTGAAACCCCTGCAGTTGACAGATGGTGGGCAGCTAACCCCAGATCAGGAGATAGGCCGTTTCCAGGAAACTGCTCTGCCGGGCCAGCTGATCCACCGGGTAGCCGCGATAAGTGAGGACTCCGTGCAGGCCATCGATGTCGCAAATCGCGGATTGGGTGGCGGGCACCCCTTCCAGGCCAGGACGGAAGGGCAGGGTGGTCTCCGGGGCCGGGGCGGAGGGTGCCGCAGGGACCGGAGCCGTGGATGCGCTGACGGACTCTGCGGGGGAGGGTGCGGCGGAGTCGCCGCCAGAGGTCTTTGCCGCCATGGCCGGCCAGTCTCAAGTTCAGTGAACCTACGTGCCGGTGGAAGTCCGCAGGGGTAGCCCTGGCTGCCAGTCGGGATCTAGAGAGCGTCGAGGGAGCGGGGGGAGAGCAGGAGGCGCAGCCGGGCCGGCCCGGCGGGGTTGGACCCGGCCCAGGACAGCAGAGCGATGCCGGCCTTCTTGAGCACCACCGCGCCGGGGGGGGCGCCGATCAGTCGGCAGGCCAGGAGTCCCAGATCGGGCTCATGGCCCACCAGGATCAGCCCGGACGCGCTGGCGGCGCCCTCCTTCCCCGCCAACCACTCCTGGATCAGGGGCCAGGGATCCGCTCCGGGGGCGAGGGCCTCACTGCAGGTGAGCGTGGGTGCCAGGTTCGCCGCCACGGCGATCTCGCCGGTCTGCCGCGCGCGCACCAGGGGGCTGCTGATCAGGCGCCCCCCCCGCAGGCCGATCGCACCGGCTCGCTGGCAGACGCGCAATGTGCGCTCGCGGCCCTCCGGCGTGAGGGCCCTGAGCGGATCGTCTCGGACTCCATGGGGCTCCGCCAGGCCGTGGCGCAGCAAGATGAGCTCCCGGTCAGCCATCGGATTTCACGCCGATCTGGAGGTGGGCCCTCCAGCGGACCGGAGTGGCGTCCGGATCGATCGCCACAGCGAGTTGAACATTGTCGGTCAGGGGGCCTCCCGCCAGGGACGTCAAGAGCGTCCATGGGCGCCACCGCCGCAGAAGGTCGCTGGTGGCCTCGCGCCCCAGAGCCCAGCGCAGCGGTGCCTGGAACCCCTCCAACTCCCTCAGCTGCCCTTGGCGGGCCAGGGCGCTCCGGCTGGTGGATGGTCGGTTGAGCAGAGACAGGTCCTCCCCCCACCAGGCCAGCGCGTCGCGTTCCCGACGCCAGCCCGCCACCGAGGCGCGCACCTGGTCGCGCTCCCCTCCTCGGCTGGCGGACCCGCTGGGGGCTTGAAGCCGGGTCCACACGGTGACGGGTTCGCCGCCCACGTCCAGGGGCGCCTCGATGAGCCCCTCCGCGGCCAGGGGAGCCTCCAGGCGTTCCGGGCGCGGCGTCTGGCTGCTGGAGCCGATCAGCCAGCCCTCCGGGCCAGAGGCGACCAGCAGGGTGCCGGAAGACTCAGCCGCCAACAGGGGCGGCAGGGGGCCGCCGTTGCCGGGCTGGATGATGGGGGTCAGGAGGGGTCTGAGCCAGGGCTTTTGGAGCAGGGCGGCGGGATCCCGCAGAAGCGCCAGGCTGGTGGACGGGACCTTCAGCTCCTGAAGCAGGGCCGAAGCCAGATCCTCCGGCGGAGCCGCCGCGTCCCCGGCGGTGGGCGGCGGAGCTGCGGCGATTCCGTCGGCAAGGATGCCGGCCGGGGATGGCGCGGGACGCTGCAGCAGCCCCTGGAAGACCAGCTCCCGCCCTCGGGGTTGGAGGGCTCCCAGCCGGAGGGTGCCGGCTGTGTCCGTTCCGGGGTCCGGGGAAGGCCAGCCGAGCCAGGGCTCGAAGGCCCCGGAGCGGGCCACCAGCAGGGCCATGCCGGTGTCCAGCTCCTCCACCCCTTGTCGCAGGGCGGAGAGGCCGGCCTGGTTGAGCTCGTCAATCTGGGAGACATCGAGGGCCCGCTCCAGGGTGGCCCGCCCGGAGGCCAGGAGCACGAGGTCGTCCTGCACGAGGGCCGTCGCCAGGGGCACCGGGTCGCGACCGACCAGGGCGCCGCGTCCGCTGATGAGCCCCATGCCGCGATACTGGCTCACCTGGAGGCCGCTGCCGGCGAGGGAGCGGGATTGCCAGAAGCGCTGCAGGAAGCGCCGCGCGCCCTCGTCATCCCGGCTGGCCAGGGCAAGAAGCCAGCCGCTGCCCGCGGGGGTGTCGGGGCTGTCGAAGAGGGCGAGGCCCACCTCCGGGGCGAGCCAGTGGGCCAACTCGTCGTGGTAGTCGAGCCCGGCGGCGGCAAAGGCGCCATCCCGCAGCCGCTCCACCGCTCGGGCGGCCTCCTCCCGTTGGCGGCGGGGGGCCACGGCGCGGGCGTAGTCGACGGGTTGGTCCCCGTCGCTGAAGAGATAAAGGCTCAGCGGAGCCTGGCGCGGCACGAAGCGCGCCGCCCTCGGCACGGTCAGGGGTTGATGCTGGAGCCGCAGGGGCCCTTGCCGCCACACCATCCACCAGCCCCCTGCCCCCAGTCCCAGGGCCAGCAGCGCGACGACCAGGAGAACAGCAAGGAAGGGCCGCCCCTTCATTCCGCTTGAGCAGGGAGCCCCCATCCTGCCCCCCTTCGACCCCGTCCTCGTGGATGGGGGTGCTTAGGGTCGGCCCGCCCCCGCCGTCCCGATTGTTGAACCAGGAGTCTCCCCGGGACGTCAGTCCCCCCCGCTCCCTCTCCGCCTCGGAACTGGCGGCCCGTCTGGACGGGAACGAGCCCCTGCAGCTGGTGGACGTGCGCGAGGAGGAGGAGCTGGCCCTGGCCCGGTTGGCCCATCCGGTGGTGCATCTCCCCCTGAGCCGCGCCGCAGAGTGGATGGGTGAGGTGGCGACCCGCCTGGATCGGGATCGGCCCGTGGTGGTGCTGTGCCATGCCGGGGTGCGCAGTTGGCGGTTCGCCTGCTGGCTGCTTGCGGAGCAGGGCTTTGACGACGTCTGGAACCTTGAGGGAGGCATTGACGCCTGGAGCCTCAGCGTGGATCCCTCCATTCCCCGCTATTGAGGACGCGCCAAGCCCGGATGAGCCGCTTAAGATCAATCTCCTTCCCGCAACCGGTGGTGGATCCTCTGCCGCGCCGTCAACAAGAGGTTCTTCGGGCCACCGTTCACCATTACGTCGACACCATGGAACCGGTGGGGAGCCACACGTTGGTGCGGCGTTTCGGCTTTCCGGCGAGTCCGGCCACCGTGCGCTCGGCCATGGGCGCTCTGGAACTGCGCGGCCTGCTCACCCAGCCCCACACCTCCGCCGGTCGCATCCCCAGCCAGCAGGGCTATCGCCTCTATGTGGACCAGCTTCTGCCGGCGCCGGGGGCCGCTGCCGCCCAGCTGGATCGGGAGCTCGCCCGACTCAGCCTGCAGTGGGCGGCCCTCGACGATCTCCTCCTCCACTTCGCTCGGCGCCTGGCGGACCTCACCGGTTTGCTGAGCCTGATCACGCGTCCCCGCAGTCGCGGGGCCCGGCTGCGGGAGGTGCGCCTGATGCCCAGCGGGGAGAGTCTGTTGGTGATCCTCGTGCAGGGCAGCGGGCTGAGCACCAGCCTCCATCTTCCCCTGCCCCCTGGCCTCCATCGGCAGCTGCCGATCCTGGAGGGTTGGGTCAACGGCCAGCTGAGCGCCGGGGGCGATGGACGGATCCCCTGGGAGATCCTGCCGGCGGAACTGACCCTGAGTGGCCGGCTCCTGCGGCAAGCCCTGGACAGCCATGCCTTGTTGACCGGAGATGGGGCGGGAACCGTGGTGGCCGCGGGCCTCGGCGGGCTGCTGGCCCAGCCGGAGTTTGCCCGCACCTCCTCTCTCTTGCCCCTGGTGCGGCTTGTTGACAGCGCACCGGATCAAGTGCTCGGTCCCCACGGGGCAACGGAGCCGCAAAGCCTGGTCTGGATCGGGAATGAACATCCCCATCAGGCGCTGGGACAATGCGCGGTTGTGCAATGTCCCTACCGCACGGGAGATGGCGGTCGGGGGCTGGTGGCTCTGGTGGGTCCGATGCGCATGGCCTACGCGACAGCAAGGGCGGCGGTGCAATCCGTCGCGCAACTGCTGCAGCGGCGCTTCAGCTGAGAAAAAACGACAGGAGACGTCATGACCTATTGCGTTGCTTTTTTGCTGAAGAGCGGCCTGGTGTTTGCTTCGGATTCCAGGACCAATGCCGGTGTTGACTACATCTCAACTTACCGAAAGATGCATGTCTTTCAGCCCGCGTCTGATCGGATTTTTGTGATCATGGCCGCCGGCAATCTGGGAACGACCCAGGCGGTGCTCAACCGCATCCGCCGGCATCTTGATGACCACCATGCGGGCTTGGAGCCGGAGCCCGCGCCTCAGCCCCCCAGCCACAAGGATGGAAAGCGTTTCGGGACCGGTGATGCACCCGCCAACCTGCTCAAAGCGCGCTATCTGTTTGAGGTGGCTGACTATATCGGCTCGTTGAGTGTCTCGGTGCAGCGCAATTACGCCCATTCCCTTCGGGAGGCTGGGGCGACGGGTGAAGCCAGCTTCATTCTGGGAGGGCAGATCGCGGGGCAGCCACACGGCTTGTATCTGATTTACCCCCAGGGGAATGCCATCATGGCGACTCCGGAAACACCTTTTTTGCAGATTGGAGAAAGTAAGTATGGAAAGCCACCATTGGATTACATCGGTCATCATGGCCTTTCCCTGGAGGATGCTGCCCGGTTGTGCCTGGTTTCTCAGGTGGTCACCCGACGGTCGAATCTGACGGTGGGTCCCCCTTTTGAAGTGGCGATGATTGGCCGGGATCAATTTGAAATGAGTCGCTACGAACGCTTTGAAAAAGATTCCATGGTGATTCATCGCACCATGGAGGCTTGGACGCGCAGCATGCAAGACACCCTTGCCCGCCTGCCGCGATTCAGTTGGGAGGAGGATCCCCTCTGAGACGGGTTTGGTCTGAGATGGGTCTGGCCGCTGAATTTGACCCAATCCCCGTGCCTATGTGCCTGCTTCGAGTCGTTCCGCCACCGTGTTGACATCCTTGTCGCCTCGCCCGGAGAGGCAGATCACCACCTCCGTGCCGGGGGCCAGGGTGGGGCAGAGGGTGTCGAGCCAGGCCAGGGCATGGGCCGTCTCCAGGGCCGGGATGATCCCCTCCAGGCGGCAGAGACGCTGCAGGGCGTCGAGGGCCTGGGCATCGGTGACGGCCCCGTATTCAGCCCGGCCGATCTGGCGCAGATAGCTGTGCTCCGGGCCGACACCGGGATAATCGAGGCCGGCGCTGATGGAATGGGCTTCTTGCACCTGGCCCTCCCCGTCCTGCAGGAGGAGGCTCATCGCCCCGTGCAGCACGCCGACCCGCCCCTGGGTGATGGTGGCGGCGTGGCGTCCAGTGGCGATCCCCTCTCCGGCCGCCTCCACGCCGATCAGGCGCACGGAGGGGTCCGGCACGAAGGCATGGAAGAGCCCCATGGCGTTCGATCCCCCCCCCACGCAGGCCAGGAGCACGTCGGGGAGCCGTCCGAAGGCCTCTGCGCACTGGGTTTTGGCCTCCTCGCCGATCACGGCGTGGAAGTCGCGCACCAGCATCGGATAGGGATGGGGCCCGGCCACCGATCCCAAGATGTAGTGGGTTGTTTCCACGTTGGTCACCCAATCCCGGATCGCTTCGCTGGTGGCGTCCTTGAGGGTGGCCGTGCCGGCGGTGACGGGTTGGACCGAGGCACCCAGCAGACGCATGCGGAAGACGTTGAGGGCCTGGCGGCGCATGTCCTCCGCGCCCATGTAGATCACACACTCCAGGCCAAAGCGCGCACAGACCGTGGCGGTGGCCACCCCGTGCTGCCCGGCGCCCGTCTCGGCGATGACCCTCTTCTTGCCCATGCGCAGGGCCAGCAGGGCCTGACCCAGGGCGTTGTTGATCTTGTGGGCGCCGGTGTGGTTGAGGTCTTCCCGCTTCAGCCAGAGGCGGGGCCCACCTTCGGGTCGCCGGTAGTGCTCCGTGAGCCGCTCCGCCTCGTAGAGGGGGGAGGGTCGGCCCACATAGGTGCGCAGCAGGTGGTTGAGCCGGTCGCGGAAGGCGGGATCCGCCAAGGCCTCCCGGGCGGCGGTCTCCAGCTCCGCCAGGGCCGGCATCAGGGTTTCCGGCACGTACTGGCCGCCGAAGGGGCCGAAGCGGCCACGGGCGGGGGGGCGGGCTGCGGGCGCCCGGGCGGCCGGTTGGGGGGGGGGGCTGGGGGGGGGCAGGGTGCTGGTCACCGGGCGCGGCATACGAGTTGAAGCAAGCCTAGGCAGAGGTGCTCAGGTGGGCGCCGTGGGCCGATCAGCGACCAGGCTCCATGGCCAGGGGGGCGCGGAGCGGGCGGAGCAC
>JBKDSZ010000006.1:0-7972 GCA_046340375.1 Cyanobacteriota bacterium | reverse complement strand
CTGCCATCGCCGCTGGGGGCCCTGGCGGGGGTGGGGGAGGGGGACGGGCTGAGCGGTTTGGAGATCGCCGGGGTGGGGGGGCTCGCCGGCCCGCGCCGGCGGGAGGGCGGGGCAGCGGCGGTGGGCGGGCGGGGGGCGCCGCCGGTGGTGGAGCTCGATGCCGATCTGCTGGCCGCCTGGGCTCGCTTGCAGGTGGGTGCGCCTGGAGGCGTCGCCCTGGCGTACCGCTTCCTGGCTGCCGCGCCTGAGCCAGCCGACGAGTCCGATCCAGCTGCTGGGAGGGAGCTCGAACATCGCCTCGCCATCTTCCTGGCCCACGCCTCCCCCGCCGCCCAGCGGCTGCTTGGCCTGCTGAGCTGCGCGCCGCTGATCACCCTGCCGATCGCCCGGCTGGTGCAACGCGGGATGCAACAGGGCGGCCAACGGGGTGAGCGGCCGGAAACACCGCCCGCCGCCGCTTCCGCCCAGCTGGCGGAGGTGCTGCTCAGCGGCCTGCTGGTGCTGGTGCACGAGCCAGAGGGGCAGGAGCGATGCGACTACGGGGAAGACCGGGCCTTCAGCGCCGCCGACACCCTGGTGTATGACATTGCCACCCCGGAGCTGCGCGAGCGCTTGCTGGCCCTCGTGAGCCTGCGCCAGGCCCGCCAGGTGTACGACCGGGTGGAGAGCGCGGTCGCCGCCAGCCTGGGCTTCGATGTCGTCGATGAGTTCAAAGCCCGGCTGCTTGCTCCGGCCCAAGCGCGGCAGCATCCCAGGGCCGCCCTGCTGGAGACCTACGCCCGCGTCTCCACCCGCGTGCTGCGCCGCCTGGGTGGGCACTGGGCAGACTTTGCGGAGCGGGTGGAAACGGCCTGGGAGGAAGCGGACCGTCGCAGCCGCGAGGCTGAGGCAGAGCGCCTGCGGAAAACAGCTGAACAAGAGCTTCTGCTCTGCACCGAGGAGGTGTTCCACTTTTCGGTGGCGCGGCTGCAGTGGCTGGACGCGCTGCCTCCCCTGCCAGGCCCGCAGGCTGAGAGCCCAGTGGTGCGGGGCTTCCTGGAGCCCCTGAACCCCTCCCTGAACCTGCAGCTGGTGGAGATACCGGCGGGCCGCTTCCTGATGGGTTCGCCTCCGAGCGAAGAAGGGCACAGAGAGAATGAAGGCCCTCAGCACGAAGTGACGCTGGAGAACTTTTTCCTGGGCCGCACCCCGATCACCCAGGCCCAGTGGCGGGAGGTGGCCGGCTGGGTGGAAGGCCCCGGCGAGCGCTGGGGGCTGGATCTGAGCGGCAAGTTGGAGCCCTCAGCTTTCAAGGGAAAAAACAGGCCTGTGGAGAGCGTTAACTGGTTCGAGGCGATGTAGTTCTGCTCCCGGCTGACCCAGCGCAGCGGCAAGACCTACACCTTGCCAAGCGAAGCGCAGTGGGAATACGCCTGCCGGGCGGGCACCACTTACCCGTTTTTTCACGGCCACACTCTTAGCGACAAGTTGGCCCAATACAACGCCAACTCAACCTATGGCCCTGGCCGCAAAGGATCCAAATCATTGGAAACCAGTGTGGTGGCTTGCTTCCGAGCCAACGTTTGGGGTTTGTTCGACATGCATGGCAATGTGTGGGAATGGTGTGCAGATCACTGGCACGGGAATTACGCCCTTGGCCAACGGAAAGCTCCTGTTGACGGCAGTCCTTGGCTGGACACTGCTGAACCAGGGCGGGAAGCGGAGGATGGGGTGCGTAGATATGAGCGACTGCGTGTGCTGCGTGGCGGCTCCTGGAGCAGTACCCCGATGAACTGCCGCTCGGCCTATCGCAGCCTCAGCCCCCCCGCTCTTTCCCGCAACAACATCGGTTTCCGTGTGTGTTGCCTGCCCCGAGGGCGTTTTTCTTCCGCCCTTGAGCCCTTGGGCCCTTAGCCCTGGTTTTGTTTCTTCCCTTGGCTGTTGGCGACGCAGGCGCCGCGATTTTTTCCCCAGCATCCATGTCTGAACCCAGCCGAGCCGAACTCCCGATCATCGAGGCCACCCTGGATCTGATTCGCTGGTTCATTCCCCTTCTCAATCGTCTGCCCCGCAGCCACAAGTTTGCTCTGGGTGATGACATCATCCGGGGCCTCTATGGCCTCTTGAGAGGCCTGGTGAAGGCGCGCTACAGCCGCGACAAATTACCCCTTCTCGAACCCCTCGCTGCCGACCTCGACCTGCTGCAGATTCAGACCCGCCTGCTGCTCGACTTTCAGCTGATCCACCTGGAGCGTTATGAGCATGCCTCCAGGCTGCTCCAAGCCGTGAGCCGGCAGCTCAGCGGCTGGATCGGTCAACAGCGCCGCCAGACCAGCTGATGGCCAAGCCCATGCTCCTCCCCCTTGAGGATCTCTATCCGCGCCTCACCAGTTTTGCCAACCTGCATGCCGCCGCGCGGCGCGCCCAGAGGGCCAAGCGCTACCGCCCGGCTGTGCTGGCCTTCAATGCCCGGCTGGAAGCGGAGCTGTTCGCACTGCAGGAGGAGCTGCGGACGTTCCGTTATCAGCCCCGGCCCTTTGTGCGGTTCGAGATCTTCGAACCCAAGCGCCGTATGATTTCCGCAGCGGCCTACCGCGATCGGGTGGTGCACCATGCCCTCTGCGCGGTGATTGTTCCCCCCTTGGAGCGGGGGTTTCTGCCCACCAGCTACGCCAACCGCACGGGCTATGGCAGTCACCGTGCTCTGCGACAGTTCGATCGCTGTTGCAAGCACTTTCCCTGGGTGTTTCAGGGGGATCTTCGTCTCTACTTCCCGAGCATTGATCATCAAAACCTGCTCAATCAGCTGCAAAGGCTGATTGCCTGCCCGGGCACGTTCTGGCTCCTGGAAACGATTCTTGCCCATGGCGGCGAAGCGAGACCAACTCTGGACCCCTTTCCTGGCGACACCCTGCTCACTCCGTTGGAGCGGCCCCATGGGCTGCCGATCGGCAACCTTACCAGCCAGTTCCTCGCCAATCTTCACCTCAACGACTTCGACCATCGCGTCTCCTCCATGAATGGGGTGGCCAGCTATCTGCGCTACGTGGATGATTTCGCCCTCTTTGCTCACGACAGGCCATCTCTGGAGCGAGCCCGAGCCCGGATCGAAGCCGAGTTGGAGGCGCTGCGGCTGCGGCTGCATCCGATCAAGAGCCAGCTCCGCCGTTGCCATGACGGCGCCAGCTTTGTGGGCTTTCACGTCCTGAGCGATCGTATCCGCGTGCGCAACCACACCCTGCGCCGTGGTCGCCGTCGGCTGCGGGCAGTGGCCGCCGCCGTGGCGGCTGGCCGCCTGGCCCCCGAGCAGGCCCGAAAGCGGCTGATCAGTTGGAATGCCCATCTGGCCCACGCCCAAACCTGGCGTCTGCGCCGCCAAGCCTTCGCCCCGCTCCCCTTCGCCAACGATCTACCCTGAACACGGGCGGATCAACCTGTGCTGCGTGGCGGTTCCTGGATCAACAACCCGGTGCACTGCCGCTCGGCCTACCGCAACAACAACCACCCCGCCAATGCCAACAACAACATCGGTTTCCGTGTGTGTTGCCTGCCCCGAGCACCCTTCATCGCCAGATCCGCAGGAAGGGATTCCCGTGGTTGAGCCGGAGGGGTCCAGATCCGCTCCCGTGATTCAGGCTTGCCTGAATCCGCACATCCTCAGGGTTCCTGCCGCGTTGGCCTCGCCGCGTCGCGGGGGTCCCTTCTCTCTTGTTGAATGGCGGCCATGAGCACCACTGGCAGCTTCGTTGTGCTGGAACGGCGCGGCCAGACCCTCGGCCTTCGCCAGCGGCTCACGCGCTCCTCCGAGGGTGTCGCCGCCACCCCCTCCTCCCTGGATCTGGAGCTGGTGGAGATTCCAGCGGGCCGTTTCCTGATGGGCTCGCCTCCCAGCGAAGAGGGGCACAGTGAGAACGAAGGCCCCCAGCACGAAGTGACGCTGGAGAACTTTTTCCTGGGCCGCACCCCGATCACCCAGGCCCAGTGGCGGGAGGTGGCCCAATGGCAACCGGGGCCGAATCAGGAGCCGTGGGCGATGGAACTGGATCCCGATCCGGTGGCCAAGGTGAGTGAAGCGCAGCGCTTTTTGGGCGACCAGCGCCCTGTGGTGAACGTGAGCTGGCACGAGGCCAAGGAGTTTTGCCGCCGCCTGCGGCGGCGGACAGGAAAACATTACACTTTGCCGAGCGAAGCGCGGTGGGAATACGCCTGCCGGGCGGGCACCACCACCCCGTTCCATGCAGGCGAGACCCTCAACGAGGAGCTGGCCAATTACGACGCCAGTAGGACCTATGGCCGCGGCCGCAAGGGGCTGTATCGAAGAGAAACCACCGAGGTGGAACGCTTCCCCGCCAATGCTTGGGGGTTGCACGACATGCACGGCAATGTGTGGGAATGGTGCGCGGATCACTGGCATGGCAGCTACGACCTCGGCCAGCGGAAAGCTCCTGTTGACGGCAGCCCTTGGCTGGATGCCGCTGAACCGGGATCGGAAGGGGAGAAGGGGCAGCAGGGAGATGAGCGACGGCGTGTGCTGCGTGGCGGTTCCTGGGTCTACAACCCGGTGCACTGCCGCTCGGCCTTCCGCAGCAACAACCACCCCGCCTATGCCGGCTACTACCTCGGTTTCCGTGTGTGTTGCCTGCCCCGAGGACGTTTTTCTTCCGCCCTCGAGCCCTTGGGCCCTTAGCCCTGGTTTTGTTTCTTCCCTTGGCTGTTGGCGCCGCAGGCGCCGCGATTTTTTCCACACCGGTCACGCCTCAAGTCGCTTGGCTTTGGCTCAGTTGTTGATGAGCTTTGTCGCCAGCGAGCAGATCGGCTCGCAACCCTTTGTGCGTGGAAGCAGGGTCCACCAGCCGCGACACCTCCGAAACCCCGCCTCCGCCTCCGCCCCTGAAGCCTGCCGCCTCCGCAGAGAAAGTCGAGCCGCCGCTGGCGCCGCTGGCGTCGCTGACGCCGCTGGCGCTGGCACTCCAGATCTTGCACCTGCGATTCGATGGAACCGCCGCTGAGCGGGAGGCAGAACTGCCGGCTGCTGCGGTCAGCTGTCAGGGCGCAGGCAAGGGAGCGCGTTACGCGGAATCTCTGCGCACTGCAACAATCCAGCAGCTACAGCTTTTCTTGAGGCTTGTGGACAAGGCATCGACGCACTCCGCTCATCCCCGGGCGCTGGAGTTGACGGTCACCGGGAGGGCGCGCAGCTCGCCGGCGTTCCGTGAGGGAAACGCTGGCTCAGCGGCATTGGCGGTGCTGAGGTCGTCGAGCAACGACGGCACGATGCCGGCATCAAAGGAGAAGCGACCGGGGCCTTTGAACAGCAGGGCGAGGCTGCCGCACAGATAAAGGAGCACAAGCTCCAGCACATAGATGTTGAAGCCGGCTGTGGAGATGTGCTGATAGGCCGCCACCGTCATCGTGCCGCTGAGGGCCAGGGCGCCCACGGGTGTCAGCAGGCCAAGAATCACCAGCCAGCTGCCGATCAACTCCGAGAAGCCGGCGGCGTAGGCGAAGAACAGCGGGAACGGCAGGTGCAGTGAGGCGACGTAGGTGTTGGCGAACTGCTGGGGATCGGCGAGTTTCTCCTGGCCGTGGTGAATCATCAGCCCGCCGATGCTCAGCCGCAGCAGCAGCAGACCGATGGAAGCCAACAGGCCCGGGCGTTGCAGATAGGCACGGACTGCTGGAGCCACCGCCGCGAGCCCGGCCAAAGGCGCCGAGCTGGAGGAGGGCCTGCCCGCCGTGACGAACCAGAGGGCGACGCAGGCGGCCATGAAGCCCCCGAACAGCTCAAGCAGGATGGATGTCGTCATGGGACAGAGGACTTTCAACGATCATGGCAAGCCTCGTTAAGAAACGTGAAGCCCTGCCCGGCCGCCAGCTTGCAGCGCCTCCGTTGCCAACCGCTGATCGCTGGCAAGCTGATCCTTGACAGCCTGCTCGATCAAGGGCGCTTCCAGGTGTTCCGGCTGGATCCCCCGCCCATCAGCGCCGGAAGCAAGCCCGATCGGCTGTGCGAGGATTCGTTAGCTTGACGTCCGCACCGACCCTCCTTTTGGGTTTTGGGTCAAAATGATCAGGCATGGATCATCTTGCAGCGTTCCCGGAAAAAGAAGGAACGCAGCACACACAATCCGATCCCATCACTGAGAGTAGCAAGACAGCAAGCATGAACCGCTCCATCCCCTTGCATCTGTCTCGCAGCCTGCTGGATGTCACAGGGGTATCCATGTCATTGCAACATATAGAGAGAATACCGATCAGAAATAAACTTCTGCTTGTCAGCAACCATCGCAGCCTGCTCGATGCTCCCCTGTTGATGACGGCGATCGGTCGGCCAGTGCGGTTCGTCTGTCACTACTACATGAGTCAGGTGCCGCTTTTGCAGCAGGCGATTGCCCTGATGGGCGCTTTTCCGCTTGAGGCTGATCAGCAAAGACAGACGTCGTTCTTCCGGCAGTCGATCAGGTTTCTGCAAACCAATCAGGTGGTGGGCGTGTTTCCTGAGGGTGCGGATCCGATGGTGAAGGTCAACGCCCCCCACCAGCTCAGCCCGTTCCACAGGGGTTTTGCCCATCTTGCCCTGAGGGCGCCGGTGGATGGGCTGGCGATCCTGCCGATTGCCATTGCGTCCAGGGAGGAAAAGCAGGGAAAGCTTGCTCCGCTTGCCTTGTTTCGGCGCTTCGATCCATCGGAGGCACTGTTCCAACGCGATGGCTGGCATTCGGCAATCCTCTATCGGCATGTTGATGTTCTCTTTGGCCATCCTCTGCTGATCGATGCGGGTTGGAAATCTCGCTATTGCGGCAGCGGCGGAGCTGCTGTAGCGCGCGAACTCACCCAAGCCTGTTGGGCCCAGATCGCGGATATGCTGACCCAATGAGACTGAGCCGTGCCCCCAAACCATGATCAGAACGTCCCGAGACTTGCGGCTTGTTGCTTGTACACCTGTGACACCATCTCGACCGATGTTTGTCTTTTTGCCCGGCATGGATGGCAGTGGCGCGTTGTTGCAAACCCAGGTTGCTGGTCTCAGCACTGGCTTTGACATTCGCTGCTTGTCGATTCCTCCAGACGACCTCAGTGGATGGGACGAACTTACCGAGCAGGTCGCCGTTCTGATCCGGATGGAGCAGCAGCTTTACCCTGGGCGAATGACCATCGTTTGTGGTGAATCGTTTGGTGGTTGTTTGGCTTTGCGTTTGATCACGCGCTTTCCGAGCCTGTGTGAACAACTGATTCTGGTCAATCCCGCCTCATCCGCGCAGCGTCAACCCTGGATCGGTGCCTGCAGCTCTTTGACGCAGCTTCTGCCGGCACCGATTTACCAGCTCTCCACCTTCAGTCTGTGCAATCTGCTGATTGCATCCCATCGGGTCAGCCGGCCCACACGCCATCAGCTGCTGGCTGCCATGCAGGCTGTGCGACCTCAAAGCGCTGCCTGGCGATTGGCATTGCTTCGTCAGTTTCGCCTGGAGGATCTGCCGATTGATCGCATTCGTCAGCCTGTTTTGATCCTGGCCTCGGCAGCGGATCGACTCCTGCCTTCCCAACGCGAGGCGAAGCGATTGGCACGCTTTCTTCCAAACACCAGAATCGTTCACCTTCCAGAGAGTGGACATGCCTGTCTTTTGGAGGATCAACTCAATTTGTCTGCCATCCTCAAGTCGCAGGAACCAGGCTGAATCGCGAGCTCAGTCGTCAACGGCATGACCAGCGCAATCGGGCGTCTGCCGCTGAGTAGTCTCACGCCAGTCAAGACCGGCTTCGGCCCAGTGAGCGCGATCTTCATCAGCTACACCGGCCGCGACGCCGAGGGCGATGCCTGGGCGGATCGGCTGGCGGGCTGGTTCGAGGAGTGGGAATACGGCTATTTCCGCGACAAGGACCACAGCCATGGCGTGAAAGCTGGTGATGACTGGCGCCAGGCGCTGGAGCAGCTGGCGGCCCTGGCGGCAGCCGGCGCCAGCGACGAACGGGCGGTGCGCAAGCAAGCCAG
>JBKDSZ010000005.1:0-11588 GCA_046340375.1 Cyanobacteriota bacterium | reverse complement strand
GCAATCCTAAGGACCTGAGGCCGGCCCCGCTTCCGCTGGATGACGGAGCTTCAGGCGCCCTCCACCTTGCGTCGGTAGTCGTCGGCAGCCATCAAGGCCTCCACCTCGGCGGGGGCACTGGGGCGCACGAGCAGCAGCCAGGCCTCTCCATAGGGATCGTTCTGCAGCTCCTCAGGGCTTCCGAGCACGGCTTCGTTCCGCGCTTCCACCACCCCGCTGATGGGAGAGATGAGGTCTTCCACCGCCTTCACCGATTCCACGTTGCCGAAGCTTTTGCCCTGGCTCAGCGTCGCTCCCACCTCCGGCAGGTCGACAAACACGATGTCGCCCAGTTGATCCACCGCGAAGGCGCTGATGCCCAGGCGGGCCAGTTCCCCCTCGCCGCGGACGTATTCATGGCTGTTGGAGTAGCGGCAGTCGTCGGGAAAGCTGAGCGCCATGGCGAAGAGGCTGAAGCCCGTCCAGTCTGTCAGGAGGTGGAGGGGCGCAGGGCGAGCAGGGCCCGCTCCAGGGCGATGGCCCCGTGGGCGTGGTGGGTGCCGCCCTGCACGTAGAGCACCCAGGGCTCCCGCAGGGGGGCATCCGCCGAAAACTCGCTCGTGCTGCCATCGATGAACGTGCCCCCGGCCATCACCAGCTCGGAGGCGTAGCCGGGCATGGGGGCGGGCACCGGCAGCAGATGGCTGTCCACGGGCGAGGCCGCCTGGAACGCCCGGCAGACGGTCCGCAGGGCCGCGGCATCCCCCAGCCGCACGGCCTGGATCAGGTCGCTCCGTTCCTCGCCGGGCAGGGGCTGCACCGGGTAGCCAAGGCTCTGGAAGGTCTGGGCCACCAGTTCGGCGCTGATCAGGGCCTCCGCCACCATCTGCGGGGCGAGAAACAGGCCCTGAAACAGGAGGCGATGGAGGTCGAAGCCCGTGCCGCCCTCGCTGCCGATGCCCGGCGCCGTCAGCCGGCAGCAGGCCATCTCCACCAGCTCCCGGCGCCCCGCCAGATAGCCGCCGGTGGGGGCGATGGTGCCGCCAGGGTTCTTGATCAGGGATCCGGCCACCAGATCCGCTCCCACCGCCGATGGTTCCTCCGCCTGGGTGAACTCGCCGTAGCAGTTGTCGACAAAGCAGACGCAGTCGGGCTGCAGGGCCTTCACCCGCGCGCAGAGCCGACCGATCGTGGCGACCGACAGGGAGGGGCGCCAGCTGTAGCCGCAGCTGCGCTGGATGTGCACCAGGCGGGTGGGCGGACCGAGAGCGTCCGCCAGGGCCTCCTCATCCACCGTGCCGGCGGCCGTGAGGGGCAGCACCTCCGCCTGAATGCCGAACTCCCGCAGCGACCCCATCCCGCTGCCCCGCAGGCCGATCACCTCTTCCAGGGTGTCGTAGGGCGGGCCGGTGAGGATCAGCAGGCGGTCGCCCGGCCGGAGCACGCCGAAGAGGGCCGCGGCGATCGCGTGGGTGCCGCTCACGAACTGCAGCCGTGCCGCGGCGGCCTCCGCTCCCATCACGCGGGCATAGACCCGGTCCAGGGTGTCGCGGCCGAGGTCGCCATGGCCGTAACCGCTCACGGAAGCGAAATGATGGCTGCCCAGCCGCTCTGCCGCGAAGGCGTCGAGCACCCGCTCCAGCCGGGGACGCACGGCTGCGGTGTGGCGACGGGCCAGGGGCTGGATGGCCTCCAGGGCGGCGGCCACCGTCTCGGCGGCCCAGGGGATCGGGGGGGGAGAGACAACCATGGCGGGCCCGCGGGGCGTCCGATCCATGGTGCCTCCCGGGCCGCCTCAGCCGGCCAGCTCGCGCCGGATGGCGGAGGCCAGATCGCTCACACTCCCAGGCGGCATGGCGCGGGGCGGGCTGGAGAGCTGGCGGGCCCTCTGCCGCAGCAGGGCGAGGAACCGCTCCGGGCCGAGCTCCTCCTCCCCGGCCACCCCGAGCTGGGCGAGGGTGCGCCGCAGATCGGGCAGTTCCGCCGCCAGTTCCGCCGCCGTGAACTCCCGCTGGCCGGCCATCACCTCGGCGAAGCGGTCGCGGCGGGAGCGCTTGGTCACCGGATAGGCCGCCAGCAGCTGGTCGCGACACTGGCGCCAGGGCCGATTGGCGGTGAGGAGCTGGGCGATGGCTTCGGAAAGGGCGGTGGCCTCGTCGTCCTGGATGCTGAGGGCGAAGGCGTCGGGGGTGGGGCGAGACCCCACGAACACTTCCAACAGATCCCCCGGGCCGAGCACGTGGCCGTCGCCATCCACCACCGGCAGAGCGGAGGCGGAGAGGGCCTCCACCAGCTCGGGATGGCCCTTGAGCAGGGCAAAGGCCTGATCCGAATCGGGATCAAGATGGCCCATGGGGGCCTGCTCCGCGAGCCAGCGGTTGATGCTCCCCAGGGCGAGGAACACCTCCGGGCCGGGGGAGGCGAGCTTGCCGTTGCGCAGCATGGAGAGTTGGGAGTTGTGCACGCGCCCCAGGTCGAGGGTCTCGGCCAGGGCCGGCAGAACCCTGTGCGACCACCCGTTCCGGGCGTGCCAGACCCGGATCAGATGGGCGAAGCCCACCCGGCCAGTGGCAAGCGCGTCTCGAAAACCCCAGTGATCTTGATCCGTATTGCTACCATTGGAAGTGAATGATCCGGAGTCGGTCCTCGATGACCGTTTCGCCTCCCGCCGCCCCGCCCTCCGCTCCTCCCGCCACCCCCCCCTTGCCCACCACCTCCCTCCCTCCTTCTCCCCAGGCCGCCGCCTCCCCCCACACCCGTCGGGTCGCGACCATCACCTCCGGCCCCCGCTCCGGAGCCCGCTCCCTCGCCCTCCATCAGGCGCGCCGGGGCGATGACCAGATGCCCGCCACCCAGGGGCGCCGTTGGGGCACCCTCGGCTTCATGGTGGTGGTGCACGCCTTCGCGGTCCTGGCCCTGCTGCCGCGCTTCTGGAGCTGGCAGGCCGTCGCCACCCTGCTGGTGCTCTATTGGGTCACCGCCTGCCTCGGGGTGACGATCGGCTACCACCGCCTGCTGAGCCATCGCTCCTTCCAGGTGCCTCAGTGGCTGGAGCGCTTCTTCGCCACCTGCGGCGCCCTCAGCTGCCAGCACGGTCCGATCGACTGGGTGGGCCTCCATCGCCACCATCACAAGTTCTCTGATACGGATGCGGATCATCACGACAGCAACAAGGGCTTCTGGTGGAGTCACATGCTGTGGATGTTTGAGGACATCCCGGCCCTGGCCGCCGTGCCCCGCCTCACCGGCGATCTGGCCCGCGATCCCTACTACCGCTTCCTGAACAAGTCGTTCCTCGGCCTGCAGCTGGTGCTCGGGCTCTTCCTCTATTGGCTGGGCACCGTCAGCGGCGCGGGTGGCTGGGCCCTGGTGCTCTGGGGCATTCCCCTGCGGCTGGTGGTCGTCTACCACTGCACCTGGCTGGTGAACTCCGCCACCCACGCCTGGGGCGAGGTGAGCCACGACAGCGGTGATCGCTCCCGCAACAACCCCTGGGTCGCCGCGCTGACCTTCGGCGAGGGCTGGCACAACAACCACCATGCCTTCCCCCACTCCGCCCGCCATGGCTTCGGCCGTCAGATCGACCTCACCTGGCTGCACATCCACCTGATGCGCCGACTGGGTCTGGCCACCCGAGTGCGGCTGCCCCGCACCGCCTCGGGGGCCTGAGCACCCTGGCGTAGGGTGGGTGGTTCCTGTTCATTCCCGTTCGAGGGTCGCCGTCATGGCCAAGCGCGTGCAAGTCGTTCTCAGCGAGGACGTGTTGAGCCTCGGCAAGAACGGCGACCTGGTGGAAGTGGCCCCCGGCTATGCCCGCAACTTCCTGGTTCCCACCGGCAAGGCCGTGCCCGTCACGGCCGCCGTGCTGCGCCAGGTGGAGTATCGCCGGGCCAAAGAGGCGGAACGCCAGGCCGCCCTCAAGGCGGAGGCGGAAGCCTTCCGCACCGCCCTCAACACCATCGGCCGCTTCACGGTGAAGAAGCAGACCGGAGGCGATGACGTGCTGTTCGGCACCGTGACCAACGGGGATGTGGCGGAAGCGATCGAGAAGGCCACCAACAAGCCGGTCGATCGGCGCGACATTCTCGTCCCCGACATCCATCGCACCGGGTCTTTCAAGGTGCAGGTGAAGCTCCACCATGATGTGGTGGCGGAGATCAATCTGGAAGTGGTCAGCGGCTGAGGGGGCAGAGCGTTGGAAGGGGAGGAGAGGGCTTGATGGGCCCTCTCCTGGCAGAGACCGCCCCCTTCAGCCGCACCAGGCGTCGAGTTCCGCTCCGCAAACTTTTCGCAGATTCTCTGGCCGGTAGCGGCATTGAGGATCATGCCAGCGTTCTTTGGCGCTGACATGCAAGTCATTGAAGCTGAAGTTGCTTGGCAACGTCCGCAATATGTAGCCGAGTTTTGATTCGGCCAACGGAAAAGGTGCTTTGGGCATGGGTTTGACTCCAAACATCATTTGGCCGTTTTCTTTTCCGTATTCAACATTATTCTCGTCCAAACTCAGGTTCAGCGCCCTCACGTTGTCGAACATCCACTTGAGCGCCCCATCAGACAAGCTGCGTTCCTCCAAGCTCCCTCCACCCACGGCGCCATGACCGCCCGGAAACCAAACCTGGCAAAGTTGGCCGGGAATGTCTGAATCCATTGGCGTATAGTCAAAAGATTTTCGATTTTCATCAATGGCGACGGCGTGAAAAGCGTGTTCGATTGTATGGTTGATTTTCGTGTCATGAAAGGCGTAGCGTTTGTTGAATTCGGCATCCAGTTTCACGCCGGGAATGAGGTCCGGCAGGCCCAAGGCCGCCACGGTGTCCCAGCAGCACAAGGCTTTGATGGGCACGCGATCCCCATAGCTATTGCGGAAGCTCACGGCAGCCGGTCCTTTGGGAGCGGTCTCGCGACCTCTGTCGCGATAGACCTCATAGGCCTCGGGAATCATGCGAACAAATTTGCGCCGGGGTAGGCCAGAGTTGTAAATCAACCCTGCCAGGCAGCGCACGGTGTATGCTCCTCTGCTGAAACCGAAGAGATAAATCTCATCGCCTTCAGTGTAGTTGAGGCAAAGGAAGCGGTAGGCGGCCTGAATCTTTTTGTCAATTCCCAGCCCAAGGCCACCGCCACCCAGTTTTGTGAGCCAATCAACGAGGGAATTCTTGCTGTACATTTGTTTCGTTCCCACCCCTTCTTCGTAGTGGATGATTTGGTCGCGTCCATCCTCGGCGATGGGCACGATCGCCTGGGCCGTCTTCACGACATTGGTTGGATAACCTTGGAAAAGGTCTTGCCAGGTGCCATCGCAACAAACAATCAGTCGACGGTTCATTTTGGTGGTTGGGGGGAAAGATGTTGATGATCTTGCAAATTATTGCCTGCGGGCCCGGGGGTAACGGAAATCATTCACAAATTGTTTGCGGCTGCAGCCCTGTGCGCCCGCGAGGCGCGCCAGAGTGCAGCGATGGCGACCGCCAGAGTCAACGCCCTCAGAGGTGATGTCTCCAAGGGATCGTGGCTCAGCCCATCGGAGGCTGGCCTGCGACTGAGGACACAGACCCGGTGAGGTGCGATTCATGGGGGTGTGAGCTCACACCCCATGCCTGCCCACCCCAACTTCCGGCTGACACCATTTGGACGTGAGCCTGGTCGCGCTGCTCACTGAATCACCTGGTGGGAAAGCACAGATGCTTCTGATTGGCCGCCTCGATCGCCTCCGCCATTGGCACGGCGGCTTCCAGGCCCGCCCCCACGATCTGATCCCGGCACTGGGACGAAGTCCAGGCCTCAGCCATCGCCCCGGATGGGGCCGCGGGGCAAGCCGGGAGCGATCCTGTGAGGGTCTAGTCCCACCATCTCCCCAGGACGCAACCCAAGGCAAAAACGACCAAGATCTGGCCGATCATGATCTGAATGTCCACCGCCAGCTGCGAATACCATTTGTTGGGATTCATGTCTCCATAGCCGACCGTGGCCATCGTCACGACGCTGAAGTGCAGGCATTGCAGGAAGGTTGGAAGGCGCTCGCTCGCCTGGAAGGTTGGCTCAAACCTCTGGCTGGAAGCGGCTCCCGGGATCTTGGGCGCATACCGCCTGGCTGCGTTGAGCAGCAGATCGTCGCTGACGATGGCGCTCGGATGCCAGAAGGAGGGTCGTGCCACATCCGCAAGGCCGCTCCAGGTGGCATAGCGGATGCCACTGAACGCCTTTTCATCTTTCCCGCGGACGGGGACCTGCTTCAAGTTGCCTGCGTCCAGTTGCCTGGCGGAGTGCATGTAAAAATTGGCGAAACTGTGGGCATCGTGATAATCGGAAATCACCGCAAAGGAGTAGTAGACGCCGGCAAAGGAAATCAGAACGGCCATGTAGCCCGTGAAGATCACCAGCAGCCCTTCCTTGGCCGCCCGCCTCCGAAAGGCGGCCCGGGCGGCATAAATGGCGATGCAGAACGGCATGGAAACGGACGCCAAAGCCACCGCCAAAGCGACGACGATCGAGGTGGAACCTCTGATGAGGTGGGTGTTCCTGAGGATGAGTTCAAAGCTGCTGACGCAGAGGGCTGTCGAACAGAAGGTGGCCAGACCCAGGCGGCCAATCGTCCGGGCGGTTGAGCCGGAAACAAATCGGCGTCCCCCCTTGGCCATCGTTCCCCTCGCGTTCAGCCTGGACACAGCGTGAGGCGTCATCTTCGCAAAGCTATGGATTGTCGGTGGGGTTCTTTCCTCTTTTGAGCGTTTCGCTTCTCGGCGCGGCCCCCCCTCCCGAAGGCTCTCCTCAGGGCCCGATTTCTTCGCCGAGCGTCAGCAGCTGGCGCTGGATCGCCCGCCGCTGCTGGTCCTCCCGCAGCTGTGCGGTCAGCGCGTGCCAGCGTTGCCAGTGCAGCTCTTGCAGGGCCGCGATCTCCCCTTGGAGCACGGGCCGGTCCGGGGATGGGCCCCGCCGGTCGCTTTCGATGAAACCGTGCTGGAGGATCTGCAGATCATGGAGCTCGCCGAGGTGGTCCTGGGCCTGTCGAAGGCTTTGGATCCAGTCCAGCAGGGGCGGCGAGCACCAACTCTCCAGAGGTTCCAGGGCATACCGCGCCTGTTTGATGCGCTTGCGCAAGTCGTGCAGCGACTCCGCTTCGGGATCGGCTGCCGTCCAGCCGGGATGGAGAAACAGCCCGGCCGTGAAGGGGGCCTGCCACTCGTGCAGCCATGGCACCAGCGGCAGGTCCCCGAGGGGCGTGAAGCGGGGCTGCTTGTCCCACGTGTGGAGCCGGGCCAGCAGCTTGAGATAGCGGCCACTGTGGAGGGCCTCCAGCAGGGTGTGGAAGGCCTGCTGCCGGTCCTGCTCCAGTCGCTTCAGCGCCCCTTTCAGGCTGCGCCGCTCGCTCGCGGGAAGGCGGGGCAGGATTTGCTCCCGCAGGCGCAGGTTCAGCACATCGAGGTCGCGGCAAAGGCCGCTGCGCCGGGCCACGGACGCGATGCGCCGCTCCGTGACCCCCTCGGGGAGCACGAGAGCGGGCGTGAACTGGGCGAGAACCGTGCGCAGCCGCCGCAGGCTCACCCGCAATTGGTGGAGCGGCTCCGGGTCGCGATCGGCCTGCACCTCCGCCTGCAGGTGTCCCAGCCGCCGGAGCTGGCGATGGATCAACTCCCGGGCGAAGGCGCCACTGGTGGGGTTGGCATCGGCGCTGGCAGGCAAGACAGCCTCCTGCGGCGATTCGTGCCCTGGCAGGGTCATTGTGGTGACGCATCCGGCCTGGGGTTCAGGCTAACCCGCGCGCTCGGAAGCAGAAGCGAAACCCCTTGCTTGAAGGGATCTGTCGTTCTGTCCGTGTTATGGCTTCAACCGTATCTTAACCTCGATTTCATCTTCTTTTGCCGGGTCTGTCCAGCTTGCCGCTTCCGCCCGCTCCCTGGATCCGCGCCTAATACGCCGCCCCCGTGCGCCTCTGGTGGACGGCGGTGGTGCCCGACGCGTCCAGCACGGCCCCGTGCCGGGCTTCGGCATAGAGGAGCCAGTGGTCGCCGCAATCCAGGCGTTGCTTCACCGTGGCCTCGATCCAGGCCAGGGCGGCGTTGAGGATCGGCTGGTGGCCGGGGCTCTCGCTGATCTCCAGGCCCGCGAAGCGATCGGCGCCGGGCGGGAAGGGGCTGAGGAAGTGCTTCATCAGCGGCTTCTCCCGCCCCGCCGCGAGCACGTTCAGGGCGCAGTGGTCACCGATGTGCAGCAGCCCCTCCACCGCCCGATCCTTCGCCACCGCCACCGTGAAGCCCGGGGGATTGAAGCTGGCCTGGCTCACCCAGCTCGCCACCATCGCCCCCGCCAGGGATCCCTCTCCCTCCCCCTTGCGGGCGGTGAGCACGCAGAGGGAGCCCACCACCCGCCCCAGGGCCTGGATCGCCGGCTGGCTGCGGCTTTCCTGCAGGCCGCCGCCGGGGCTGCGCAACTGGCGCCGCCGCTGCTCGGTCTGGAGGCGACGGCCGAGGGCCGTGCCGGTTTCCTCCAGCGACCGCAGGGTGGCGGGATCCGGGCTGAACCGCACCCGGATCGTCTCGAAGGCGAAGGCGAAGCCGCCATCCCGCAGCTTGCTCTCCAGCAGATCAATGGCCTCACCGCTCCAGCCGAAGCTGCCGAACACGCCCACGGGCTTGGCGCGGTCGCCTTCCGCCAGAACGGTTCCCAGGGCGGAGACGATCGGTGTGGGGGCGTGGCCGCCGAGGGTGGGGGAGCCGATCAGCAGGGCGTCGCTGCTGCGGATCGCCGCCAGCAGCTGCTCCGGTGCGCTGAACTCACAGTTGATGCTTTCCACTCGCACCCCCGTGCGGGAGACGCCCCGCGCCAGAGCGTCGGCGATGGCGGCCGTGTTGCCGTAGGCGCTGGCATAAAGGAGCCCCACGGAGAGGCGGGCGCGGGCCTGGCCCTCCCCCCAGCGGCGGTAGTCGGCCAGGAGGCTGCGCCAGCTGGTGGCGATCGCCGGGCCGTGGAAGGGGGCGATGGTGCGGATGGGCAGGTCGTCGATCCGATCGAGCACCCCCTCCACCTGCCGGGCCATCGGCGCCATCAGACAGTCGTAGAACCAGCGGCGATCCTCCTCCGTGCTGCTGCGGTTGATCTCCGCGAAGGTGTCCACACAGATGTGGGCGGAGAAGAACTTGCTGCTCATCAGCAGGCCCGTGCTCTCCTCAAAGGCCATCAGCGCCCCGGGCCAGCGGGGCGTGGGGGCGGGGATGAGCCGCAGCCGCAGGTTTCCCGCCAGGGGCCGGCACACCTCCTGCTTCACCACGTCGATCGGGGGCAGGGGCACGGCGGCCCCGGTGTCTGAGGCGCCCTCCGCCGTCGGCCGGCGCTGGTCCCAGAGCTCCCGCACCAGGCGGGCCCCCGCGTTGGAGGCCACCAGGGCGAGCTGGGGCCAGCGCTCCACCATGGCCCGCAAAAGCTCCACCCGGTTGGGGTTGACCACTCCCACCACCACCTTCAGAGGCGCCTCCACTGGCACCCGCTCCGCCAGGGCCTGGAAAAAGGGTTCGGCGTAGGTCATGCCCGGCGGATGGATCAACACCGGCGGCACGCAATGGCCGTCCGCGGCCCATCCGGCCTCCAACAGGAAGCTGTTGGCCGTGGTGCCCCGCTCCAGGGCATATTCCACCTCGAAACGCAGCCGCCGGGGGCTCAATCCCCGCAGGCAGAGGAGGCCCGGATCGATCGGCAGCGTGATGACCGAGCGGGCCGACGGGGCGTTGGCCGAGGGTGAATCCGCGGGGGGGGGGCCCACGGTCAGGGCGGAGGGGGGTTGGGCCATGGGGCGGGAGCGGCTGGCAAGGGAGAACGACGGAGCCGACAACCTCAATAGTGGTTGCCCACTTTGCGGTGATGGACGGCGGTGAGAGCGGAGGCGTCCGCCACATTTCCCTCCTCCACCAGGGCGTAGACCACCCAGTGGTCGGGAGTTTCCAGGCGCTGAATGACGCGGCAGCCGAGATAGGCCAGGGCGTCACCCAGCACGGGCCCCCCGGCCGCCGCTCCCTCCAGGGTTGCGATGCCAGCGAAACGATCGGCGCCAGGCGGGAAGCGCCTGAGAAAATGGCGCAGCAGGGGCTGGTGATTGTCGTCCCGCAGGATGTTGAGCACGAAGCGATCGTCCACCTGCAGCAGGGCCTCGATGGCCCGGTCCTTGGCGACGGCCACCGTGAGGCCCGGCGGATCGAAACTCGCCTGGTTCACCCAGCTGGCCACCATCGCCCCGGTGCGGGCCGCCTCTCCCTCGCTCTGCCGGGCGGTGACGACGTAGAGGCCGCCGGAGAGGCGCCCGAGGGCCTTGTCGAGATCGCCGTCGAGGGATTTCATCGCGGCGATGGCCTTGGATTTGGTGAGCAGCTGGCCCAGGTCGGTGCCGGCCTCCTCGCAGCGCTGGTAGTCGCCGGGTTCGGGCACGTGATGGATGCGCAGGGGGGCGAAGCCTTCCCGTTGACCCAGTTCCCGGAGCTGGGTGGCCACGGTGTCGATCGGCGCGTCGTTGCCGCTGAAGGCGTCATAGATCCCCACCCACTGCTTGGTGTGTAGGGCGGCCAGCAGGGTGCCGATCGAGGACTGCAGGTCGGCGTCAGCCCGGGCGGGCCAGGTGGGCACCACAACGGCCGCAGCTTCGCCCACAAGGGCGGAGAGCTCTTGGGCGTCGGTGGCGCGCAGATCCACCAGCTGGGTGGCGATGCCGGCCTTGCCCACGCCGCGGGCGATCGCCTGGCTGAGCCGGTCGCAGAAGCCGTGCTGGCTGATGTACCCCACCGCCACATAGGGGCCTTCGGCGCTGCGCTCGCTGCTCCAGTCGCGGTAGTCGCCGATCCACAAGGGCAGGTGGTGCTTCAGCAGGGGGCCGTGGCCGACGGCGATGGTCGTGATCGTCGGCAGGCTCTCCATCCGCTTGAGGGCCTGCAGCACACTGCGGGCATTGGGCCCCATGAGGCAGTCGTAGTAGAAGCGAAAATCAGGCGCGATCGCCCCGGGATCCGCGTCGTAAAGCTCATCGGAGCAAGCGTGCAGGCCGAAAGCGTCGCAGGTGTAGAGAATGCCCGTGCCTTGATCGAAGGAGAAGATCGTGTCGGGCCAGTGCAGGTTGGGAGCGCTCAGAAAGGTGAAGGCGTGGGCCACACCGCTGCTGGGATTGGTGCCCAGGTCGAGGCTGTCTCCCGTTTTCACCGCCCGGCTGCGGAAGGGGCGATGCACCTGGTTTTCCAGAAATTGAATCGCCACCTTGGAGCCAACGATCTCCAGCTCGGGATTGCGCTCCAGGAGGTGGCCGATCAGGCCGGAGTGATCAGGCTCGGTGTGGGACACGATCAACACATCGATCGCTTTTGGATCGATCAATTCCTCCAGCGCCGGCAGCCAGGTGTCGGCGAATTTCAGGTGGCTGGTATCGATGAGAGCGGTGCGCTCGCCCCGCACCAGAAAAGCGTTGTAAGTGGTGCCGTTGCGCAGGCCGAATTCGATGTCAAAACGGCTGCGGTCCCAGTCGTGGGAGGGTTTGGCGGTGGTGTCGGTGGCTATCGCCTCCACCTGCAGCCTGTGGGGGGGGTGGTCCGGCCGCGTGGGGGAGGGGGGGGAGGGCAGGGAGGTCGTCATGGCTGCTC
>JBKDSZ010000004.1:0-4593 GCA_046340375.1 Cyanobacteriota bacterium | reverse complement strand
CCGGCCACAGCCCGCCCGCTCGAGGCCACCCCCTGGGATCGAGCCCGGGCCCAGGGGAGGGGAGTCACCACAGCCCACCGCCCCCTCCACCGTTTCCAGACGCAACAGCCAGCCCCGCTGACGCGCCAGGCCACCGGCGGCCGTCTGGAGCGGGGCGGTGAGGCGAAAGGAGAAGGGCCGCCACCGCAGCCGGAGGCGGTCTCCCCCGCTCACCGCCCCACCAACCCCTGCCACCAGGGCCCGAGGGCCAGCCCCGCCGCCAATCCCAGACCGCTCAGGGCCTGAAAGCGCAGGGCCAGGAATTTGCTCCCCGCCACCCGGCCCGGCTGGTCGTGTCCTGCGGCGAGCAGACGGATCAAGGCCCGACCCGGCGGCACTCCCAGTCCCGCCAGCAGGGCCGTGAGGGGCCACCACCCCAAAACCACCGGGGCCCACTGCAGGGCCAGGCTGCCCGCCACGAACCAGGGCACCAGGGCCGCCGCGCGCCGCGTGCCCAGCCGCACCACAGGCGACCGCTTGCCATGGGCGGCGTCCTCCGCCACCTGGTGGAAATGGGAGCAGAACAACACCAGGGTGGTGGCCAGGGCCGGGCCCGCGCCCAACCCCAGGGCCGACGGCCAGGGGATGGGCGCCGGAGCGGCGGGCGGGGGCGCCACGGCCATCAGGGCGGCGGCGGTGGCCAGGGGACCGAAGGCCAGCCAGCACAAGGGTTCTCCCAGCCCCCGATAGCCCAACCGGAACGGCGGACCCTGATACAGATACCCCAACCCGCAGCAGGCGAGCACCAGGGCCAACACCACGGGGGTGCTGCGCAGCGCCACCAGGGCCATCAGCGCCAGGCCCAGGACCAGGCAGCCATGGGCCAGCAGGGCGACCCGATCCCGCCGACCCGTCAGATTCACCAGCGACTGGGGCTTGCCCACCGCGTCCACGCCGGTGTCGGCGTCGAAGACGTCGTTGGCCAGATTTTCCCAGGCCAGGAGCAGCACCGCCGCCAACAGGAACAACCCCACCTGGGCGACCCGCACCGGCAACCCCTCCCCCAGCCGCCAGCCGGCGGCCAGCAGCACCGGCATGACGGCCACCGCATACATCGGCCATTTGATCGCCGCCCGCCACAACCGCCCGCGATCCAAGTCCCCCCCATCGACGGCGGTCGGCGGGGCGGACGGGGCGTAACGGCTTGCGACGACCTGGGGCTCCAGCGGGCCTGGCACCGGTGTGGAACGGACAAAGACCCATACATTTGAGCAGCTCTTCGACCCAGATCCGAGGCTCCCCTGGTGCTGGCCCCCCCGACCTTTCCCGGGTTGCTCGCCGCGGCCGCCGCCCTGGCCCGCCGCGCGGAGCTCGCTGCGGGCGCCGCCCTGGAGGAGGAGCCCGTGCTCAGCCTGGCCCTCCCCCTTCAGGTCGGCGACGCCACCAGCCTCGATCCCCTGGCCCTGCTGCCCGCCCTTGAGGCCGGCGATCCCTTCCGTTTCCTCTGGGATGGCGCCCCGGGCCTCACCCTCGCCGCCAGCGGACGCTGCAACAGCTTGCAGCTCAGTGGTCCGCGGCGCTTCGAGCTGGCCCAGCGCTTCTGCGGGCTCAGCTTGCAACGGCTGGCCGTCTCCCCCGATCCCCTGCCCCCCCTGGCCCGGCCCCGGGTGGTGCTGGCCTTCGCCTTCTTTGACAGCCCCCTCCAGCAGGGCGGCGCCACGCCCGGAGTGGAGGCGGTGCTGCCCCGCTGGCAGTTGAGCCGTCAGGGGCGGCAGTGTTGGTTGCGGCTGCAGCGCGGCCTGGGGGGCGCCATCACCCCCCGCGGCGTGGCGGAGGAGCTCTGGGAGATGGCCCGCCACCTCGAATCCCTGGCCGCCCTCGACGCCGACCTGCCCAGACCCGCCGCTGCTTTCGCGCCGATCGTCGCCCGCTGCTCCGATTGGCGGGACGCCTACCGGACGGCCCTCCATCGCGGCCTCGCCCTGGTGGAGCAGGGGGATCTGCGCAAGCTTGTGCTCGCGGCCCGGCAGCGGTTGGAGCTGGGGGGGGCCCTGGATCCGCGGCTGCTCCTGGCCCACCTGCGCCGCAGCCAGCCCGGCAGCTGCCGTTTTCTCTGGCAGACCACCGGCGAGGCCACCCTCCTCGGGGCCTCCCCCGAGCGGTTGTTCAGCTTGCGGCAGGGCCTGCTCCGCACCGATGCCCTCGCCGGCACCCGGCCCAGTGGTGCCGGGGCGTGCGATCTCCTCGCCTCCGACAAGGACCGCCACGAGCATGAGCTGGTGGTGGAGACCATCACCGAGGTGCTCCGCCGGTCCGGTCTGGCGCCCCATCGCCCCCGCCATCCCCGCCTCGCCCGCCATGGCGGCCTGGTGCACCTCCACACCCCGATCACCGCGCCGCTGCGGGGGGTGAGCCCCCTGGCCCTGGCGGAGGCGCTCCACCCCACCCCCGCGGTGGCCGGCCTGCCCCGGCGGGAAGCCATGGCCTGGCTGCGCACGCTGGAACCCTTCGAGCGGGGCCACTACGCCGCTCCCATCGGTTGGATCGACAACCAGGGCGACAGCGAGCTGCGGGTGGCGATCCGCAGCGGCCTGCTCCGTCCCGGCAGCCTGGAGATCACTGCGGGCGCGGGCCTGGTGCGGGGATCGGCGCCGGATCGGGAGGAGCGGGAGGTGGCCCTGAAGCTGCGGGTGCTGCGGGATCAGTTGCTGCCCGTCGGCGCGGGGGCCAGCAGCCGGGCGATCGTCTGATCCGCCAGGGGAATGCCCCCCAGCCGCTCCACCTCCCGCACGCCGGTGGGGCTGGTGACGTTGATTTCACTCAGCCGGCCATCAATCACGTCGATGCCGACAAAGAAGAGGCCCTCCGCCCGAAGCGCGGGGGCCAGTTCGGCGCAGATCGCCCGTTCCGCCTCCGTCAGCTCCGTCGCCTGCGGGGTGCCCCCCACCGCCAGGTTGCTGCGGAACTCCTCCCCGGATGGCACCCGGTTCACCGCCCCGAGGGGCTCCCCGTCCACCAGCAGGATGCGCTTGTCGCCCGCTCGCACGCCGCTGAGAAAGGCCTGGGCCATCACCGGCAAGGCTTCCATTTGGGTCACCAGCTCCAACAGCGCCCGCAGGCCCGCCGTCGCCGCCGAGGCGAACACCACCCCCTGGCCCGCCCGCCCCGCCAGGGGTTTGAGCACCACCTCCCCCTGCTCCCGCGCGAAGGCCGCCAAGGTGTCCACCCGGCTGCTCACCACCGTCGGCGCCATGAGGTGTCCGAAGCGCAGGGCGCTGAGCTGTTCATTCCAGGCCCGCAACGACGCCGGCCGATTGATCACCCGCACCCCCCGCCGCTCCCCCAGCTCCAGCAGATGGGTCGCGTAGAGGTAGGCCTCATCCACGGGCGGATCCTTCCGCATCCACACCACCGGGAACCGATCCAGCGGCAGCCACTGGACCGGGCCCCGTCGCACCCAGGGATCCGGCACCTGCCATTGCCCCTCCCGGCAGCCCATCTCCGCCAGCTCCAGCGGGCACGCCCGCACCCAGGCGCCATAGCCGCCGTCGGGGTGGGGTTCAGCGGAGAGATCCGTCAGCTCACAGCACCAGGGCTGGCCGCCCGTCCGCTGCAGCGCCTGCATCAGGGCCACGGAGGAGTCCTTGGCCGGGTTGAGCCGCTCCAGCGGATCGATCACAAACAGCTGACGGTGGCCGGCTGGATCGAGCACCGCTCCGTCGCTCCCCTCGCGCGCGTGCCTCACCCCTGCCGTCCCAGGAGAAAATCGAGTTGTCCACTGCGCTCCAGCGCATGCAGATCGTCGCAGCCGCCGATGGGCTGGTTGTTGATGAAGATCTGGGGCAGGCTGCTGCGGCCCTCCGCCCGTTCGGTCATCGCCCGCCGGGCTTGGTTGTCGCCGTCGATGGGGTATTCGCGATAGGCCACCCGCTTGCGATCCAGCAGACCCTTCGCCCGGATGCAGAACGGACAGGCCCGCCAGGTGTAGATCTCCACCGTGGCGACGGGAGCGTTGGAGACGGGGCCAGCGCTCTCCGCTGGGTCGAGGGGAGGCATCGGGCGTCGGGTGTGGCAGGGCGGATCCTAAGGGCGCCTTCGGGCGCGCTGATAGCTTCGAGCCACTTCCCCCTGGTGCCCCGTGCTCGATCTGACGGATTTCAAGCGCGACCTCTCCGAACTCAGCGACCGCCTGGGCCATGCCCAGGACTGTCTTTGACGTCCCTGCCCTGAAAGCGCGCCAGCAGGATCTCGAACAACTCGCCGCCCAGCCCGGCTTCTGGGACGACCAAGCCCAGGCGCAGCGCCAGATGCGCCAGCTCGATGAGGTGCGCGCCCAGCTCGATCAACTCCAGCGCTGGCGTGGTCTCGTGGACGATGCCCGCGCCACTCTCGAGCTCCATGACCTGGAACCGGATGAGGAGCTGCTGAGCGAGGCCCATGGCGGCCTGCAACGGCTGCGCGGGGATCTGGATCGCTGGGAACTCGAACGCCTCCTCAGCGGCCCCTACGACAAGGAGGGCGCCGTGCTCAGCATCAACGCCGGCGCGGGGGGCACCGATGCCCAGGACTGGGCCCTGATGCTCCTGCGCATGTCCCCCCGCTGGGCCGAAGACC
>JBKDSZ010000003.1:0-48784 GCA_046340375.1 Cyanobacteriota bacterium | reverse complement strand
CTGCAGGGGGCCGTGCTCTTTTCGCACTGGCGCCGCATCGGAGCGGACCAGAAGCTGTTGTGGTTGGCGGTGTTCGGCGTGCTCATCCTGCTGATCCTCAAGCAGCCGAATCTGAGCACGGCCGCTCTGACGGGTCTGCTGCTCTGGCTGATGGCCCTGGCGGGGGGGCGTCCCCTGCTCCAGCTCCTGGGGGCCGCGGCCGGCGGCGCCCTGCTTGGCAGCGCGAGCATCATGATCAATTCTTATCAGCGCGACCGGGTGATCTCCTTCCTGGATCCCTGGAAGGATGATCGGGGCTCCGGCTATCAGCTGGTCCAGAGTTTGTTGGCCATCGGTTCCGGCGGTGTGCTGGGCCAAGGCTTCGGGCTTTCCACCCAGAAGCTGCACTACCTTCCGATTCAGACCACCGACTTCATTTTCGCCGTGTTTGCCGAGGAATTTGGCTTTGTCGGCTGCCTGATCTTTCTGCTCTTTCTCATCCTGTTCGGATTTGTCGGCCTGCGGGTGGCCCTCTCCTGCTCCAGCCCCCAGCATCGCCTGGTGGCCATCGGCTGCACGGTCCTGCTGGTGGGCCAGTCGATCCTCAACATCGCCGTGGCCACAGGCTCCATGCCCACCACCGGGCTGCCCTTGCCGATGATCAGCTACGGCGGCAATTCCCTCCTGAGCAGCCTGCTGGTGGCCGGTCTGCTCGTGCGCTGCTCCCTGGAATCGGCGGGGATGGAAACCGCCCGCCCCCGGCGGCGACGCCCCGCGGCGAGACCGATAGGCTGAGCGCCAAGTGCCCCCAGCCGATGACCAGCCTCGGGCTCCAGCTCGCTGACTGGACCCGCTCCAGCGAGGCCCTGTTGAACGCGTCCCTGAGCCATCCCACGCCGTTCACCCTTGGGCTGGTGTTTCTGGGGGGTCTGCTCACCAGCCTCGGCCCCTGCTCCCTCTCGTTGCTGCCGGTCACCCTGGCCTACCTGGCGGGATTCAGCACCTCCCCCACCCTCCCCGCCACGCCTTCCGCGCCCCTGGCGTTGCCCTGGCGTCGCAGCCTCAGTTTCAGCGGGGGCATCGTGGCCTCCCTTGTTCTTCTTGGCTTCAGCAGCAGCCTCCTCGGCCGCCTCTACGGCCAGATCCCGGAAGGGGTGTCCCTGCTCGTGGCGGTGGTGGCGGTGCTGATGGGGCTTCAGCTGCTCGGGCTGCTTCCCCTGCGGCTGCCGGCCGGGCCCGACCCGGAGCAATGGCGCCGCAAGGTCCCCGCCCCCCTGGCGCCACTGGCGGCGGGCCTGGCCTTCGGCCTGGCCTCCACCCCCTGCACCACCCCGGTGCTCGCCGTGCTCCTCGCCAGGATGGCCCAGACCGGACGCCCCCTGGCGGGCCTGCTCCTGCTCACCTGCTTCGGTGCCGGCCAGGTGATGCCCTTGTTGCTGGCGGGCACGATGGCCGCGAGTCTGCCCAGCCTGCTGCGTCTGCGGCTGGTGGGACAGTGGATTCCTCCAATCAGCGGGGTGGTGCTGCTCACCACCGGCGCCCTCACCCTGGCCGCCCACCTGGCATGAGCACCCTCCCACCCCCATCCCCCCCCTGGCGGTACCTGTCGCGCCTGGTGGCCTGGCTGGCCGACCTGCGCCTGGCGATCCTGCTGCTGCTGTTGATCGCGATCTCCAGCGGGCTGGGCACTGCCATCCCCCAGAAGGAACCCGCCTCCTTCTATCACCAGCGCTACGACGATGCCCCTTGGCTGGGCTGGCTGAACGCCGATGGCCTGTTGCGTCTGCGGCTTGACCATGTGTATTCCAGCGGCTGGTTTCTCGCCCTGCTCGCCCTGCTGGGGCTGGCCCTGCTGCTCTGCAGCTGGCGCCGCCAATGGCCCGCCCTCCAGGCCTCCCTGCGCTGGATCGACTACACCACGCCGCGCCAACTGAGCAAGCTGACCCTGGCGGAAACCTTCCCCGCCGCCAACCCTGGCGCCCTGCCGGTCCTGGCGGGCACGCTGCGGACCAGGGGGTGGAGCGTGCGGGAACAGGAGGGCCGGCTGGCCGCCCGCAAGGGGCTTGTGGGACGGGTGGGCCCCCTGCTTGTCCACGGCGGGATGGTGGTGTTGATGGTGGGAGCGGCCTGGGGAGCCCTCGGGGGCCAGCGGCTGGAGCGTTTTCTGGCGCCCGGAAGCGACCTGGAGCTGCTGGACCGGCAGGGGCGATCTCAGGTCATGGTGGTGCTGGACCGCTTCGTGATCGCCCGTGACCCGGCGGGCCGACCCGAGCAATTTACTTCCACCCTGCGCCTCCTCTCCCCCGCAGACCCGACCCAGGCCTCGCCGGAGGCCCCGGTCGAGATCAGCGTCAACCATCCGCTGCGGTTTCAGGGCATCACCCTCTATCAGGCCGATTGGACCCTGGCGTCCATCCAGATTCAGCTCGGACGGTCGCCGGTGCTGGATCTGCCCCTGCAGCGGTTCCCCCAGCTCGGGGAGCAGGTGTGGGGCCTGCTGCTCCCCACCCGGCCGGATGGCAGCCAGCCCGTGCTGCTGACACTCACCAGCGAGGAGGGACCAGTGGAGGTGTTCGACGCCGAGGGCACCTCCCTGGGCTTGCTGCGGCCCGGGGGTGAGTCGTTGGACGTGCGGGGTCTGCCCGTGCGGGTGGCGGGAGTGGTGCCGGCCAGTGGCGTGCTCTTCAAGCGGGATCCAGGGGTGCCGCTGGTCTACAGCGGCTTTGCCGTGCTTCTGCTCGGCGGCGCCCTCAGCCTGGTGGCCACCCGTCAGCTCTGGGTGGTGGAGGAACGGCGCGGTGACGCCCTCTGGCTGCACGCGGCGGGCTTGTGCAACCGCAACCTCACCGCCTTCGCCCGGGAGCTGCCGAAGCTGGTGCGCGGCGGAGACGCGGATCAGCAGGGCTGACGGCTGCCGTGGCTGACCCGCACCACGGTGTGCACGTTGCCGCGGGGATGGAAGTCGGCCACCAGCTCCATCCAGGCGGGATCACAGGCCTCCACCAGGTCATCGAGGATCCGGTTGGCCACCTCCTCATGGGAGATGGTGCGGTTGCGATAGCTGTTGATGTAGAGCTTGAGGGCCTTCAGCTCCAGCACCAGGGGGCCTGGCTGATAGAGAAGGCGCAACACCGCGAAGTCGGGGTAGCCGGAGTAGGGGCAGTGGCAGGTGAATTCCGGCAGCTCGATCGACACCTCATAGGGGCGGCCGGGGTGGGGGTTGGGGAAGCAGATCAGGGAGCCCTCCTCGATCGCCCGCTGGCCGTAGAGCGGGGTCGTGGTGCGCTCCGGGGCGGGGGCAACGGGGTCGAGGGTGGTCATGGGGCGAAAACGGGGCTGCTGGGACCGTAGGTGGCTCCCCACCGGGGCCGGGAGGGTTGGTAGCAACGGCCACCCCGAAGCCCTGCCCTTCGCGGCCTAATGGGTCGCACAGCAGGCACCCTTCGGGACTGCCTGTCCCCAAGGGTCTGAGAGACTTCCCCGGCCCCCCGCTTCCCCTCAGCGCACCCCATGAAAAAAATCGAGGCCATCATCCGCCCCTTCAAGCTGGAAGACGTGAAGATCGCGCTGGTGAACGCGGGCATCGTCGGAATGACGGTGAGCGAGGTGCGGGGCTTCGGGCGTCAGAAAGGTCAGGTGGAGCGCTACCGCGGATCGGAATTCACCGTGGAATTTCTGCAGAAACTCAAACTGGAGATCGTGGTGGATGACGACAAGGTGAGCAGTGTTGTGACCGCCATCGAAGATGCGGCCCGCACCGGTGAAATCGGCGACGGCAAAATCTTTGTCTCCCCGGTGGAAGCGGTGATCCGCATCCGCACCGGCGATCGGGACAGCGACGCCATCTAAGGCGGCGCCCGGCGATCTCCGCTCATCCCCCGAGGGTGGAAGCCACGACCTCCGAGATTCTGGAGGGATCCCACTCCTCCGGCACGCCGACTTCTCCCGAAAGGTCCTCATCGCTCCCGCCGCCGTGCTCCAGCTGTTCTGGACGCCGACCCGCCAAGGGGGTGGCCAGCCAGAGCAGATATTCGTGGTTGCCGGCCGGGCCGGTGATGGGGGAGCCCACCAGGCCCCGCCCCCGCCAACCCAAGGCCTCCGCCGCTGTCAGCACCCCTTTGATCGCCGCCACGTGGGCGGCAGGGTCCCGCACCACGCCGCCCTTGCCCACCCCCTCCCGCCCCACTTCGAACTGGGGCTTCACCAGCAGCACCAGATCCAGCCCCATGTCGGGGAAACGCGGTCGCAGGAGCCCCCCGAGGGCGGGCAGCACGACACGCAACGCGATGAAGGACAGATCGGCGACGGCCAGATCGGGCCAGGGGTCATCGGGCCCGTAGAGGACCTCGGGGGTGAGGTGCCGGAGGTTGGTGCGCTCCCGCAGCACCAGGCGGGGATCGGTGCGGAGGCTCCAGGCCACCTGGCCGTAGCCCACATCAATGCCGTAGACGCGCTCGGCGCCATGCTGCAGCAGGCAATCCGTGAAGCCTCCGGTGGAGAGCCCCCCATCGAGGCACACCCGCCCGCGAACGGGAAGCGGGAAGGCCCTCAGGGCAGCCTCCAGCTTGTCGCCCCCCCGGGAGACGAAGCGCGGACGGGCGGCCACTTGCAGGGGGGCGTCGGCGGGGAGGGCGGTGCCGGGCTTGTCCAACACCCGGTCGCCCTGGCGCACCCAGCCGGCCCGGATCAGCTGCTGGGCCTGCTCCCGACTGGCGGCGAGCCCGCGCTGCGTCAGCAGAAGATCGAGCCGCTGCCGTTTGGTCATGATTTCCACGCAGAAAACGAAACAAAAACCAAGGAGCTGCCCGCTCCCCCGGCAAGAAGGAGAAGATGACGCCTACTCGGTGGCTGACCATGGCACGAGATCTCGGGCTTCAGCAGGGACAGGCGGACGTCTTCGAGCTGCTCCGCCCGGGCACCTTCGTGCGGTTTCATGACCACCCCGATGACCTGCCGCCGTTTCAGGTGATTCATTGCCGGGGGGGGCGTTGCTGGGTGCGTCAACAATCCTGGGGCACCCTGCTCCATCTGGAGGTGGCCCACCGCCAGCTCACGTCCGCGGCCTGACCCGAAACCTCTGGCGGCTGCGGCGTCCGTTTCCGGTGGCCCGATAAGTTGGGGGCCTGCTCCCCCCATCGCCCTTGATCGAGCGCTACACCCTTCCTGAAATGGGTTGCCTCTGGAGCGAAGAGGCCAAGTTTCGCGGCTGGCTCGAGGTGGAGATCGCCGCCTGCCAGGCCAATGCCGAGCTTGGACGGGTGCCGGCGGAGGCGATGGAGCAGATCCGCCAGCGGGCGGCGTTCTCCGAGGCGCGCATCCTGGAGATCGAGGCGGAAGTGAAGCATGACGTGATCGCCTTCCTCACCAATGTGAATGAACACGTGGGCGACGCGGGGCGCTACATCCATGTGGGCATGACGAGCTCCGACGTGCTCGACACGGGGCTGGCCCTGCAGCTGAAGGCCTCCGTGGAGGAGCTGGAGAAGGAGCAGGCGGCCCTGATCGAGGCCCTGCGCACCCTGGCGCGGCAGCACAAGGACACCGTGATGATCGGTCGGTCCCATGGCATCCACGGCGAGCCGATCACCTTCGGATTCAAGGTGGCGGGCTGGCTGGCGGAAACCCTGCGCAACCAGGAGCGCCTGGCCCGGCTGAAGACCACCGTGGCGGTGGGGCAGATCAGCGGCGCCATGGGCACCTACGCCAACACCGACCCGGAGGTGGAGGCCATCACCTGCCGGCTGCTCGGCCTGGTGCCCGACACGGCGAGCACCCAGGTGATCAGCCGCGATCGCCATGCGGAGTACGTGCAGACCCTGGCCCTGATCGCCGCGTCTCTGGAGCGGTTCGCGACGGAGCTCCGCAACCTGCAGCGCACGGATGTGCTGGAGGTGGAGGAAAACTTCGCCAAGGGCCAGAAAGGCAGTTCGGCCATGCCCCACAAGCGCAATCCGATCCGCAGCGAGCGCATCAGCGGACTGGCGCGGGTGTTGCGCGGGTACACCGTGGCGGCGCTGGAGGACATGGCGCTCTGGCACGAGCGCGACATCAGCCACAGCTCCGTGGAACGAATGATGCTGCCCGATTGCTCGGTGACGCTGCATTTCATGCTGCGGGAGATGACCGAAGTGGTGCAAGGGCTGGGGGTGTATCCGGACAACATGGCCCGCAACCTGAACGTCTATGGCGGCGTTGTGTTCAGCCAGAGGGTGTTGCTGGAGCTGGTGGCGGCGGGGTTGAGCCGGGAGAAGGCTTACGCCCTGGTTCAGCGCCATGCCCATGCCGCCTGGAACAGCGAAGGGGGCGATTTCCGCGCCAACCTGGCGGCGGATCCGGAGGTGAGCGCTCACCTGAGCCCGCAGCGGCTGGAGGCCTGCTTCGCCACCGCCCCCCATCAAGCCCGGTTGGGGGTGATCTACGACCGGTTGGGGATTTGAGGCGTGGGCGGCGCCTTTGATTGGTCGTTCCGCCCCCCCGCCAGCCCGGCCATCGGCGACCACGCCGTGCCGCTGCTGTCGCGCCACCTGGAGGGCCTGCCCATCGCCCTGCTGGTAGGTGGCGGCATCGCGGCGATGAAGGCGCCGCTGCTGGCCCGGGCCTTGCGACGGAGGGGCGCGGAGGTGACGGCCTTCTGCTCGGCGGAAGCCTTGCGCTACGTGGGAGCGGAGGCCCTGGAGTGGAGCACCTGCCGGCCTCTGGTGCGAGAGCTCACCTGGCGGGCGGAACACCTCAGCGACGACAAGGACTTTGCCGCCTATCTCGTGGCTCCAGCCACCTACAACACCATCGGCAAGGCGGCGAACGGCATCGCCGACACGGTGCTCACCGCCACCCTGGCTTCCGCCCTGGGACGGTTGGCACGGGGCGAGACGGAGGTGGTGATGGCGCCGACGATGCACGGCACCCTGCACAACGCGGTGTTGGAGGCCAACGGCCGGCGGCTGGCGGCGCTGGGGGTGCGGTTTGTGCCACCGAGGGATGCCTGCGGGAAGCACAACCTGCCGGAGGAGGAGCTGCTGGTGGCGGCCCTGTGCCGGGCCTTGAGCCGCTCGCCGCTGCGGGGGCGGCGGATTCTGGTGACGGGCGGGCCGACGCCTGTGCCCATCGACGGGGTGCGGCGGATCACAGGACGCTTTCGCGGCCAGCTCGGCGCCGCGATCCATGAGGAGCTGTTGCGGCGCGGCGCCGACAGCCGTCTGGTGCTCGGCGATGGGGGCTGGCGACCAGCCGCCTGGCTGCCGGAGGTGACGGTGGCCCCCACCTATGACGCCTACCGGGAGCGGGTGCTGGCCGAGGTGGCGGCAGGGGCGGAAGCGGCGGTGCTTTCGGCCGCTGTGGCGGACTATCGGCCGCGGGAGGTGGTGGCGGGCAAGCAAGCAAGTGGCCAAACTGGCTGGCGGCTGGAGCTGGAGCCCACGGAAAAGGTGATCGATCTGGCGGCGGCGGCGGCGCCGGCGATGCCGATCGTGAGTTTCAAATACCTGGAGGGCGTGGGCCACGAGGAGCTCATGGCGGAAGCGCACCGGCGCCTGGAGCGTTATGCGGTTGTGGTGGCCAATCGGGGGGAGGAGATCACGGAAGCGCGGCAGGTGGCGTGGGTGGTGACCCGCCAGGGGGAGCGGAGGCTGGAAGGCAAGCCGGTGATCGCCGAGGGGGTTGCCGACGCGTTGGCTGGACTGGCACCATTCGCTGGTTCAGGTGTGTTGTGAGGGTTAAGGAGTTCTGACATCCCCATGCTTTGGATCCCCTACGCCGACACCCTCTACGCCGTTGTCAGCATCAGCGGGCTGCTGGTGCTCGTCTGGCTCGTCCTGCGCAGAGGGTGAAGGGGCGAGGATGTCTTCGATTTCACACACCGGGAAGCGGTTGATGGCGCGCAGGGCGCGGCGGGCGTTGCGGCGGAGCTGGTCGCTGATGGCTTCCGCGTAGGGGATCTGGGCGAGCAGGTCGACGGTGCGGCGCAGGATGCGCACCACATCGCCCTCATCCAAGGAGGTGCTGGCGATCAGGTCGCTCCAGGAGGCGCCTCGGGCCCAGCGGGCCACCAGACCGGTGAGTTCCGGCTCCCACCAGACGGGCACCACCACCCGCCAGTGCTCCTGCTGACGTTCCAGCTGGCGGCGCAGGGTCCGCAGGTCATGGAGCGCCTCCTCAGCGGCAGGGGGTGGGGCGAAGCCGCACCAGAGATCGGGGCGATTGACCTCGGTGGAGATGGCCTCCAGCACGGCCGCCAGATCCGGGGGCTCCAGGCTGTCGAGATGGCCGCTCATCAGGGCGAGACCGAGCCAGAGCTCGTTGTCGCCCCGCAAGACGGCGACGGTGCGGCCCACCTCGGTGGGTTCCAGTCCATCCGGTCCGGCCAGGGCGCCGAAAAACCGCAGGATCTCGATCAGCGCGAGAAACGTGTCCCAGTGGCGGTTGGAGCGGTAGTGGAGCAGCCGTTGGCGCTCGTCGAGTTCCGCTTCGAGATCCTCCATGCGACGGCGATGCTTCTTGAGCTGCTTGCGGTCACCCCAGCGGTGGGCGGGATGGTGCTCCAGCTCCGCTTCCAGACGGGCCACGGTTTCCGCCTGCAGGCGCACCTCCCCGGCCAGGTCGTACTGGGGGGTGTGCAAGTCGTGGCGGCGGGCCATGGAGGCCACCGCCAGGGCCAGGCCGCCACTCCGCTGGTCGCCATGGCGGAGCTCGCCGACGTGCTGGAGTTCAGGGGGCTGGAGCTGGCTCACCTGCAGGCAGCTCAGTTCAGCGTGGAGGCTGACGACCGCGCCGCAGGACACCAGGATCCAGAGGTTGTCGTCCGTGAGGCAGAGCAGCAGGGGGAACTGGCCCGGACCCTTCACCTTCTCCACGATCACGGCCGGCGTCACCCGCCCCTTGAGGGGGGGCGCCTTGAGGCTCACCAGGGTGCCCTCGCTGCTGAACTGCAGGGCGACGGTGAGTTCATGGGCAAGGGTTTCCTCCGCCTGTTGCTGGAGGGTGCGCAGCAGGCGCCGTTCCTCCCGCAGGTGGCCCCGCTCCTTCTCATAGGCCTCGAACGCTTCCCAGGGCACATCGTCCGAGCCGCACTGAAGCTGGGCCAGCTGGGCGCGCAGGGTGTCGATGGCGGCCTGGTCGTCGGCCAGGTCCAGGGTGGCGAGATAACGACCGAAGCTGCGTTCCACCAGCTCCTTGGCCTTGGCGAGGTCGTAGCGCTGCAGCAGATTCAGCACCATGCCATAGCTGGGCGTGAACTGGCTCACCAGCGGATCGGCGGGCGCCAGAGCCAGTTGGCCGGCCTCCCGCACGCCCTCGAAGCGGCTCTGCACGGTGACGACATAACCCCGGGCATCCAGGCCACGACGGCCGGCCCGCCCCGCCATCTGCAGGAATTCACTGCCCATCAAGGGGCGGTGGCCCCGTTCCGTGCGCTTGGAGAGGGCGGAGATGACGGTGCTGCGGGCGGGCATGTTGATGCCTGCGGCAAGGGTCTCGGTGGCGAACACCACCTTGATCAACCCCTGCTGGAAGAGCTCCTCGATCAGCTCCTTCCAGGCGGGCAGCACACCCGCGTGGTGCGAGGCGATGCCGCACAGGAGAGGATCGGCATGCCCGTCGCGCACGGCTTCCGGCGTGGTGGCGACAAACGTCTCCAGGCGGGCCTGAATGCGTGCCCGCTCCTCCTTGTTGACCAGGCAGGCCTTGCCGAGATCACGCACGGCCCGGTCGCAGCCGCGGCGGCTGAAGATGAAATAAATCGCGGGCAGCATGTCGCGCTCCGCCATCTGAGTGACGACGAAGCCCAGGGGTGGCGCTTCCGGTTGGGGCGGCTTGGGGGAGCGATCGCCCCCCTTGCGGCGGGTGGTTTTGGGGGGGCGCCAGACCTTGCTGTTGGGATGGAGTCCCGTGCCCTCCTCATTGAGGAGCGGATGGAGACCCTTGGCGCTGCAAAAGCTGAAGGCGAGCGGCACGGGGCGGTGGTCGCTGTGCACGAGCCGGGTGGGACCATGGACCCGTTGGATCCAGTCGGTGAGATGGCCGGCGTTGGCCACCGTGGCGGAGAGGGCCACGAGCTGGATGATGGAGGGGCAGTGGATGATCGACTCCTCCCAGACGGTGCCGCGCTGGGAGTCGTTCATGTAATGGCACTCATCGAGCACCACCGTCTCCACCCCGTCGAGGGGGTCGTTGTCAGGATGGTCAATCTCCGCGTAGAGCATGTTGCGGAAGATTTCCGTGGTCATGACCACGATGGAGGCCTCCCGATTCACGCTCAGATCACCGGTGAGCAGGCCCACCCGTTCGGCCCCGAACTGGTGGCGGAAATCCCGCAGTTTCTGGTTGGAGAGAGCCTTGAGGGGGGTGGTGTAGAAGACCTTCCGGCCGTGGGCCAGGGCGCGATGGATGGCGTATTCGCCCACCAGGGTCTTGCCGGAGCCGGTGGGAGCGCTGACCACCACGGAATGCCCCTGGTTGAGGGCGTCGATCGCCTCCAGCTGGAACGGATCGAGGGGGAAGGGGAACAGCGCCGCCAGATCCGGCCGACTGCTGGCGACGATGGTCATGGCCCCATCTTATGGGGGAAGGGGATCGGATCCGGGCGAAGGCACAAGGATTCGTTTCAAACGGACAAGGAATGCGCTCTGCTCGGCTGAGCGTGGGGGACTTTTAGTTAGAATAGAAAATTTTTTTCTTTCTCCAGCTTCTGACGCTCTGGCGTGGGGATTTCGGTGTTTGTTTTAGAGTGACCTGCTGCTTGTTTCGGCCACCCTCGTCAGCCCATGTCTGTCCTTGGAAGGGAAGCGATACTGCAGGCCATCGAAGCCGGCATGATCCGGATCACGCCCTTCAACCCTGAGCTGGTGGGGCCCGCATCGGTGGATCTCACCCTCGCGAGCACCATCCGCGTGTTTCGCAAGGTGCACGAGGTGATTGCGGTGCGGGAAAGCACCGACTACCGCGCCCTCACCGACAAGATTGAGATTGAAGCCGGACAGCACATCCTGATCATGCCCGGCGAAACGATCCTGGGCATCACCAGGGAGCGGCTGTGCCTGGGCCCCGGGTTGTGCGGCTGGTTGGAGGGGCGCAGCCGCTTTGCCCGTCTGGGGTTGATGGTTCACATCAGCGCCCCGTTCATGGGCCCGGGCATTGACAGCCAGCAGGTGCTGGAGATGAGCAATTTCGGGCCTGCTCCGCTGGCCGTGTCCCCCGGCCTGCCGATCTGTCAATTCGTCTTCCAGCGGCTGGAGGGATCCGAACGGTATGCGGGTCGCTTTGCCGGACAGTCCGCGCAATCCTTTTAGGGGCTGTTTCCGCCGCTCCGGAGGCGCGAGAGGCCCTGGTGACGCCTGGACCCGATGGCCGCGACCCGTCATCTCGCCAAAGCTGCCAGGCTGGAGCCCTGCCGGCGCCCGCCGCCCATGTCCACCACCCAGCCAGCGGCCAGCCGCACCACAGATCGCGCCTACGACATCCTGCGCAGCGAGCGCTCTCCCCTGGAACCGCTCTTCCAACCGCGTGCCGTGGCGGTGATCGGGGCCAGCGAGCGGAAGGAGAGCGTCGGTCGCACCCTGCTCTGGAACCTCATCCGCCATCCCTTCGGTGGCACGGTCTACCCGGTGAATCCCAAGCGCCACAGCGTGCTCGGCATCCAGGCCCACCCGGCCATCGCGGCGGTGCCGGAACCGGTGGACCTGGCGGTGATCGCCACGCCAGCCGCCACCGTGCCCGGCCTGGTGGCCGACTGCGCCGCGGCCGGGGTGGGGGCCGCCATCGTGCTCAGCGCCGGTTTCCAGGAGGTGGGCGCCAGCGGCGCCGCCCTGGAAGCGCGCCTGCGCGATGCCCTGCGGGGGCGGCCGATGCGCCTGCTGGGCCCCAATTGTCTCGGCTTGATGAATCCCCGCACGGGCCTCAACGCCACCTTCGCCGCCGCCATGGCCCAACCCGGCCACGTGGGCTTCATCAGTCAATCGGGCGCCATCTGCACCTCCGTTCTCGACTGGAGCCTCAGACAGGGGGTGGGCTTCAGCGCGTTCGTGTCCATCGGTTCGATGCTCGACGTCGGCTGGGGAGATTTGATCACCTGGCTGGGCGATGACCCCGACACCCACAGCATCGTGATTTACATGGAGGCGATCGGCGACGCCCGCGCCTTTCTGTCCGCAGCCCGGGAGGTGGCCCTCACCAAACCGATCGTGGTGATCAAGGGGGGGCGCACGGCCCAGGCCGCCCGCGCCGCGGCGTCCCACACGGGTGCCCTCGCGGGGAGCGACGACGTGCTTGAGGCGGCCTTCCGTCGCTGCGGCGTGATGCGGGTCGACAGCCTCTCGGATCTGTTCGACATGGCGGAACTATTGGCGAAGCAGCCCCGCCGACCGGCCGGCCGTCGGCTCACGATTGTCACCAACGCCGGCGGCCCCGGGGTTCTGGCCACCGATGCCCTTGTGCTCAACGGCGGCGAGCTGGCCACCCTCAGCCCCGCCACCCTCGCCCGCCTCGACGCCGTTCTGCCCCCGCAGTGGAGCCATGGCAACCCGGTCGATCTCTTGGGCGACGCGGATCCGGAGCGCTACGGCCAAGCTCTTGAGGCGGTGATCGACGATCCCGCCAGCGATGGCGTGCTGGTGATCCTCACCCCCCAGTCGATGACGGATCCAGAGGCCACAGCCCGCCGCCTCCAGGAGATCGCGTCCCGCGTTGACAAGCCCCTGGTGGCCAGCTGGATGGGGGGCGATGACGTGGCGGCGGGGGAGACCCTCCTCAACGCGGCGGGCATCGCCACCAATCCGTTTCCCGACGCGGCGGCCCGGCTGTTCAACAGCCTCTGGCGCCACAACGACAACCTGCGCGGCCTCTACGAAACCCCTTCCCTTCTGCCCGAGGTGGAGCTGGGGGGCGAGGCCGGCCCGACCCGGGCGGTGGCCATCCTGGCGGCGGTGCGGCGCGAGGGGCGCCCCCTGCTGAGCGAGTGGGAAACGAAGCAGATCCTCGCCGCCTACGAGATTCCCGTGGTGGAGACCCGCCTGGCCAGCTCCTCCGAGGCCGCCGTGGCCGCCGCCACCCTCATCGGCTATCCGGTGGTGGTGAAGCTCCACTCCACCACCATCACCCACAAGAGCGACGTGGGCGGGGTGGTGGTCAATCTGCGGGACGCGGCGGCGGTGCGGAGGGCTTATGAAGCCATGGCGCTGGCGATCCGCCAATCGCACGGCGAGGAGGCCTTCGCCGGGGTCACCGTTCAGGAGATGGTGCCCCGGGAGGAAGGACTGGAGCTCATCGTCGGCAGCAGCGTGGATCCCCAGTTCGGTCCGGTGATCCTCTTCGGCGCCGGGGGCACCCTGGTGGAGATCAACCGCGACAGCGCCGTCGCCCTGCCCCCCCTGAACACCACCATGGCGCGGCGGCTGATGGAACAGACCCGCATCCACCGCGCCCTGGAGGGGGTGCGGGGTCATGGGCCGGCGGATCTGGAGAGCCTGGAGCAGCTCCTCGTGCGGGTGAGCCGCCTGGTGCTCGACCACCCCTGCATCCAGGAACTCGACATCAATCCCCTGCTGGCCTCACCCCAAGGCACGAGCCGCCCCCTGGTGGCCCTTGATGCTCGCATCGTCATCCTCACGGGGGAGGGAGAGATCTGCGGCGCCCCCCGGCCCGCCATCCGCCCCTACCCGGTCCAGTACATGCGGCCCTGGCGGCTGCGGGATGGCACGGCGGTCACGATTCGTCCGATCCGCCCGGAGGATGAGCCGCTGGTGGTGGCCTTCCATCGCACCCTCTCTGAGGAAAGCATCTACTTCCGCTATTTCCACATGATGGCCCTCAGCGCGCGCATCGCCCATGAGCGCCTGATCCGCATCTGCTTCACCGACTACGACCGGGAGATGGCCCTGGTGGTGGATCGGCGCGACCCGTCCACAGGGACGCACGCCTTGCTGGCGGTGGGCCGCCTGAGCCGGCTGCACGGGCGGGACGAAGCGGAGTTCTCTCTGCGGGTGAGTGAGCGCTGGCAGCACCAGGGGCTGGGCACCGAATTGCTGCGCCTGCTCCTGGAGATCGGCCGCGATGAGGGGTTGCGGCGGGTGTCGGCGGAAATCCTGCGCGAGAATCGGGCCATGCAGAGAATCTGCCAGAGGTTGGGCTTCACCCGGCTGGAAACGCCCGAGGTGGTGAAGGTGTGGATCGATCTGTCCTGAGGAACCGCATGGCTGCTGATCGCTTCCTGCGCCGCCTGGAAGGCGCGGGCTTTTTGCTTCCCGCCGCGCTCACGGGAGTGTTTTGGCTGAAGGGGCTGCATCCCTGGCTGCCGGGCTTTCGCTGCCCCCTGCGGCACCTCACCGGCCTGCCCTGCCCCACCTGTTTCCTCACCCGGGCCACCAGCGCGGCGTTGATTGGCGACTGGCCAGCGGCCGTGCGCCTCCATGCCTTCGGACCGCTGGTGGCCATCGCCCTGGTCGGCTGGTCGATCCTGGCCGTGTGCCAACGCCGCCTGGTGCCGCGGAACCTGCCCGCCTGGCCGCTCGGGTGGGGCGGGGTGGCCCTGCTGGCCTATTGGATCGTGCGCCTGGTGCTGCGTTACGGCCTGGGCCTGGAGGGCTTCCCTGCTTTTCCGAGGGAGGCGGAGGGGCTTTGACGCCAGCAAAAGGGGGGCAGAGCTTGCAGGGTGATGGGACCTCAGCGAATCAGACCCTTGCAATACGCATCATTTTGAATATAAAATGCGCTGACAGGAATGGCGATGAATGCCCCCAGGCCGCAGCTGCACAGCGCTGCTAAAAAGACGATTAATCCCACCATGATTTGCATGCCAACGAAGGGCGGACCATTGGGTGTGCGATAAACAGTGTGAAAAGAGACCCGCAAAGCATCCACAACAGTCTGACGAGTTAGAAAAATGCGATTGACATAAATTGGCATGACAAAACTGATTAGCAGTCCAGGGATGATACAGAACAAAGTTCCAATCAAGACAGCGAGATTAAAAACAGCTCCCGCCAACAAATAACGGAATGGATCCTGCAATAGCTGAGAGAACGCCTGCCCTGGCGTGACCACCTCGCCACTGTCGTAATACTGAGCGGGAATCGAAAAAAACAACACATAAACCAGGCTGGACACGATCGCGAAAGGCATCTGAGCCAGTTGACCGATCGCTTGTAACAAAACTGCCCCATCGCCACTCTCACGGCTAATGGGGAAAATGGTGCCGGCGATCATTTCGGCGATCTTGCCCAAGGCCAGGCCGAGGCCAGAGAGCGCGATCACAGCGAGCCAGAGCACCGCCATGGTCGGCAGATGGGCGGTGAAGGCCTGCCAGGCCCTCTGGATGGAGGGGTCTTCCGTGGCGAGAGCAGAAGCCAAGGGTGGGGAGCTGTCCTGAGAGGCATGCTGCCAAATCCATGCCAGCAGGGATGGAGGATTCCCAAAAATCTTGACAGTGCAACACCGACTTGTCCGCCACCTGTCAGGGCGAAACCGCTGCGATGCTTTTGTCGGGGAGTATCATCCAGCCCACAACGATTCCCCCCCCGCATCCATGGGCCTCCGTGCACACCATCCATTCCAGAGGCAGGGGGTGGCGATCGGGTTTGTTTTGGCCTCGGTGGCTCTGACCGCAAGCTTGTCGCTCGCCCGTGCCCAAAGCGATGGCTCCTCCGCCTTGCGGGCAGCCAACATGGCTCGCATGACCGCGGAAAAGCTGAATGGAGGCCTGCAGGTGTACCGCACAGCGGCCTGCATGCATCAACAAGCCGGCGGGCCTTGCCTCATCCAGTCGTCAAAAGCTGGATATTTGTTTCGCTTCACGGGCGGCAGTCCTGGTTGGCAGCAATTGGGAAAGGCGCCGAGCGTCGAGACGGAGATCCTGGTGGCCGCAGACGGGCGTTCGGTTATCGAAGTTAAATATAACGGTCCGCTGCGCTCTGCGCAAGAGCCTGGGCGCTGAGGTCGACCGTTGCGGATGGGGGGGCAGAATCGTCCCGCTTCATGCTTAGATTGATCCTTTAGATTTGGTGGCTGAGAAGAAAAAGCTCCGAGATATTCTTCTTAATTTTTGTTGGTTGGCTTGTGTTCGCGATCCGCTTGTCGATCGTCGCGTCAGATTGGTCATTGGGTCCGTGATTCCTCCCCATCCCGTTGCGATTGACGGCTGAGCCGTCTGGACCAACAACAACGCGAGGAAGGTGTGGATCAGCCTCAGTCGCGTCCATTCGCCACAGCCAGCAGCAGGGCCGCACCGTGCCCTTGGCCTTCATGCCGTTCATCCCCCCGCCCTCCGCAGCACCCTGTGAACAGCTGAAGGCCTTGCGGAACGGCCAGGCTCCCACCCTGATCACGCCCGCCGGTCGCCCGCCGGACCCTGCAACCGGCTGATGGGGGGCTTTCGGCTCAACGGCAAGCCGCTCAGCCGCACAGTCTCAGCCCTCACTTCTGAACCTGCGCCGAACGCAGCATGTCGGGATCTGCGGGGGGCAGGCTGAGATAGCGCGGTTGGTTTTGGCCTTCGCCCGTGGCGCAGAATTGATAATAAAGATCTTCCGCTTGACCATACTGGTCTTTATAGATATTTTGCCAGGAGTAGCCATCACCACTGACATTGAATGTCTTTTTTTCACAATCGAGGCTGAGCCAGGTGGCCCGCACGGCCTCGCCATCTGATTTCAAGGCACGGTTATAGAGCCCGAGCGTGGCCCAATTGGCGGCCGTGGAGAAGATCGGAATCCCGCGGGCGAGCTCCTTGGCGGCATCACCGCCCGGTTTGATCAGACGCTTGACGCGCACCAACACCCCATTGCGGGTCTGGCGTGCGGAAACCAGGTTGATGCCCGTGTTCTGGTACGTGCCGCTCCAACTTCCGTGGGGCCGAGCCTCGGTGGTCCCGTTGAGCAGAGTGCTCTGACCGGCCGTGGGAGGAGCCTCATCGCCCTGCGCTCCCGCGGCAGTGGGCAAAAGCAGCGTGCAAAGAACCGCAACCATCAGAGGATGAATACGCACTCTCGGCCCAAGACACTCAGGCGAAAAACTAAGGCACGGCCTTGATTGCCAGTCGCTGAGCTGGGCCACTTGAGCGCATGTCTGCCAGGCTCAGCGACTGAAGTGGGCCTTGGCGTCATAGAGGATCTCGGCGGTGATGCGCGGGATGCCCCGCTCTTGAGCAAAGGTTTCGGTGTTGCGACGCACCTTGCCCCGCACAAAGAAGGGAATCTTGTGCAGCTCCGCCTCGCCATCGGCCGTCCACTCCGGTGCGCCAGAAGCCACCTCTGCCGGTGCTTCCGCCACCGCGACCCCGCCACCCTCATGCACCGGATCGGCCGCCGGACTCACGGATGGCGCTCCGTCGCCGAGATGGCTGCGGTGGCCATCCACAAACTCGAAGTCGTGGCGGAACATGCCGATCAGGTGTTCCTCCAGTCCCATCATCAGCGGGTGAACCCAGGCGTCAAAGATCACATTCGCTCCCTCCCAACCCATCTGGGGGGAATAGCGAGCGGGCACGTCCTGCACGTGCAGCGGCGTGGAGATCACGGCGCAGGGAAGGCCCAGGCGCTTGGCGCTGTGGCGTTCCATCTGGGTGCCGAGCACCAGCTCCGGCGCCGCCTCCGCCATCGCCTTTTCCACCACCAGATAGTCGTCGGTGATCAGGGCCTCCAGGCCCAACTCCTTGGCGGCGGCTCGCACCTCCCGGGCCTGCTCCCGGCTGTAGGACCCCAGGCCCACCACGGCGAAGCCCAGCTCCTGGCTGGCGATGCGGGCCGCCGCGATGGCATGGGTGGCATCGCCGAAGATGAACACCCGCTTGCCCGTGAGATAGGTGGAATCCACCGAGCGGGAATACCAGGGCAGGCGGGAACGGCGCTCGCTCTCCCCCTCGGCGGCGGCCTCCAACCCCAACAGCCCCGTGAGTTCCGACAAAAACGCCGTGGTGGCGGCAATGCCGATCGGCACGGTCTTCACCGTGGCCATGCCGAAACTCCGCTCCAGCCAGCTGCACACCGGCCCCGCCACCTCCGGGTAGAGGCAAACATTGGCATCGGCGGCGGGGAGGCGCTGCAGATCCGCCGGCCGGGCCCCCAGGGGCGCCACCACGCCCACGTCCACTCCGTGCTCCGCCAGCAGGCGGCTGATTTCCCGCACGTCATCGCGGCAGCGGAACCCCAGCAGGGTGGGGCCGAGCAGGTTGACCCGCGGTCGGCGGCCCTCCTCCTTCCAGCGGGTTGGAGTGATCTTCGGGCTGCCGGGGGGAGGCACCTGGTCTTTCAACAGTCCGCGCACCAATTGGTAGAACGTTTCCGCGGCGCCCCAGTTCTCCTTCTTGGAGTAGGCAGGCAGTTCGAGGCTCACCATCGGGATTCCTCCCAGCTCCATGCCGGCGGCCAGGGCCCCGGGCTGGTCCTGGATCAGCTCTGCGGTGCAGCTCTCCCCCACCAGCAAAGCCTCCGGCTGAAACCGTTCCACCGCCTGGACCACCGTGCGCTTCACCAGCTCGGCGGTGTCGCCCCCCAGATCCCGGGCCTGAAAGGTGGTGTAGGTCACGGGCGGGCGCTTGTCCCGTCGCTCGATCATCGTGAACAGCAGATCGGCGTAGGTGTCGCCCTGGGGGGCATGGAGCACGTAGTGCACGCCCTCCATTGAGGAGGCGATCCGCATGGCGCCCACGTGGGGGGGGCCTTCGTAGGTCCAGAGGGTCAGTTCCATGGGGTCAGGCGCGGGGGAAGGATGGCGTGGGGCGGGGAAGGAGACGACGGGATGCGTCGGGGGCGGAGAGGGGCGTGTCAGGCAAAGGTGAGCCGCTCGCGACGGCGCAGGGGGCGGGCGAAGAGTTCCGCCAGCTCGCCAGCCTGGTCGCAGCCATGGATCGGGCTGAACACGAGCTCGATCGACCATTTCGTCGCCAGGCCCTCCGCCTCCAGGGGATTGGCCAGGCCCAGGCCGCACACCACCAGATCGGGGCGTTCGGCCCGCACCCGATCCAGTTGGCGCTCCACATCCTGCCCCTCACTGAGCTGGGTGCCCGCCGGCAGCAGGGCCTGCTCGGCAGCCATGAGCTGTCGGTCGAGGTAGGGCACGCCCACCTCCACCAGTTCCATGCCGCACTCCCGCGCCAGAAAACGGGCCAGGGGGATCTCCATCTGGGAATCGGGCATCAGGAACAGCCGCTTGCCCGCCAGCACCTCCCGGTGCGGCGCGATCGCCCGGCGACCGCGCTCCACCAGCGGATCCAGCACCGCCGCCACCGTGGCCGGGTCCACCCCGAAGCTGGCGGCGGCGGCTTCCATCCACAGGCGGCTCCCCTCCACGCCGAAGGGGTAGGGGCTGGCGAGGAGCTGGCCGCCGCGGTGGGCCAGGGCGCGGGCGGTGGAGCTCAGGAAGGGTTGGGCGAGCAGGAGCCGGGTCCCCTTCCCGATCGGCGGCAGGTCGGTGGAGCGGCGAGGGGGGAGGCTGCGCACCCGCGGGAGGCCCATCCGCTCGAACAGGGTGATGAAGCGATCCTCCACCGCGTCCGCCAGAGTACCCACGATCAACAGCTGCTCCTCATCGCTGCTGGGCAGCAAGGGAAGGAGGGCCATCAGGGCCTGGTCCTCCCCCTGGGTGAAGGTGGTTTCGATGCCGCTGCCGGAATAGTTGAGCACCCGCACGCGGCCCGCCATCTGCTGGGTGAGGCGCTCGGCTGCGCGGGCCAGGTCGAGCTTGATCACCTCGCTGGGGCAGGAGCCCACCAGAAACAGGGTGCGAATCTCCGGGCGCCGCTCCAGCAGGTCGCGCACCAGCCGGTCCAGCTCATCGTTGGCATCCGCCAGCCCGGCCAGATCCCGTTCCCCCAGAATCGCCGTGCCGAAACGGGGCTCGGCGAAGATCATCACCCCTGCGGCGCTTTGAATCAGGTGGGCGCAGGTGCGGGAGCCCACCACCAGGAAAAAGGCGTCCGGCATGCGGCGGTGCAGCCACACAATCGAAGTGAGCCCGCAAAACACCTCCCGCTGGCCGCTTTCCTTGCGCACCTCCGGCAGGGTGCCCGCCCCGGCTGGCGGGGAGGTGGCCGGGAGGCTGGCGGAGGGGACGCTGGTGGGGGTGACGGCCACGGAGGCGGGGGCACGGATCCCTCAGGCTTAGCCAGCCCCGGCACGCCTCGGGGCCTCTCGTCACAACTTTTGGGATGGGTTGGGGAGGGGACCGCCCAACGCTTCTGAACTGGCCACACGCTGGACACAGGCTGCTCCACTGCGGGCCAGGGCTTGCCGATCCCCGCCGGGGGAAAGCGGTGGTCGGTCCTGGCGGTCTTCAAGGGAGGGAAGACGAGAAAAGCTCTGGGAAGGCCAGGTCCACGTCATCGAGGAGACCGCAGCAAGGGGCGTCCATCCCTCTTGGCGAGGCCATTCCCTTCCCAGCCGCTCCAACGGGAACACGCTCCAAACCAGCCGGCGAAACAAGGCGATAAAGATGGCACAGAAGCGCTACCGCTCCACCCACTCCCTGGAAGCGGCGGCAGGAGGCCTCCCTCACCTTCGCTTTTACCCCGCCTCCGGAGATACCCCATTAAACCTTAAGCTTTTTGAATAAGCTTGACTTCGCCGCCAGAAGCCAAGTACGCGTTGACTTTCGGTTGTCCACAACCATGAAACATTCCCATATGGAGGAGTTCGGCATGGTTGTGGCACCGCTTGCTGGCTTTACAGAAAGCACCAGCCCGAAACCCCTGGCCTACGGATTGGGCAGTGAACCAGCCCGTCCACCGTCAACATTGGCTCCCCTTCCTGTTTTGGAGGCTGTGCCTCACCTGGCGCAACAGCCGGTGATAGCGAAGTCCTCCTTTCACGAAACGCAGCCTTCACCATCGCTTCGCTTCAGGGATTTTGAATTCAATATTAGTACAGAATTAAGGGTATTGGCTGGCCTTGCGCAACAGAAGAAGCCAGACTTTGTCACCGGGATCACAAGCATGAGTTTTGGCGAAACGCCGGATTATGCTGATAGCATCAGCACCACCGGCGCGATCGCCATCGGCGGCAGCGCCACCGGTGTGGTGAACTTCAACGGAGACCGGGACTGGTTCCGCCTCTCGCTTCAGGCCGGCCGCTCCTACCGATTCCTTCTCAACGGCAACAGCCTCGAGGATCCCACCCTCGCCCTCCGCGATGCCAGAGGCTCCCAACTTGCCTTCAACGATGATTCGAACGGGCAGAACTCCCGGATCGACTTCAACGCCACCACAACGGGGACCTACTTCCTCGACGCCGGGGCCTACAGCAGCGGCACCGGCTCCTACACGCTCCTGGCGGCTGACACCACGCCCACAGACGACTTCACGGCCAACACAAGCACCACCGGCGCGATCGCCATCGGCGGCAGCGCCACCGGTGTGGTCAACTTCAACGGAGACCGGGACTGGTTCCGCCTCTCCCTCCAGGCGGGAATCACATACCGCTTCAACCTGAACGCCAACAGCCTCTCGGATCCCACACTGACTCTGCGGAATGCCAGTGGCTTCCAGCTTGCCTACAACGACGATTTCAACGAGCTGAATTCCCAGATCACCTTCACGGCCACCACGGCGGGCACCTACTTCCTCGATGCCGGAGCCTACAGCAGCGGCACTGGCTCCTACACGCTCCTGGCTTCGAGCGTCACACCGACTCCAACAACAGACGACTTCACCGCCAACACCAGCACCACCGGCGCGATCGCCATCGGCGGCAGTGCCACCGGTGTGGTCAACTTCAACGGAGACCGGGACTGGTTCCGCCTCTCCCTCCAGGCTGGACGGACTTACCGCTTCAACCTCAACGCCAACAGCCTCTCAGATCCCACGCTGTCCCTGCGCAATGCCAGCGGCTCCCAGCTTGCCTTCAACGATGATTTTGACGGGCAGAATTCCCAGCTCACCTTCTCCGCCACCACAGCGGGTACCTACTTCCTCGATGCCGGTGACTACAGCAGTGGGACAGGCACCTACACTCTGCTGGCAGTAGACACAACGCCGACGCCGACCTCGGACGATTTTACCGCGAACACCAGCACAAACGGTTTGATCACCATGGGTGGCAGCACAACCGGAGTGGTCAACTTCAACGGTGATAGAGACTGGTTTCGCCTGTCTCTTCAGGCTGGTCGTATTTACAACCTCTCGGTCAGTGCAGGCAGTTTGATTGATCCTGATTTTTATCTGAGAGATTCCAGAGGGCGTCAGGTGGGCTACGGCAGTGACGCCAGCGGCACCCGCAATGCAGTGCTCACCTTTACGCCAGCAGGCACTGGAACCTTCTACCTTGATGCAGGCTCAGAAAATAATGTTGGAGCTGGTAGCTATACAGCATCTGTAATTGATGTTTTCAGTACTGATGATTTCACTGCCAACAGCAGCACCACGGGCTCTGTGGCCATTGGCGGCAGCAGTTCCGGGACCCTGAACTTTGGAGGGGACCGTGACTGGTTCCGCGTTTCCCTTCAGGCCAGGACAACTTATCGCTTCAATTTAAATGGCAACACCTTGGCTGATCCTTCTCTAAGTCTGCGCGATATCAATGGCAATCAACTGGCCTCTAACGACGACTTTACAGAGAAAAATTCCCAAATCATCTTTACCACCACTACGGCAGGAACCTACTTCCTTGAATCAGCCTCTCCCAATTCAAGTGCTTCAGGAAGCTACACACTGACAGCGGCAATAGCCCCTCGTACAAACGATGACTATGCCGCTGATACGACCTCGCAAGGCAGGGTTACTGTTGGAAGTCAAACCTCAGGAGAGATTAACTTTGCTGGTGATCAAGACTGGTTTGGTGTGGCTCTGCAAACCGGCCGCACCTATCGATTTGATCTGATTGGCGATACGCTCACCAATCCTAGATTGAGCTTGCTGGACAATGTGGGTCGTAGCACTTTGGCTTCAAATGATGATTTTGAAACGGGCCAAGATTCTAGAATCACTTTCACAGCAACCTCCTCTGGCCTCCACTTCTTGAACGCTGCGGCAGTAGATGCTCTCACAGGTACCTACCTCCTGCAGGTTACCGATGTCAGCGTGACAAGTGATCGCTTCTTTGGTCTGGTTGATCCGGCAATTCGCAATTCCGTCAATTCCATGCTTTCTGATAACCTACTTACCCATCAGGAATTGGAAACATTACTGCGCAATACTGGAACAAATAGTGTTACCTCTCAAGAACTCGCAGACTTGAGAGCCATTGGCACCCAATTCAGTCCCTACTTGGCTACCACATCCAACTCCTACATCCAATATATTTACAATGCGGTGGTGAATGGTAACACCGCAAATCAATGGTGGACAGGTGGGGCCAGCACACGAGTATCTCTTGGCAACCTTGGTGCTGGATCCGTCCAGCTTCAAATGAATCGTCTGGTTGACAAGTGGTTTGGCGGCCTGGACCTGCCAACGAACTTTGTCGGTGGTGATACAGCTGCATCTGCAAGCAGTCTCACTTTCAATTACGGAGAAATGACCGGTAGTCTTTTCGAAGATGACATCAGCTTCTCAGACATTAATCAAGGCCAAGCAGGCACATGCTACTTCCTGGCCGCATGTTCGACGCTTGCCAATAACCAGTCTCAATTCATTCGCGACATGTTCCGCAACAATGGCGATGGGACTTATGGAGTTCGCTTCTACAGTGCAACAGGCAATGAACTTTGGGTCACTGTCAATCAGTCTGTTCCTGTTCTGCCCAATAATAGATTGGCGTTAGCGCGCAATGCAGCCCGTTCTTTGACAAGAGAAATGTGGGTTGCTCTTGTCGAGAAAGCCTATGCCCAAGCCAATGAAATTGGTGCCTTTGGCCGGGATGTGACAGCCAACAGCTACAAGCAAATTGAAGGCGGCCTGGAAGAAGCACTTGTACACATCTCTGGACGCAGCACCACAACCTACTCCGCTTATTACTCCAATCAGGGCTGGACCACAGCATCCAACAACCAGAGCACCTGGAATAATTATGAGAGAATCGCCATCGCAGCCGTGAATGCGGGGAGATCATTATTGTTGCTCAGCTCTCGCGACACCTTCGACAGCAGTGGCAAGCGCAATCTTGTGAGTGGACATGCTTTTGCGATAACAGGCTACAATGCATTAACGGGACGTTTCATCATCGCCAATCCCTGGGGAGCCGGAGATTCCTCCTTCGCTGGTGTTTTTGAAGCTTCATGGCGTGATTTGTTTGCTGCACGAGGAGTTGTAGCTTGGGTGTGAAGCCCTTCGGGACGAAGGGAATGTTGACATCACAGTTCATGGCATCAATTGTTCCGTCCCGATATCCAAACCACCGTTATATCTGGCTGCCTTCCAGCCTAAGAATCCTATCCCTTTAGTATTGTCTTCTGCAGCCCCGTTGATGACTCTTCCCGATCGAGCATATGGTGAGCGCCAACAGCTCAGCCCTATCAGAATTCATGGTGTCGTCAAGCACGTAACTTGCAAGCAAAGCCAATGCCGAGTTGCGATTCAGATCGAATCTATTGATCGCAACAGGAGTGAGTCAACTCTGAATAAGGGCGACTTGATTACCGTTCTCGTGGTTCCCAATCACCCAGGTTCTGCTGATTGCCAGCCAACCAGTGTCCAGACCCCACCCATTGGACGTCCAACCAACACGGTTTGCATTCCCCCTATTTCCAGTCATACGCAAGCGTGGCTCAGGCCGTCTGCAACCGTGACGAGCGAGGCTCAGGCACAACTGTATGAATTGATGGCTGGCCCGTTTGGCTTTGGTCCGAATCTCGAAGATCAACTGCCTCCGTAGGTAGAACGCCGATCGATTCAGACTCCAATCAAAACAACGTTTCACAGATGTTGGCCTGTGCTTCCTCCATGTTGCTGCCACCCTCTGTCGGGGAGGCTTCACACGAGAGGATGGGGCCATGAGCCAAACCCACCTGCCCCCCCCACCGGAGCCCGGCCCGGACCTGTTGCGGCGAGCCGCCTCCGTGCGTCGCTCGGCCATGGCCCTCGCCCAGTGCGACGACGGCCAACGGCAGGCCGCCGTGGCCGCCATGGCCGATGCCCTGGAGCGTGCCCGCGACTCCATCCTGGCCGCCAACCAGGCCGACCTGGAGGCCGCCGCCGCCGAGGGGCTGGCGCCCGCCCTGGTGGCCCGCCTGAAGCTCGATGCCGCCAAGCTGGCCCTCGCCAGCGAGGGGGTGCGTCAGGTGGCCGCCCTGGAGGATCCCCTCGGCCGCCGACAGCTCCACACCCAGCTGGATGAGGCCCTGGTGCTGGAGCGGATCACCGTTCCCCTGGGGGTGCTTGGCGTGATCTTCGAGGCTCGGCCCGATGCCGTGATGCAGATCGCCTCCCTGGCGATCCGCTCCGGCAATGGCGCCCTGCTCAAGGGCGGACGGGAGGCGGCACGGAGTTGCCAGGCCATCTTGGAGGCCCTGAAGGAGGGCCTGGCGGGCACGAGCGTCGACCCGGGGTGCCTGGAGCTGCTCACGAGCCGGGAGGACAGCCTCGGGCTGCTCCGGCTCGACGGGCTGGTGGATCTGATCATTCCCCGGGGCTCGAACGCCCTGGTGCGCTACATCCAGGACCACACCCGCATTCCCGTGCTCGGCCACGCCGATGGCCTCTGCCACCTTTACATCGACGCGGCGGCCGATGTGGAGCAGGCCGTGCGCCTCACCGTCGACAGCAAGGCCCAATACCCGGCAGCCTGCAACGCCATCGAAACCCTGCTGGTGCATCAGGCCATCGCGCCCCGCTTCCTGCCGGCGGCGATCGCGGCCCTGCGGGAGGCGGGCGTGGAGCTGCGGGGGGATTCGCAAGCCTGCGCCCTCGGGATTCCCCTCGCCGCCAGCGCGGCCGACTGGGACACGGAGTATTCCGATCTGATGCTCAGCGTGAAGGTGGTGGCCGATCTGGACGACGCCCTGGCCCACATCGCCCGTCATGGCTCCCGCCACACCGAGGCCATCTGCACCGCTGACCCGGCAACAGCAGAGCGGTTTCTGGCAAGCGTTGACAGCGCTGGCGTCTACTGGAACTGCTCCACCCGTTTCGCCGATGGCCATCGCTACGGCTTCGGGGCGGAGGTGGGCATCAGCACCCAGACCCTGCCGCCGCGGGGCCCCGTGGGGCTGGAAGGCCTGGTGACCTACCGCTACCTGCTGCGGGGCGAAGGCCACATCGCCGCGGACTACGCCAGTGGCCAACGGCGGTTTCAACACCGGCCGCTGCCGTTGTGAGCGCGCCGCCGCTGGTTCTGGTGCACGGTCTCTGGGACTCGCCGGCGCTCTTCAACAGCCTGCGACGGGCCCTCGGCGACCGCCGCGAGATCCTCGTGCCCCATCTGCCGCACGGTTTGGGGGTGGTGCCCCTGGAGGATCTGGCGGCCGAGCTGGGCCGCGCGGTGGACACCCGCTTCGGCCCGGAGGCGCCCCTGGATGTGATGGGGTTCTCCATGGGCGGGGTGATCAGCCGGACGTGGATTCAGCTGCTGGACGGGGCGCGGCGGGTGCGGCGCTTCACCAGCGTCGCCAGCCCCCAGCGGGGCACCTGGACCGCCCTGCCCTGGCCGGGCCGCTGGCTGGCGAGCGTGGCGGACATGAAGGTGGGCAGTTCCCTTCTGGAGCGCCTGAACGCTGACCCGGGGGCCCTGGCGGGGATCGACTGCTGCTCGCTCTATTGCCTGGCGGATCTGATGGTGGTTCCGGGGTGGTCGGCCGTGCTGCCCGTGGGCCGCCGAGAGGTGTTGCGGCCGCTTCACCTGCAGCACCATGAGCTGATGGCCCATCCGGCCTCGGTGGAGCAGGTGGCTCGGGAGTTGCTGCGGCCCTGAGCCGGGATCGGTAAGGTTGGCGCCCTGATGGAAGTGGGGGATGGCGTCCAGGACAGACCGCGCGGAGGGCAAGCCGCCTCCGGAGGACAAACCCGCAGCTCCCGCTCCCGCCAGCGGTTTGACCGAACGCGCCGCCATCCGGGACGGCCACTGGTGAGCCGCCCCGTGCCCCCTGTGCATCGCCACGGCCCCCTCCCGCGCGTGCTGGGGGGGCTGGGGTGTCTGGCCTTGGCCCTGCTGGCACCTGGAGCCGGCTGGGCCCGGGGCGTCACGGCGCCGGAGGGGATCCCGGCGCCTCCCCCCCTGGTGCCCGACGCCCCCGCCGGCAAGCCGGCCGGGCCCTCACCGGCCCAACCCCTGCGTGGGGTGTGGTTCACCCTCAACGACATGGGCACCCTGCGGGATGGGCCGAAGCTGGAGGAGGCCATGCGGCGCCTGGGGCAGCTCGGCTTCACCACCCTCTATCCGGTGGTGTGGAACGGCGGCTACACCTACTACGCCGGCACGGTCACCCAGCAACGCCAACTCCAGGCGTTCACCTTGCGGGGGCTGCAGGGGCAGGATCCGCTGGCGGAGGTCATCCGCCTGGCTCGGGAGCAGGGGATGCAGGTGCTCCCCTGGTTTGAATTCGGGTTTATGGCGCCCCCCAGCTCGGAACTCGCCACGCGCCACCCCGAGTGGCTCACCCGGAAGCGGGATGGTGGCACCACATCGATGAGTGCCGCCGGTGAGGTGGTGTGGCTGAATCCCTTCCGCCCGGAGGTGCAGCAACTGCTGATCGATCTGGTGGTGGAGGTGGTGAGCCTCTACGAGGTGGATGGGGTGCAGTTCGATGATCACTTCAGCCTGCCCATCGCCTTCGGTTATGACCCCTTCACCCGGGCGCTCTACAAGCGGGAGACCGGTCGGTCGGTGCCCGCCAACGCGGAGGATCCCGCCTGGGTGCGCTGGCGGGCTGACAAGCTCACGGCCTTCGTGCGACGCCTGCGCACGGCGCTGAAGGCGCGCAAGCCCAGCCTGATCTTCTCCCTGTCCCCCAACTACGCCGACTTCGCCTACAAGCTGCAGCTGCAGGACTGGCGCACCTGGGTGCGGGCGGGCTTGGTGGATGAGGTGGTGGTGCAGCTCTACCGACCCGATCTGGCCAGCTTCACCACGGAATTGAGCCGGCCGGAGTTTCAGGAGAAGCGGGTGCCGATGGCGGTGGCTCTGATGGCCGGCCAGCGCCAGCGTCCAACGGATCAACTCCTGCTCCAGGGCAAGATGGCGGCTGCCCGACAGCGAGGGTTGGGCGTGGCGTTCTTCCATTACGCGCCGTTGTGGGAGGCCACGGCGGATCCTGCGGGGCGCTTGCGTGGGCTTCAGGAGCTGCTGGGGCCTCCGATTCCCGCCCCGGCCCCTTGACCGGCCGCAGCGGTCGCTGTGGGGCTCAACCGTTGGGATAGTGGGAGAGTTGCTGCAGCATCTTGCACACCAGGGCACTCCATCCGGTCTGATGGGAGGCGCCCACCCCTTTGCCACTGTCCCCGTGAAAGTATTCGTGGAAAAGGATCCGATCGCGCCAGTGAGGATCACGCTGAAAGAGCTCCTGATCCCCAAGAAAAGGCCGGCGACCATCCGAATCCCGACGAAACAGACTCGCCAGCCGTGTCTCCAGCTCCAGCGACACCTGCCAGAGATTGAGCCAGTTGCCGGAACGGGTGGGGAATTCCACCTGGAAGCTGTCGCCATAGAAATGGGCGAACTTCTGCAGCGACTCAATCAGGAGAAAATTCATCGGGATCCAGATGGGTCCGCGCCAGTTGGAATTGCCGCCGAACATGCCCACCGGGCTGTCCGCGGGGCTGTAGGCCAGGGTCTGAGTCTGGCGGCCCTCGGTGAACGTGTAGGGATGCTCGGCATAGACCTTGGACAGGGAGCGGATGCCATGGGGTGAGAGGAATTCCTCCTCATCAAAGAGGCGCTTGCAGATGCGCCGCAGGCGCCCTTCCGGCACCAGGGTGAAGAGGAGGCGATCCTCGTGCCAGTGGCTGAGATACTCCAGCACCCAGGCCGGATCGCTGCGCTCATGCACGAACCAGGCCAGCGACTGCTTCACATTCAGCACGGGCAGGCGACCGATCGTTTCCATGTCGAAGCTCTGCACGGCCAGCAGGGGAACCAGCCCGGAAAAGGAGCGGGTCCGCAGGTAGTCGCAGCTGCCATCCGGCCGACGGATCACGTCGTAGTAGAAGCCATCCTCCTCATCCCAGTTGAGGAAGCGGCGGTTCGCCGGGTTGTTGAGGCTCAGGCAGAGCTGCACGAAATCCATCACGAAACGCTCGCACAGATCGGCGTATTCAGGCTCATCCCGGCTGAGTTCAACGGCAATCACCAGCAGATTGAGGCTGAGGGAGGCCATCCAGGCGGTCCCGTCGCACTGGGCGATCACACTGCCATCGTCGAGGGGAAAGCGTCGGTCGAAAACAGCGATGTTGTCCAGGCCGAGGAAGCCCCCTTCAAACACGTTGAAGCCGTTGCGGTCATTGCGATTGGCCCACCAGCCATATTCCAGAATCAACTTGCGGAAGGCCTTGCGCAGGAATCCCGGATCACTGGCCTCGCTGCTCTTGCGATCGATCTGATAGATGCGCATCGCCGCCCAGGCCCCGATGGGTGGGTTGGGATCGGAGAGGGCCCACTCATAGGCCGGCGTCTGCGCGTTGGGGGCGGTGTAGTGGGGATCGCGCAGCAGCAGACACTGGGCCTTTGCCATCGCCGGATCGATCAGAGCAAGGCAGACGGCATGGAACATCAGGTCCCATTGGCAGAAGTAGGGGTATTCCCAGCCATCCGGCATGGAGATCACGTCGTGGGCGTGAAGCCGCTTCCAGTAGGCGTTGGGGCTGGTCCAGCGCTCCGGCGGCGGTGGCGGGCTGGTGGGATCCCCCTCCAGCAAGCGCAGAACAATCCAGCCGTAATACTTTTTGTACCAGAGCAAGCCGGCCAGGCCCGCCAGGACGATGCGTCGATCCTCTTCAGCCAGATCAGGCATCCGCTGCGCAAAGAAGTCCAGCCATTCCCGCTCCCGATCCGCGAACGTGGCCGCAAAGTCGGCCCCGAATGGCTCGGGGGTGGGGCCAGCGCTTGTGGCGGTGAGCCGCAGGGCCACCACCCATTCCTCGCCCGGCCCGAGGGTCCGCTCCAGCAGACAGGCCGCCTTGCTGCCTTCTCCCGCTGGGTTGACGGCTGCATGCTCCCCGCCAACCACGTAGCGGTGAAAGCCGTCTTTTTGATAAGGCGTGGCGTTGGCCACCCCCCAGAGGCGCTCCGCGTTGGTTTCATTGTCGGTGAACAGCCATGGCCCCTCTTCCGCGCAGCAGAGTCGATAGGCGCCCAGATGGGCGCAGGGCTCACTGATCACCGCCGAGGCGGCGGCGGGATCGCGGCGGATCCGGCGTCGCGCCTCCTCGGGGTACCCCCAGCTCCAGGTGTTGCGAAACCAGAGGGTGGGGAGCAGCGTGAGCGGAGCCGCCTCGGGACCGCGGTTGCTCAACCGCAGCCGGATCAGGATGTCCTCGGGGCCGCCCTTGGCGTACTCCACACAGACATCGAAATAGCGGCTCTGATCCAATAGGCCCGTGTCCACCAACTCGTATTCCGGCTGATCGCGACCACGACGTCCGTTTTCCTCCAGGAGCTGTTGGTAAGGAAACGCCTGCTGCGGATATTTGTAGAGCCCCCGCATGAAGCTGTGGGTGGGGGTGTTGGCGAGATGAAAGAAGTAATCCTTGAGATCTTCGCCGTGGTTGCCCTCGGGATTGGCCAGTCCGAAGGGACGTTCCTTGAGGAAGGGATCCCGCCCATTCCAGAGCGCGACGGAAAAGCAGAGGCGGCACTGGTCGTCGCACAGGCCCAGCAGCCCATCCTCCCCCCAGCGGTAGACCCGGGAGCGGGCATGGTCATGGGGAAAGGAGGCCCAGGCGTCGCCGCTGGCGGAATAGTCTTCCCGCACGGTGCCCCACTGGCGGTCGCTCAGGTAACTGCCCCAAAGCTGCCACGGTGCGAGCCCATGGTCGCGCTCCGCCAGGCGACGGGCCTCGGAGGGTTCGATGCCCTCCAGCACATCGGGGAAGAGGGAGGAGCCCGGGACGGCGGCGGTCATGGGGAAGCCCTCAACGGCCAGGTCTGGTGGTCATGATGCCGCCGCCGGTTGCCCGCTCGTCCTAAGACCCCGCCGGGCCCGCCAGGGGAACCAGGGCAAGGAGCCCCCCCAGGACCAGAAAGAGCCCGGCAGCCACCTTGGTGACCACGGCCGGAAGGGTCCGGAATCCATAGAAGGCGCCGACGCTCACCAGCAAGGAGCTGATCAGGGCGCCTCCCCACCAGAGCAGGCTGGATCCGCCCGCGGGCGCTTCCAGGCCGTGCAGCAGCGCGTGGATGGCCACGCCGGCGGCCGCCAGGGGACCACTGAGCGCTTCCAGGGCCGGGCCGACTCCGCCTGACACCGGGGACGGGGCTGCATCGCCTCCCTCGAAGCGACCGGCAACGGGCCGGCGCCGCCCGATCGTGGCCAGGGTGAGCCCCCCCAGGGCCGCGACGGCCAGGGACGCCCACACCTCCGCGGCGGGCAGGCCGAACCCGCCCGCACCGGCCACGGCACCGACCAGGGCGCCCGCAGCGGCCCACGCCAACAGTCGGCCGGAGAAGAGGGACGCGGCGGCACCGACCGCCAACAGCATCAGGAGGTGATCCAGGCCCAGCAGGGGGTGGGTGAGGCCGCCGAGCAGCCCGCCGACAGCGCGGCCATGGGCCCGGGCCGGCTGACTGCCCAGCAGGGTCACGGCCCCGGCGGCCAGGGCGATCAGCGATGGGGGGAAACGTTTCATGGGGTCCTCGGTCCGCGCCGAGAAGGAGAGGGGTCAGGGTGACGGAGAGTGTTCTGACTGAGGGCTGAGCCCATCACAGTTGCGGGACAGTGGCGGCATAGGGGGGAGAATCCGCACCGCGCTTTCCTCTTGCGACCACCTTGGCCGGTGGTCCCGTCCGTTTCACTATGGCTCCCTGGCGGCCCCGGTGAACCGACCAAGGCGATACTGTGACGGCGCTTCTTCCTCCCTCCCGATGGATCTCGCCAGACCCCAGACCCGGGCCAACCTGGAGGCCGCCTTCGGCGGGGAGAGCATGGCCAATCGCAAATATCTGTTTTTCGCCGCCGTGGCCAAGCAACTTGGCAACAGCGAGCTGGCCGCCCTGTTTCGGGACACCGCCAACCAGGAAACCGAGCATGCCTTCGCCCACTTCCGCCTTTTGCATCCCGAGCTGGCGGTTGACGACCCGGCGAGCCTGAGCGCGGAGGTGAAGAAAGAGATCTTGGCCCGTTGTCTGCAACTGGCCATCGACGGCGAAACGTATGAATACACCACCATGTATCCCGAATTCGCGGCCCGGGCGTCGGCGGATCGGGACGCGGAAGCCGAGAGGGAATTCGAGGGGCAGGCCGAGGAAGCCAGGCAGCACGCGGCCCTCTTCCGCCGCGCCGCGAGCACTTTTGGCTTCCTCACCCCGATTGAGCAGCATCATGCCCTGCGCTATGGCGTGGCTCTGGAAGCCCTGCATGGCAACGGTCGCGCCGCCGAAGCTCCCCGACCGATTCCGGGCCAATGGATCTGCAAGGTGTGTTCCATGATCTATGACCCGGCCGTGGGTGACCCGGAATCAGGCATCGCGGCGGGCACGCCGTTCGAGGCCATTCCCGACACCTGGACCTGCCCGATCTGTGGCACCCGCAAGGCCAACTTCATCCCCTATCGCGAACCTGAACTGCAGGCCGCCTGAGGATTGCGGGGGCCAGGGGCTTGAGATCACGGGCAGTGCGGTCGCGTCACAACTGGACAGCGTCCCGCAGTTTCCGCCATGCCCCATAGCAGGGCAGAAAGGGGGCCAGGCCGATGCGCCGGATCAACCACAGGGCCCACATTTCCGACTCACAACTGGCATCCACCACAAAAGCGGGATCCAAGCTATAGATTCTGCGCAGGACACGGCGACAGCCCTGCTGATTAAATCGAGCAAAACAACGCAGGGACTCATAATAGCGCTTAGCTAACAATCGCTTCTCCTCTTCACCAAGGAGATGACGCGCTTCGAGCTGTTGTTCGAGCTTTACAAAGACATTATGCCGTTCAAACATATACTTTTGATAAATGGTTGCATCGTGATGGCTGCGGCCCTGGGTGGAATCCGAATGCAAGCGCCAGAAATAGCTGATCGAATCGATGCGCGTCACCTTGCACTCCTTGATGGCCATGCGACAAAACCAATCAAAGTCATCGATCAGGGTTTGATTGGCATCCCAGCGTTCCGCACAGACAAAGCTGCGTTTGTAAAGGGCTGCGGCCGTGTAGGGAGTGGATTCACCAAGAAGGATCGCTTCCAGCAAACGACTTGGCTCAGGCGGCGTGAAGATGCGCAGATCTTGTTGGCGAAACAGACCCTGATCATCGATGTGCGCCACCCCCCAGCGGGACATGACAATATCGGCATTGCTCCGCAGGGCTTCTTGGCATTCCGCCTTGAATCCCCTCGGTTGGATCAAATCATCATGATCCAAAAACTTCACATAACTCCCCCGGGCCATGCCCAGGCCAACGTTGCGGCCGAGGGCTCCTGATCCACTGTTTCTGGGCAGGCGATGGAGCTTGACCGTTGGATAGCTTTTCTCAATCCGATCGGGCATGCCGTCTGTGGAGCCATCGTCGATCAGCAGAATCTCCACAGCGATATTTTTGATTTTGAGGCATGTGGCCAATGTGGCATCGAGTTTGCTGCCGCCATTGAAGGTGGGAATGATGATGGAAACAAAGGGAGGATTTTGCGCTTCCATATCAAGCAGCCCTTCTGAACGGTCCCTTGCTCGACGTTGCGCGTGCCGATGCCACCTGTCGGCAGGCTTGGGCCCGAATTGGGCCTGCCTGCGCAGGCCCCCTCATGTCCATGTCAGACGCTGCAGCGTGGCGGATTGCCATGCGCCCGTGGCGTCATAACGGCGGATCAGGCGATCCAGCCGCCCGGGAGCCCACAGCCAGCCCCCCACCAGCGCGAACGGCTCCCGGTGGCTGATCCGCTCGGGCAGCCGGCAGAAGCCGCCATCCGGCAGCAGCCGCAGCCCTTCCCCCGCCTCCACCCCCGGGTCCCACTCGCACGCCGTCAGCGTCGGCTCCGGCCAGTCGGCCGTGATGGTGGCCGCCTCTCCCTGCCAACGGCCCCGCAGCGCCTCCAGCGTCGCCGCCGGACGCTCGTCGGCCCCTGAGCCCGCCCGGAATTCGCGGATCAGCACCAGCTGCTCCAGGCTGCCAGCCTCGCTGTAGAGCACCACTAGCCGGTGCCGTCGATCCTCGCGCAGGAAGCCGAATTCCCCCCCAAAGACCGTGCCGGGCGCCACCTGCGGCGCCCCCTTGCAGAACGTGCCCGAGGGAAAGAACACGACCTGACGCCCCAAGGAGCGGTAGTCCTGCTGGATGTCGCGCGAAGGCTCAACCGTTTCAGCGGCCGGTCCGCCGCCCGGCGCGACAGCCACCTCCGCCGGCCAACGGCGCAATCCGAACCGCACCAACCGCCCCTCCTCCGCGCTCTCCAGGGTCAGCACCGAGGGCGAGAGGAAAAGGAGGGCGCCGGAGGGGTCGAGGCTGGCAAAGGATCCACGCCATTCCCCCAAGTTTTGAAGAAAGTTCTGCCACTGGCTGGCCATGGGGGAGCGGAAACGGCGGGGGTGGTGCCTGGACGGCGGAAGCAAGGATGGAGGTTACCGGGTGCCCTCGACCGGAACCAGCGTGGGCCCGGCCCCCTCCCCGGCGAGGATGACGCCCAACCGGAGGCGCGACGGAGGGCGACATGGGCGAGACGGCGACGGGGGATGGCCCGGTGGATGTGGTGGTGGTGGGCGCGGGCCTCTCCGGCCTGATCTGCGCCCGGGACCTGCGTCGCCGGGGCCATCGCGTGCGGCTGCTGGAGGCCAGGGAGCGGCCGGGTGGGCGTCTCCACAGCCGGCCCACCGCCTCTGGGCTGGTGGTTGACCTGGGGGGGCTGTGGGGGGGGCGCACCCACCACCGCCTGGCGGCCCTGGTGGAGGACCTTCAGCTGCGGCGTTTCCCCTCCCCTGCCGACGGGGACGGCCACTTCCACTGGCAAGGGGTGCGGCGCCGGGCCCCGCTGGCGGAACACTTCTCCGACAGCCTGCTCTTCTTCCAACCCGAAGCCCTCGGCCTCCCCCCCCGGGAGGTGAGCGACGCTCTGGCGTTGAACGCCGCCTTGGAAGCGCTGGCTCGGGAGGTGCCCGCCGCCGCGCCCTGGAGCGCCCCCGACGCCACCCGCCTCGACCGCACCACGATCGCGGCCTGGTTCGACCAACGGCAGGCGGGGCCCCTGGCCCGCCACGGGATCCGCTGGCTCACCCGGGTCGGTGGCTCCGGTGGCTTTGAACCCCACGAAAGCTCCCTCCTCCACCTGGCCTGGACCCAGGCCGTCGCCCCCCAGCGCGACACCCCGGAGGCCTGGCTCGTGGAAGGCGCCATGGGCCAGGTGGGTCGCCGTCTGGCCGAGGAGCTGGCGGACGCCCTTCAGCTGCGGGCACCGGTGGAGGCGATCGAGGAAACGGCGGGAGTGGTGCGGGTTCACCACAGCGGCGGGGCGGTGCTGGAGGCGCGGGCGGTGGTCGTGGCCATCCCGCCCGCTCTGCGCCTTGGCCTCCGGTTTTCCCCTCCCCTGCCGCCCGCCTGGACGGCCCTGCTGGAACGTTCGCCCATGGGCGGCATGGTGAAGGTCCTGGCGCTCTATCCCGAGGCGTTTTGGCGCCAGGAGGGGCTCAGTGGCCTGGGCATCGGCGATCTGCCCCTGCTGGAGCTCACGGCGGATTCCTCTCCGCCAGGCGGCCGGCCGGGGGTGCTGGCCAGCTTCATCGCCGCCGACGCGGCCGCTCACTGGCAGCGCCGCGACGCCCGTGCCCGGCGGGAGAGTGTGCTGGCGGATCTGACGGCCTACTGGGGCCCCGGGGCGGCGAACCCCACAGAACTGATCCTGCACAACTGGAATGAGGACCCCTGGACCCGGGGAGCCTTCACCAGCTTTCTGACGCCCGGCGCCTGGAGCACCCATGGCCCGAGCTGGCGGGAGTCCCACGGGCGGGTGCTCTGGGCGGGCACGGAGGCGGCCTTGCGGTGGCCGGGCTACTTCGAGGGCGCCATCGAGGCCGGCCTGGCTGCGGCCGACCAGGCGGTCGCCTGGCTGAGGGCATGAGGTCCGGCTTGGGAGAGGATCAAGGGACCTTCGTGGCAAGCGCTTGGCCAGTCCGGCCGTCTTAAGCAACAGCCAATGGGCCTTGGCGCTCACCGTGCTGGCGGGCCTCTCCACGGGCATCGGCAGCCTCATCGGCCTCGGCCCCAGCCGCGACAACCGCACCTTCCTCACGCTCTCCCTCGGTTTTTCCGCCGGGGCGATGGTCTACGTCTCCCTGGTGGAGATCCTTCCCAAGGCACGGCTGGTGCTCGCTCCCCTGCTGGGTCGCCAGGGGGGCTACGGAGCGGCGGTGGTGGCCTTCTTCGCGGGGATTGGAGCCATGGCCGTGGTGGATGGCTGGCTGCCGGTGCACGATGCCAGCGAAGCCTTCGAGCAAGCCCGGGGCCCCTCCCGCGGCAACCGGCGCCGCCTGCTGCGCATGGGCCTCTTCTCCGCCCTGGCCATCGGCATTCACAACTTCCCCGAGGGGCTCGCCACCTTCCTGGGGGCCCTCTCCAATCCGCGCCTGGGCGCCAGCATCGCCGTGGCCATCGCCATCCACAACATCCCGGAGGGTCTGGCGGTCTCGGCGCCGGTCTACTTCGCCACCCGCAGCCGCTCCACGGCGTTTTGGGTGTCCTTCCTGTCCGGGGTGGCCGAACCGGTGGGAGGTCTGTTCGGGTTCTTGCTTTTTCGCTCGTTCCCGAACCCCCTGCTTTTCGGACTGGTGTTCGCCGCCGTGGCGGGCGTGATGGTCTACGTCTCCTTTGATGAGCTTCTGCCTGCCGCCCGGGAACACGGGGCACACCATCTGGTGATCGGCAGCCTGATGGCCGGGATGGCGGTGATGGCCCTGAGTCTGGTGCTGCTGGCCTGACCGGGCCGCGCTGATGGGTTAGGAGGGCAGGGAACCAGCGCGGTCTCCATGGACCACAAGACGCCGGAGAGCCCCTCCTCGACGGGCCTGGTCTGGGACGCCCGCTGCCTGCTCCACGAGCCAGGCCCCGGCCACCCGGAAAGCCCCCGCCGCCTGGAGGCGATCCGTGGCGGACTCCAGAGCGCTGGCCTCTGGCGGCGCTGCGCGCTCCTGCCGGCCCGGGCGGCCACGGAAGCGGAGCTGTTGCGCTGCCACACCCCCGCCTATCTGGCCACGGTGCGGGCGGACATCGCGGCCGGCCGTCGGGACCTGAGCACCGGCGACACCGCCCTCTCCCCCCACTCGGAAGAGGCGGCCCGCCTGGCTGCGGGCGGCGCGCTGGTGGCGGTGGAGGCCGTGATGGCGGGCCAGGTGCGCCAGGCCTTCGTGGCCGCCCGCCCGCCCGGCCATCACGCCACGAGCGAGGGGGGCATGGGGTTCTGCATTTACAACAGCGTGGCCCTGGCCGCCCGCCATGCCCAGGCGGCGTGCGGCGTCGAACGGGTGCTGATCGTCGATTGGGATGTGCACCACGGCAATGGCACCCAGGCGATCTTCTGGCGTGATCCCTCCGTGCTGTTCTGCAGCGTGCATCAGAGCCCCCTGTATCCCGGCGGCGGCAACGCTGCGGAACGGGGGGAGGGCCCGGGGACGGGCTTCACCCTCAATTTCCCCCTGCCGCCGGGCAGTGGCGGAACCGAGGTGTTGGGCGTTCTGAGAACGCGTCTTCTGCCCGCCGCAGAGCGCTTTCGCCCGTCCCTGGTGCTTGTTTCCGCGGGATTGGACGGGATGCGGGGGGATCCCCTGGCCGACTTCGCGTTGACGGCCGAGGATGTGGGCGCCCTGACGGCCTTGGTGCGGGGCATCGCCGAGCGCCACGGGGAGGGCCGGCTGGTGTCTGTGCTGGAGGGGGGCTATCAGCTCGACAACCTGGCCGCCGGGGTGGTCGCCCATGTGGGGGCCCTGCTCGCCTGAGGGGTCGGCCAGAGTGGACCGTGTCCCTGCTGCCTGGCGATGGTCCCCTCGGCGTCCCGCGCTCTTCCCGTTGCCCTCAGCCTGGTGGTCCTGGGAACCAGCCCGGGTGTGGCACGGGCCGAGCTGCCCCCCTGGGTGTATGGAGACCAGCAGCGGCGGGCGCCGGTGGTGGTGAAGCTGCGGATCCTTCAGGCGGAGCGATCGGGGAGCGAGGCGCGGGTCCGCGGCGAGGTGCGGCGGGTGTGGCGGCAACCGGACGGGCTGTCCGTGAAGGCGGGACAGACCATCGACCTGCGATACGCCCTGGCAGTGGAGCGACCGCCGGGATGGGTCGGTCCATCAGCCCTCCCCCTGCCGCAGAAGGGGGAGGTGGTGAACGCCTGGCTGAAGCCCATCCCGGGGACGTCCGGGAGGTTCGCGCCGGCGGCGGAGGGTCGGTCTTTCGGCCCATCCATGGAAGCGTTCCAGGAGCCCTGAGCCGACAGGCGCGTCAGAAATAAAGGTTGGGGGCGCCCGGAACGAGCGCCCCATCACCGGAGTCAACAGCAGGTGTCCACGGGGGGCGCTTCCTGCCTCGGCGATGGATCCGGTCTAACGAAACCCTCCATGCGCGAGGGGTCGCCGCGGGCCGCTCCGCGACCTGGCCCCGAGCCCGCAACATCTCGCAATGCCCGCGCGGGCGCCGCGCCGCGCATCGGCCTGGCCACCGAGCTCCTCACCAGCCGGGGCGCTGTCTCAGATCGGACCGGGCTGAGCCAGCGGAACCGATCACAGCCCCGCCATCGCTGGCCCAGCGGCCTCAGCCTGAGCCGACCCGGCGATCTCGCTTCCAACCGCCGTTGCTCTTCAGGCCACCGGTTCCATCATTCCGTCAACGCCTCGTCGTCTTCCGCGCCATTCCGCCAGGATTCAGTAGAGCGAAACCCATCCTCCACCGCTCCGACGCGGTGAACAATTCCCTGGTCACACCGCCATGCACGGTCTCCAAACCGATGGCGAGGCAGGAGGTTTCAGCGTTTCAGGCATGGCTCGACAGAGCGGACTGGGTGTCCGCTCGGATGGCCGCGCCGCCTGCCCCGCCCCATGGCTTCCCTTCTGGTTTTGAGCAGCCAAGCCCCCGCATCACCGGGCCCGACCCGAAGCGCCAAAACGCCTTGACTGCCAGCCACCTCTCGAACCGGCAACCAAATGTCAGCAATCCCACATAAGTCTTGTATCATTTTGAGACCATCATTAAAGTGGCGCGACTTCAGTTTTAACAATGGCTTCATCTTTATTCCGTCACGCCCTTTTATTCGCCCTTCTCGCTCTCCCCTCCGCAGCCTCCGCCGCGGTTATTTTTTCTGACGACTTCAGCGCGAACACCCCCAGCCTCAACCCTTCGGTTCCCGCGGGCTGGCAGATCAGCAACGGAGGCCATGTGAACATTCTGGGGGAATGCAATTCCGTCGTTGAGGACGATCTCCTGTCGGGGAACAACTGCTATGTTGATCTTGATGGAAACACCGAGCCGACCTCACCCACAGCCAAAAATGGCTTGTTGACCAAATCCCTTCTTCTTCCCGTCGGTCACATTTATACCGCTTATTTTTCCCTCGCTGGCAATCCATACAATCCATTCCCCGACACGGTAACCGTAACCTTTGGAACAGCCAATAATAGCTATGAAATTGCGCCCTTTGTTGATTTCGCATCCTACTCCATCACCTTCACCCCCCCGACCACAGGGACTTACAACTTATCGTTCATCAACTCCAATATCGACGATCACGGTGCCTACCTCGACAACGTGATCGTCGATCAGGTTCCCGCGCCGCTGCCCCTCTTCGGTTCAGTCTCGGCCTTCGGCTTTAGCCGCCGCCTTCGCAACCGCCTGCGTCAGTCCCGTCGCCGCTGATCCAGCCCACCGCTGCAAACAAGCCGGGACGAAGTGTGCGGGGTTTTCAGAAGAATACTTTCAGCCCAAGCTCCACGCCATTCTGAAAACTGGTGAAGCCCGTATCCCGCTCGGCGCCATTGTTGTAGGCCAGGCCGAGATAGCGCCAGGAGAGATCCAGCTGGGTGTTGGCTCCCAGGGCCAATCCGAGGCCCACCTGGGCATTGCCGCTGAGATCCCGCTGGCCAGCCTGTCCCATCCCGCCGATGTCTGCTCGGGCGAAGGCACGCAGGCCTGGCGTGAGAAACAGCGAGGCCTGCGTGCCCAGCAACGGTTGCGCCCAGGTGCGGGCCCAGGTTCCCTGCTTCTGCAGACGAAACTCCAGGGGCCCGTTGCCTTCGAGCACGGCCGCCAGATCAAGCTGGGCTTTCACCACGCGCACGCCGGCATAGGGAATGACGCTGAACTGGCCCGGCGTCCCGGTGGCGGTTTCCAGCGCGCCGAGGCGGTAGCGGAAGGCAAAGTCGTAGAGCCCCTGAATCGAGGTCTGCTCCACCCGTCCCGTGAGCAGCCCGCGCCGCCCGGTGCGCGCCACCTGATCGCCGAGTTGCACATATGAGAGATCGGTGAGCACCCCGAAACGATCCTTCTCCAAGCTGCCTCGCGCGGATCCCACCGACTGGATCAGGGGAAGGAGCGCTCCCAGCGAGATGTCCCCCTCCGCCTCAAAGCCCCGGATGGTGGTTGTGCCCGTGGTCCGCAGAGGCGCGAAGCCATAGAGCTCGATCGTGGCGTGCCAGGCGGGATCCTCGGCCGCCGACGCCGACGCCGACGCAGATAGCGCGAGCGCCCCGCAAAGGGCCAGCCCCCCCGCGCAGCGCGACAAGACCGAGCACCCGCAGGGACGGGAAGGGGAGGCAGGCATCAATCGCTGGACAACTGGGTGAAAGATTGCATGGCCACCGAAGCCATCGCCGCTGCACCTATGCCACTCCTTCGGTTCGCGCCCCCGGCTCCTCCCCGTTCGCCTGCCCCAGCCGTTCGGCCATCAGGGTCCGCACCAGCAGCCGAAGGGTCTGCCGATTGCATCCGGCAGAGCGCCAGAGCTCGATCCACTCCTCCATGGCCTCCAGATCCACCGTCGGCCCTTCCTCACCGCTGCCCTGACCAGCGCTGGCCAGGCGGGCCAGGAAGGCGCGGGCATCATCCAGACAGGAGGGACCGGAACCGAATCCATCCAGCCGTGGATCCAGGGCTGCCAGGAAGGTTTCCAGATCCTCCAGGCTCAGGGGCCGTGGAAGGCCCGGGCTGGCCAGATCGGTTTCGTCGTCCATCCCACCTTCCGGCCAGCTCTGCTCCATCATCTCCGGCTGAACCTTGATTGCCGGAAGTCTGGCGCCAGCATCTCTAGACTGCCATCGCTGCTCCGGCAAGTCCATGCTGAAACTCTGCCTGCGCTGGCTTGTCAGCCTGGTTCTCCTCTGTCGCGCCCTGGCCCTGATCGTTCACCTGCGTCGCGCCTGGCGCGCCGACGCCCTGGCGTCCCAGTTCCAGCGAGAGCTTCGTCGCCGCGGCCTCCTCGCCCCCTCCTTCCGCCTACCGATCTCCTGAGGATCTCCAAGGCCGCCGGGGGCAGGGGTTCAGCTGATGCACCGCGTGGCGCACCACGCCCCACAGGTCGGCCCCCTCCCCCTGGCCCTCGCTCAAGGGGATCGGAGGACTCACCACGTCGCTGGCCTCCAGCCGAGGGCGTTGGCGCCTGTCGGGGTGGGGCCTCAGCCGCCGCACAATGAACGCTCCCTCCCACACCGCCACCACCAGGCAGCCGATGGCGGGATCGAGGGCGCGATCAATCACGAGCAGATCGCCATCGCCGATGCCATCCGCCGCCATGGCATCACCGCGAACGCGCATCAAGAAGGTGGAGAGGGGCGAGGGGACCAACTCCCGATTGAGATCGATGCGCCCTTCCTCGTAATCCATCGCCGGGCTGGGGAAACCCGAGGCCTGGCGACTTTCCCCGCCCCCCCCCTCTTCCCCCCGGGACGATGCGCCCGGGGAGGGTGTGCCGCGAAACCCGTTCCTGCGCAATGTCACCTGCGGCGACCGAGCCAAACCACCGCAATGGTACTGATGTTTGCCTCGGCCGGGAGGGCGGGGCGCCGGGGCGAATCCGGCCAGGGGACAGGCGAAAAGTGTCAGCATGGCGAGATTTCGGGAACGCAGCGACGCCATGGCCTGTCCCAGTTGCGGCAGTTGGGCGGTGAAGGCGGATCGCGCCCTGGCGGGACGGATGGTCTGCGCACGCTGCGGTCAACCCCTCGGCCTGGGTGTCCATGCGGCCGCCGGCCGCCGCCGTCGTCGCCGGGCGAAGCTGGTGTTGCCCAGGCGCTGGCGCGTCTGGCTGGGGGTGACCGGACTGGTGGGGGTCTCGGCTCTCCTCGCCGCCCAGACACCCTCGCCAGTGGAACGGTCCCCCCTGCTGCCAACCCCGCGAAACTCCCCGTCTGGCCAGGGGCAGCCCACCCAGCCAGGGGGGCTGGGGATGTGACCATCCGCTGACAGGGGGAACGAAATCGATCGAAATCACAGATTATTGGCGCCGTCGTCGCAAAGTCAGACCTGCCGGATGTCCAGCAATCCAGTCCTCAATCTCGCTTCCTTGAGCCTGCGCCAACTGAGAGAAATGGCGCGCGCGATCGGCATTCTTCGTTACAGCTCTGAGAGCCACGCGGGGTTGACGGAAGCCATTGCCGACCGGGTCGGCGACGGCAGTCTCCCCCTGGCGGATCTGGCCGCCCTGGAGGCGGAGATGGCACCCGCTCCGCGGCCATCCGACGAGACGCGGGTGGTGTTTCTCCCGCGGGATCCCCAATGGGCTTATGTGTTCTGGGAGATCAGCGAAGAGGATCGCGAGGAGGCCATGGCGGAAGGGGCCCGGCAGCTTTGCCTGCGGCTGGCGGATGTGACCGGACTGCCTGGTGGCTCCGCCCATCCTCACACCCTCCAGGAGGTGGTGATCGACAGCCATGCCACCGAGTGGTATCTGCCTGTGCCCCTGTCCGATCGCGACTATCGGGTGGAGTTGGGCTATCGCAAAGCGGGTGGCGGCTGGCTCTCCCTGGGCTATTCCTCCGTGGCCCGGGTGCCGGCGCTCCACCCCAGCGAGCAGATCCTCGACCAGTTCATTCCCTTTTCCCTGTAGGTGGTTCCAAGCGAGCTGCAGACCGTCGCTGAGCCGGCGGATCCGGGGCTGCACGAGCGGCTCTATCAAACCGCCACCGCCCGCTGGCGCAACCTGGGACGGGGCTCGGAGGCCTTCCACGCGCTCGAGGACGCCCTCGGGCAGGATGCTGGCGCGGGGGGCCAGCTGTCGGCGGCCGGGCTCTGGGCCTCGGGGCGCAGCGAATCGGGCGCCGGCGGCGTGGGCGCGCGGCAGCGCTGCTTCTGGCTGGTGGCTGACGCCGAGCTGATCGTCTACGGCGCCACGGATCCCTCCGCCCGCCTGATGATCGGCGGCGAGGAGGTGCCCCTCTCCCCCGACGGCACCTTCCGCATCCAGGTGCCCTTCCGGGATGGGCAGCAGGTGTATCCGATCGAGGCGGTGGCGGCCGACGGGGAGCAGAAGCGCAACATCACCCTCGAATTCCGTCGCTCCACGCCGGAAGCACGGGTGAACACCCCCGAGGCCGCCGTCAGCGAGTGGTTCTGAGCGGGCTCGTCGTCCATCAGGAGGAGGGAAACAGGTCCGGCAGTCGCGCTCGCAGCAGCTGTTCCGCCTCCTCCACGCCACCCGTCACCGCAACCGAACGGAACCGCTCTGCGGCGTTGAGCGGTTCCACGGCCTCCCACTGATTCCGCAACACCGCTTCATCCGCCTCGGAGGGATCCTTCCCTTCCCGTTGGCGTCGGGCCAGCCGCTCCAGGGCCTCCGCGAGCGAGACCTGGCAGTCGAGGATCAGCCAGGGGGCCCCCAGGCGATCGGCGAGGTCCGTGAAGGTTCGCCGGTGGGAGCAGGTGAGGAACGTCGCGTCCACCACCAGCGTCAGACCCGCGCAGATCACCGCCTCCGCTGCGGCTGGCAGCAGGGTTCCAAAGAGCTCGGCGGTGACAGCGGGGCTGTAGGCATCCCCCTGGCGCACAGGTTCGAGGGGGATGCCCCAGCGCCCGAACAGGCGACGCCGTTCCACGTCCGATCGCAAGTGAATCCAGCCCTGTCGTCGGCACAGGGCACTGGCGAGCTGGCTTTTGCCACTGCCGCTCACACCGCGGGTGAGCAGAAGGGTGCCGGGTCGGGGATCGCCGCTGACGCGCCGGGCCAGGCCGCCGTAGCTCTGGAGGGCGGCCACCAGGGCCGGCCGATCGCCCGCGTCAGCGGCGCTGGGCTGCTCCAGGCGGAGGGCCAGCACCTTGGCGCGCACCAGGGCCCGGTAGGTCACGAACCACCGCCAGAGGACCAGACCTCCGTAGTCGCCACTGGTGGCCAACCAGCGGTTCAGGAAACGGCCCGCCAGCACCGTCTCCCGGCTCTGGTCCAGATCCATCGCCAGGAAAGCCACATCGCTGAGCACATCGATCCAGCGCAGGCCGGGGTTGAACTCCAGGCAGTCAAACCCCACCACCAGGCCCTGATGGAGCACCAGATTGCCGAGGTGGAGGTCGCCATGGCCCTCCCGCACCCGCCCCCGGGCGAGGCGAGCGGCGAAGATGGGCCGAAGGCGAGCGGCTTCGCGATGGGTCCAGGCCGCCAGGGCGGAAGGGGCGAGCTCCGGAGCGAGACGCTCCAACACCTCGAGGTTGGCCAACGCCGGGGCGATCGCCGCCTCAGGCGTTCCGTGGGGCCCGTCGGGGGGAGCCACCGCAGCCGCGTCATGGAAGCGGGCCAGCCGCTCGGCGAAGGCCTCCATCTGATCCCCCGACACGGCGCCAGCGGCCAGGGCCCGGGGCAACAGGCCCGAAGAAGCGAAGCGCACCATGCGCACCGCCACATCGAGCAGGGGGCCCGAGCCCCCCAGCTGGGCCCGCTCCGCTGGACCGCGGATCTCCACCAGATCGAGGTAAAGCTCTGCCGCCAGGCGCCGGTTGAGCCGCAATTCCTCCTGGCAGAAGTGTCGCCTGCGCTCCAGGGTGCTGAAATCGACGAATCCCAGGCTGACGGGTTTCTTCACCTTGTAGGCGTAGGGACCGCTCAGGACCACCCAAGAGATGTGGGTTTCGAGCAGGGCGATCGCCTCCGCAGGATGGGGATAGGCCTGAGGCCGCAGGAGGGAGGCGATCATCGGCTCCATTCCGCCCTCCCCCGGTGTTGCTCTTCCAACCTAGGCGCGACCGCCAAGGGCACCGGCGATCCAAGGGGAACCGGCCTTCTGATGCTAAAAAGACAAGGCAGAGGCGGCCTGTCGCGGCCTGCCGTTCGATCCGGCTTGTGATGGCTCCACCATCGGACACGCCACCGCGCCCTCCCTGGCTGCAGTGGTTGATCCTGGCGATCTTTCTCTGGTCGTCCTGGCAGGTGGCCGGCTTTTGGTTCGCGCGGCTGGGCCACTGAACCCTGGCCGACGCGGGCCGCGGAAGCCCCGGTGAATCAGCGTCGGGGGGCCAGCTGTCCCTCCCGCTTCGCCGGGGTTCGGGCTGGGTTGGGGGCCGCGATTCCGTTGCCACCGCTGCCCGCCAGGATCAGTCCCAGTAGGCGCAGCAGCCGGGTGAGCCCCCCCGTCAGGAGCAGCAGGGAGAGCAGGGCCATCGCCGCCACGGCCGCCAGGGCCAACATCTGCAGCAGCCCCGTGCCGAGCAGGGCAAGGCCATGAATCAGGTTGGCCACCCCTTGGCTCACCAGCAGGAGGGTGTCAAGCCGCTTGACCAGTTCCATCAACCCCTTCAACAGCACTCCCGCCGCAGCGACGCACAGCACACCGATGGCCAGTTGGCGGAGGGGCGCAAACGGCCGTCGCCGCTTCGGCCGCGCCCGGCTCCCCGGGACGGCGGCCGGCTCCCGCAGGGAACCAGCGGGGGTGGGCAGGTGGAGCGGGCGGACCCGGGAGGAGGGCTTTGGTCGCATGGTTCCGCGGCGCATGACCTGGCGAGGGGCGGGGATGGGAGGGGCCTGGCGGGGTCAGAGATCAAGGGGATGGCCGGCGCCCCGCATCCATCGTTCGAATTCCAGCAGGACCAATTCGTTCGGGCACTCGATCAGGGACAGGTCGTTGACCGTGCAGTCCCCGTGGCCGCCATGGTGGAGGGTGAGATGAAAGGTGTCGCCGCTCAAGCCGCACACCTCCGGATCGCTGCGCACCACCACATCCAGGGCGGAGCCGAGTCGCGCGACTCGCCGCCTCAGTTCAGGCCAGGTCATCGCCATGGTTGCCGGGGAGGAAGGGATAACGGATCACCAACCATGCCATGGGGCCAGCTCCCAGAGGCCGGAAGGGCGCAGATCCCCCCGCACAAGCAGGGTTTCCGCCGGCGGTGCGCCGGGCACCGGAGCGCCGGGCAGACCGAGTCGGGCGCGATCCCGCCCGTCGTTGCCCTCCACGGGAGTGGCCGCCACCACCTCTCCCCGGCCGTTGACGGCCAGCTGCCAAGCCTGGGAGGAGAGGGGCGCTCCCTGGGCCGGCGGACGGGCCAGGAGCCACCGCCGCAGCTGGGTGAGCCGCTCCTCCTTGGATCCCGAGACCTCTGTGTCGGAGGGGGTTGCGTATCCTGGTCGCTTGGCGGCGGAGGCCCCCGGGGGGGCGGGGGAGGGGCGGGTCGCCGCAGGCGGGAGCGCCTTGCTTGTGGTTGCCGCGTTTGGACCCTCCTCGGTGCGGGGGGGAGGCAGCAGGCTGGTCACGCCAGCCACCACCGCCAGGGCCGCCAGCCCCCCCACCGGAGCGGCCAGCCGACGCCGCAGGGGGACTCTGTGGCGCAGCTCCCGGGCGGGGAGGGGATGGACGGGTGGCACCTCCAGGGGAAGCTGCAGCCGCGGATCCAGCCGGCATTGGTCCAGGACGCGCACCAGATCCGCCAGTTCCGCGTCGTCGAGTCGCATCTCCAGGGGAGGGGTGTCGGGCTGGCCACTGCGCAGCCGCATCTGATGCCCTCCCTGCGGATCCGGAGTGATCGTCACGGCATCCTCAGCGCCACCCACGGGCCTGGAGACGCCGCTGAGCAGAAGGCGGGCGTAGGGAAGCACGGTGGCCATCAGGGCCTGAAGATGGTCGCGACGCCCCTCCAACTGGGGATGGCCCACCCAGTCGAGACTCCAGCCCGTGATGATCCCCACAGCGTCCTGGCCCTGGCCACAGGAGACATCAGGGAATCCCTCCACCCGGAGCCTGCAGGCATGGGTGCCGAACCCATGGGGTTGATAAGTCAACGTCTGCTTCATGGCCGCGCTGGCGATCGCTGCACTCTGCCCGAAGGCGCTAGGGAGCGGCGTCCATGAGGCTGGCCCGCAGGCGCTCGAAGCCGCCGGTGCCAGCGGCGAGGGCCAGGGTCTGGATCAGGGCGCGGCGCTCGGAGGCCCCCCGCTCCGGATCCATCAGGGCCTGCACGCTGCTGCGGCGCACATTCATGCGCTCCCGCAACAGTTCGGTCAGCCTTTCCTGAAAGAGCTGCCAGTGCTGTTGGTTGATCTGGGCGGGCTCCCGGCTGGAGAGCAGGCCGCGCACGATCGGATAGACCCGATCGGCCATGGCGCAGAGCAGGCGGATGAGCCCGTCGGTTTCCCCGGCCTCCGGCACCCCCCGCCGGCAGGCCCGACGGAGGGGGTTGTGCGAACGCAGTTTCCAGAGGGCGACCCGGTTGGGAAAGAGCGGGGCCAATCCCAGGTGCTGACCCATCCACAACAGGGTTTCCCCCCCGTTGAGATCGAGGGCCTCGACGCAGAGCAGGAGCAGATCCAGCCGTTCCAGGCCCGGCCGGGGCAGGGGCTGGGCGGGGGAATCGCCCCCGCTCGGGGATGGGGCAAGCGCCGTGGAGGAGGACACCGTCGCTCTCGGGGAGGAAGACAAGACCAGGGCTGCGATGATGCCCGCGCTTCACCCCTTCCGTCATCTCCAACCGCTGGCATGAGTGTTTCTGATCCCTCCCTCGATCTGCGTCAGTGGGTGCGGGAGATTCCGGATTTCCCCAAGCCGGGCATCCTCTTCCGCGACCTCACCCCCCTGATGCGCGATCCCCGCGGATGGCAGGAAACGGTGCGGCGGCTCGGGCTCCAGTGCGAGCGCCTGCAACCCGATCTGATCGTCGGCATCGAATCCCGGGGCTTCATTGTCGGGATGGCGGTGGCCACCGCCCTGCGCTTGCCCTTCGCCCCCGTGCGCAAGCCCGGCAAATTGCCCGGGGAGGTGCACGGGGTGGATTACGCCCTGGAATACGGGCGGGACCGGTTGGAGATCCATGCCGATGGCTTCGAAGGTCATCCTCGGGTGCTGGTGCTCGATGACCTGCTTGCAACCGGAGGCACGGCGGCGGCGTGCGGCCAGCTGGTGGAACGGGCGGGGGGCCGACTGGCGGGATTCAGCTTCGTGGTGGAGTTGAGCGCCCTGAACGGCCGGAACAAGCTCCCGGACGATGTGCCGGCGGAATCGCTCATCGTCTATTGAGGAGCTGGGGCTTGTCGGGCTCAGGCTCCCTCCTGGCTGTCCTGCCAGGCATACAGCCGCTCCAGCTGCTCCAGATTGATCAGCCCGTAGCGCCAGAGCACCACAGGGAAGGGGGCCTGCTCCAGGGTGGCCTGGCGCTGGCCGAGATCCAGGGCGCCTTCGCTGAGGCCGAGCTGGTGGCGCAGAAAGGCCAGCAGCTCGGCGGAGGGGGGCGGTTGGCGGCTGTTGCTGATCACCATGGCGTCAGGGTGCCGCCGTCTGGAACGGCTGGCAAGGACCGTTCGTCATCACGCCCAGCAGGCAGCGCCGCAACCACGGCGCGCGGGCCAAGACGCACACGGCCGGTCCCCGCACGGCGAGCAGCAGGGGGTGTCGGTTGGAGAAGATCCGCACCAGCCCATCGGTGATCAGCAGCGTGAGGCAGAGATCCGGCCAGCGGCGG
>JBKDSZ010000002.1:0-4181 GCA_046340375.1 Cyanobacteriota bacterium | reverse complement strand
CGAGTCCCAGAACTACGGCTACAAGTTCGGCCAAGAAGAAGAGACCTACAACATCGTGGCTGCTCACGGCTACTTCGGTCGCCTGATCTTCCAATACGCCTCCTTCAACAACAGCCGCAGCCTGCACTTCTTCCTCGCTGCCTGGCCTGTGATCGGCATCTGGTTCACCGCCCTGGGCGTGAGCACGATGGCCTTCAACCTGAACGGTTTCAACTTCAACCAGTCGATTCTGGATTCCCAGGGCCGTGTGGTGAACACCTGGGCGGACGTGCTGAACCGCGCTGGTCTGGGCATGGAAGTGATGCACGAGCGCAATGCGCACAACTTCCCCCTCGACCTGGCCTCTGCGGAAGCCACCCCTGTGGCCCTGACCGCTCCGGCGATCGGCTGAGCAGGATTGAGCTTCAATCTCAATACTATCAATTCAAGCTTGAGTTGATAGTGATTAGGAACCCCACCGCAAGGTGGGGTTTTTTGTTGGCGATCGCACGGCGTTTCCGACTGTGCATGTTCTTTGGATCAAAGTCTGTTGGTGAAAACCGAGGCCTTTGGCTTCCGGACAGGAGTCTCTTCCCAACGAAATCAACTCGAATCGTCAAGGTTTGCCACTGAGCCCAAGCAGTCTCAGCTGGGGAAGGACATCACCCAGAGGGAGCAGTCCCGACGCTCCCGCTGATTGGCAAAACCTGCGAACAAAGAGTTGTCAAACTGCAAGATGCTCCGCAAAGAGAAAACACCTGTCGAGGCAAAAGACTGGAAAAGGAAGAAGCTGAGCCAGGAGAGCCACGCACGGTGTGCAAGCAGCATTCACCCGGAAGCAACAAGTCGCAGGAACCGTGGGGATGCCCTAAGATATATGAAGATTCTTTTTCAGAACTTGGTCGAATTTTCACCTTTGGCTTCTTCTGTTTCCACTGTGCCGACAGTTCTCATCATGGCTCTTTCAGTGGCTGTGCTTGTGATCGCGTTCATCCAGTCGGGCGAAAGCAGTGATGACGATGATTCTGGTCCTGGAGATGGTGGCATCATGCAACCTGTGGGATTGAGTGCTTGATCTCCTTTGGCCTTGAAAAGATGGAGCTTGGGCTCGGCTTCCAATCCGTTGTTCACGCTCATTCTCCCGAATGAAGGCCATCGATCTTGATAGGTTTGTTTTCAGACATGGCTTTGACAATTTTCTTCATTTTCACTATTTTGTTTACTGCTTAGGAATTCTTTCAAAACCTCTTGAGCAAAGATTTTTATGGTAAACTTTCATTAGCAAAATGGGTAGTCTCATCGTGGCCTGGGTTGTTCAGAGGTTCGTTAAACATGCAGGTGGCTTCGTTGTAGCCCTTTCTTGAGTAGAGTGCTCAACACGTGCGTTTAGGGCTGTCCTTTCGGGGAATCCGTGATTAAATTCATATATTTGATTGTGTTATAAGATTCAGAGAATCTCACTCCTCTCACGCTTGACATCAAGCACTTTGTAGACCGCAAAAGATATATGATTATGCTATAATTATTGCCCAGCTTGAAAATTTGTAAACACTATGGAGGATTTCCTTATGACTCCTTGCTGGCCAGGGATTGGGATGGGAATCTCAACCATAAGGGTATGACAGGGTCGGAGCGTTTAGTTGTTTATGACAGACAGAATCAGACATCTCTGCCTAAAAGTCTCTATCGGTAACGCTATTTCTTTTAGATTGATTGTTCGATGTTGCTGACTTTCTCGGATCTCTACCCGACAGAGGATAGGGCCTGCCTCCCCAAACGAATCATCTCGCTTGAGCCCATCCATCAGGTATGAATCAATTCCTCAGAGGTATACCTCTTCCTCTGGGTAGGACACGCGCTTGGAGTGGCTGCGCCCGTAGAACGCGGAGAGCAGCAGCAGAATGCCGAGGCGGCCGACGAACATGCCCACAATCAAGACAAGCTGGCCCCAGCGGTTCAACTGGCTGGTGACCCCCACATCCAGCCCAACCGTGCAAAACGCCGACATGCAGGTGAAAAACTTTTCGAGAAACGTGAAATGACCCGCCAGGCTTTCCTCACCGCCTGCCGTTCGGCCCAGGCCCAGCAGGAGCGCCATGCCCACCACAAACAAACCTGAAGCCACGGTCACACCAATCGCCTTGAAGATCAACTCCGGTGCCATGCGTCGCTGGCGAATCACCACCTCCCTTCGGTTGTCCAGGGTGGAACGGGTTGCTCCGAGCAGGAGGGCAAAGGTCGTGGTTTTGATCCCTCCCCCCGTTCCCCCGGGACTCGCTCCGATGAACATCAACCCGATCATCAATAACAATCCCGCATCGGAGAGGGTCTTCTGGGAGAGCACAACCGTGTTGAAGCCGGCTGTGCGGGTCGTAATGGATTGAAAGAGCGTCACCTGAAGCTTGTCCCAGAAGGAGAGGCTGCTGATGACTCCATCCGTGGCGAATTGCTCCGTGAACAACAAGCCGATAGCCCCCAGGGCAATCAGCAGCGCGGTGCTCCTCAGAACCAAACGGGTGTGCAGGCTGAGGTTGTGCAGGCGCCGCAGGCGAAATCGCTTCGTCCACAGATCATTCGTCACCCGCCAGCCGATGCCTCCGATCACGATCAGACTTCCGATGACCCCAGTCACCACCGGCTGGGATCGATAGGCGACCAGATTATCGTTGAAGAGTCCAAAGCCGGCGTTGTTGTAGGCGCTGATGCAGTGGAACAGAGAGGCCCACAATCGCGCACTGGGATTGGCAATGTCTGTGAAGCCAAAGAAATACAGCGTCACAGTGCCCAATCCCATGATGATCGCCGCTGTGAGCAGGATGGAATTGAACGTCGGTCCAATCCCCCCCACGCCGAATTCATCCAGGGCCCGTCCCCGATCCAGCCGCTGCTTCAAACCGGAACGCCCCTGCACAAATCCTTGCAGGAAGGTGGTGATCGCCATCAGTCCCAGCCCACCGATCACGATCAGGGCGGCCAGCACGATCTGCCCCATCAGGGTGAGATCCTTCCCCACATCAATGATGGACAAGCCTGTGACCGTGATCGCCGACGTGACCGTGAAGAGGGCCTCCCAGAGGCCGACCGATGGGGTTGAGCAGAGCGGGGAGGCCAGCACCACGGTGCCAGCCAGGATCACCAGAAAACCCGTCACCACGGTGAACTGGGGCACGGTGAGATGGCGACGCCAGTGATCCAGGCGGGCCAGCGGGCGCGCCAGCAGAGAGGCGGAGCTCACGGAAAAAGACGAAAGAGCGCACCCTATTGAATGGCGGGATCCCCCCTGCGCACGCCGCATGGATTCCCCCCCCTGGCGCCACCATCTGTTGCTGGCCGGTGGCGGTCACACCCATGCCCTGGTGCTTCAGCGCTGGTTGATGCGTCCCCGGCTGCGGCCCGCCGCCACCCGTCTGACCGTCGTCAGCCGTCAAGGCACCCTCGCCTATTCGGGCCTGGTGCCCGCCATCCTGGCCGGGCTGGAGCCGCCCTCCAGTGGTCATCTCGACTGGCACCGCCTCTGCGCCCTCGCCGATGTGTCCTTTGTCCGGGCGGAGATCACGGGACTCGACCCAACGGCCCGCCTCCTCCATCTGCACGGCCGCCCCCCTTTGGCCTACGACCGGCTCAGCCTGGATGTGGGCGCCGTCACCCTGGCGGCCCCGGGGGAGATGGCGGTCAAGCCCCTGGAGCCGTTTCTCCTCTGGTGCGGGGAGGGCGCCGTCGCGGAACCCCGCCTGCGCGGGGGAGGCGCTTCGGCGGTGGAGGTGGCCCTGGCCCTGCGCGCCCGTGGTCTCCGCCCCCGGCTGCTCCTGCGGGGCACCAACCTCCATCTGCCGTCCAGCGCCGCCAATCGGCTGGCCGAGCGCCTTTTGCAGGAGGCTGGCATCCCCGTTCATCGCCAGGTGGCGGCTGGAGAGCCGGCGGATCTGGCCTGCACGGGCAGTCGGGCCCCGGCCTGGTTGGCCGCCGCAGGCATCACCGTTGATCCGTCCAGCGGCCGGGTGCTCTCGGCTGACACGCTGGAGGTGGTGGACCATCCCGGCCTTTTCGCGGCGGGCGACTGCGCCCTTCTTCGCGAGGATCCCCGGCCACCGTCCGGCGTCTGGGCCGTGAGGGCGGCGCCCGTTCTAGCCCGGAACCTGGGCCGGAGCCTCTCTGATCGGCCGTTGGTGCGCTGGCGGCCCCAGCGCCGGGCGCTGCAGCTC
>JBKDSZ010000001.1:0-27089 GCA_046340375.1 Cyanobacteriota bacterium | reverse complement strand
GCTGGGGACGGGGCCTGCTGTTGGTCTCCGCTGGCGGGGTGGCATTGGATGCGGTGCTCCACGGCGACGGCGGCGGCGGGTCCTGGCTGGGGCTGGCCGCCCTGGCCGGCGGCTGGTGGTGGCTGGCCCGGCGGGAGGTGGGCAAGGGGGGGGCGCGGCCTACCCGATCGGTGGCGGGCTGGAGCGAGCGGTGCGAGGGCCTGTTGGCACAGTTCGCCCGGCTTGAGCCCGACGCCGCCGGCCACCCCGGGCGGGTGGAGGCCCTCGGAACGCTCTTGGCTCAAACGGAGCGCCAGGAGCTGCGGGTGGCCCTGGTGAGTTCCGATCCGCCCGGCGCCGACGCCCTTGAGGGGTTGCGGGCCACCCTGCGCGCGCCCCGTCCCCTGCGCCTCCTGGTGAGCCATCCCCTCCCCAGCAGCAGCGGCGACTGGCGATGGTCCGAGGGGTTCACCGCGTGCGATGCCCTCCTCTATCACCTGCGCCCCCCCCTGACGGCGGCGGATCTGCGCTGGCTGGAGGCCCTGCCGGAGGGCCTGCCGATCTGGTTGCTGGTGCAGACCGGACCCCGGCGGGCGCCGGATGGGTGGTTGCGGGATCTGCGGAGCCAGTGGCCCGCCAGCGCCACCACCCCCATCCTTCCCTGGACGGGGGAGCGGGAGGGTCTCGGCACCAGCCTGGCCCCCCTGGCCCTCTGGCTCGGACGGGAATGCGGGCGGCTGCCCCGCGCCACGCTCCAGCGCAGCCTGGAATCCCTGCACCAGCGTTGGCAGGCCGACCTCGAACGCCTCCGCCGAGGGCAGTGGCGCCTGCTGCTGCAGCGGACCCAATGGTTCGTGGCGGCGGGCGTGCTTCTGACCCCTTCCTTGACCGTGGATCTGCTGGTGGTCAGCGTCGCCAACGGGTTGATGCTGCGGGAGATGGCCCGTCTCTGGGACTGTCCGTGGACTCTGGAGCAGCTGCGGGCGGCCGCCAGCCTGATGGGGCAGGCGGCCCTGGGGCTGGGGGTGGTGGAGTGGAGCACCCAGGCGTTCTGTGCCGCCTTCCGGCTCGATGGCGGCACCTGGCTTGTGGGGGGCACCCTGCAGGCGCTGAGCGCGGCCTATCTCACCCGGGTGATCGGCCATGCCATGGCGGATCTGATGGCCCGGAGCGTGGGGGTCAGCGCCCCCGACCTGGAGGCGATCAAGGCGGAAGCGCCGCTGCTGGTGGCTCGGGCGGCGGAGGCGGAGCGGCTCGACTGGGGAGCGTTTCTCCAGGAGGCCCGGTCCTGGGTGCGGCAGGGGAGCCAGGAGCCAGGGATGGTGACTGCGCCGGGGCCTGGTGCCGCCAGCGCCTCCGCTGGCTGAGTATGAACTTTCTCGAAGCTGATCAACGTTTCATTTCCACCGCTTGCGGTTCCGGGGCAAAAACCTAGGTTGATTGCGATCCAAATCGTCTTCAGACGTCCGGGTCATCCGTAAACCCCCTCACGCAGCCCCTCCGGGATGTCCCATCCCGGAGCCTTCCCCGGGGGCTTCTCCACCCGCACTGATTCATGTCCACTGTCCTTCGCAGCAGCGGCCAGGCTGGAAGTTGGGAAAACTTCTGCCAGTGGGTCACCTCCACCAACAACCGCATCTATGTCGGTTGGTTCGGAGTGCTGATGATCCCCTGCCTCCTAGCCGCCACCGTCTGCTTCATCGTCGCTTTCATTGCTGCCCCTCCGGTCGACATTGACGGCATCCGCGAGCCCGTTGCCGGGTCGTTCCTCTACGGCAACAACATCATTTCCGGCGCTGTCATCCCCTCCAGCAACGCCATCGGTCTGCACTTCTACACCCTCTGGGAAGCCGCCAGCCTGGATGAGTGGCTCTACAACGGCGGCCCCTACCAGCTGGTGGTGTTCCACTTCCTGATTGGAATCTCTGCCTACATGGGCCGTCAGTGGGAACTCTCCTACCGGCTGGGCATGCGCCCCTGGATCTGCGTGGCCTACAGCGCCCCGCTGTCCGCCGCCTTTGCTGTGTTCCTGATCTATCCCTTCGGTCAGGGCTCCTTCTCCGATGGCATGCCCCTGGGCATCTCCGGCACCTTCAACATCATGCTGGTGTTCCAGGCTGAGCACAACATCCTGATGCACCCCTTCCACATGCTGGGTGTGGCGGGTGTGTTCGGCGGCAGCCTGTTCTCCGCCATGCACGGCTCCCTGGTGACCTCCTCCCTGGTGCGTGAAACCACCGAGAGCGAGTCGCAGAACTACGGCTACAAGTTCGGCCAAGAGGAAGAGACCTACAACATCGTGGCCGCCCACGGCTACTTCGGTCGCCTGATCTTCCAATACGCCTCCTTCAACAACAGCCGCAGCCTGCACTTCTTCCTGGCGGCCTGGCCGGTGGTCGGCATCTGGTTCACCTCCTTGGGAATCAGCACCATGGCCTTCAACCTCAACGGCTTCAACTTCAACCAGTCCGTGCTCGATGCCCAGGGTCGCGTGCTGCCCACCTGGGCGGATGTGATCAACCGTGCCAACCTCGGCATGGAAGTGATGCACGAGCGCAATGCCCACAACTTCCCCCTCGATCTGGCCACCGCCGCCGCCACCCCAGTGGCTCTGACGGCCCCGCCCATCGGCTGATTGCCCTTCGGCGCAAAGCCCTTGTCCCTGAAAGCCCCCTCCCCGGAGGGGGCTTCTTTTTTGGCGATCCGTCGAGACGCTACGGTCAACGTGGCAATCCTGCCCCCATGCCGCTCCCCGCCTCAGCAGATCAGCTTTCGGGGCTGGTCGGTCCCCGAGAGCAGCGCTGGCCCTGGTGGCCCCTCCTGCCTCTCTATCCCTATGGCCGCCGCCGCACCGTGGTGCGGGAGCTGCTTCCCGGTCGGGTCTGGAGTTTCGAGCAGCTCCACGGGGTCTGGTATGTGGCGGTTCCCATCCGCATGACCGTGTTGAAGGTGGGGGAGGGGCTCCTGCTCCATGCGCCTGTTCCGGCGACGCCAGAAGTGGTGGGATGTCTGCGCCGGCTGGAGGCGGAGCACGGCCCCGTGCACACGATCGTGCTCGGCACCGCCGCTGGGCTGGAGCACAAGCTGCCGGTGCCCGCCATGGCCCGGGCCTTTCCCCGCGCCACCCTCTGGGTCAGCGAGCACCAGTGGAGTTTTCCGCTCCAGCTGCCAGCTTCTTGGCTGGGGTTTCCGGGAGAGCGCACCAACGTGTTGGGGCGCGATGGTCTGCCCTACCCCGAGCAGCTGGTCTGGCTTCCCCTTGGCCCGTTGGATCTGGGGCTGGGGACCTTCCTGGAGCTGGCCTGTCTGGACCTGGCCACAGGATCCCTGCTCGTGACCGATGCGCTGGTGGCGATCGAAGCCACCCCACCAAGCCTGTTTGCGGACGACCCCACCCCCCTGCTCTTCCACGCCCGCGAGAGTGGGGCCGAGCCGTTGATCGACACGGATGAGCGTCGCCGGAAGGGCTGGAAGCGCATCTTGCTCGTTGCCAACTCTTTCCGCCCCGCGAGCGTCAGCGTGCCAGCGGCCGGATCCATCCTGCGCGCCATGGGGGCCAAGGGATGCCGCACCCCCCGCGCCCACTTCGGCTTCTATCCCTTTCGCTGGGAAACGAACTGGGAAGCCGAGGCCGATCGCTTCTTGGCGGGGGACGGCGGCGGCCTTCCCTGTCGGCTGGCTCCGGTGCTGGAGCGTCTGGTGTTCCCCAGAGCGCGAGACGCCTTCCTGGCCTGGTTGGAGCAACTGGCTCGCCAGAACGGGATTCGTCAGCTGATCAGCGCCCACTACGACGCGCCCCGGGCTTTGGGGGCGGCGGATCTGGCCGCCGGCGCGGAGGCCCTGCGCCAGCGCGACTGGGCGCCCTCGGACGGGAACTGGAGAACGTTGGCGTCCATCGACCAGACGCTGCTGCGCCTGGGGGTGGTCGGTCCGTCCTAGGAGGGCGCCAGCAGCCGCCGCGCCCGGCATTTGGCGCGGAAGAGCGTGTCGTCCCAGATCTGACGCCACCGGGATGGCGGAGCGTCATCCAGCGGTTCATCCCCCCAGGGCGTGAGCGCGCGGGCCTCAAGATAGTGGTGCCGTCGGGGATGGATGCAGTGGGCGTTCCAGGGTTTGACCCGGCCGCCGCCGCCAGCGAAATGAATGATCGCCGGATCCGCGATCGCCTCCTGCTCCGAGGCGGAAAGGTGTTGTGAATCCAGGCTGAAGTCGGGCAGGAGGCCGAAGAGATGGGGGCAGGCGTTCCAGCGATGGCCGATCGGCAGCCAGTCGTGCTGAAAGACATGGTTGAGCACGTCCTGATCCCAATACCGCAGGGCTTCGGGGTGGGCGCGGGCAAAAGCTCCGCCCCTCTCAAGCACGTCCGCCTGGCGCCAGCGCTCCAGGTCGATCAGCAGGACCCCGGCATTGAAATAACTGCCCACAGGGTGATCCTGCTCCTGGCAGGAAAGCCAATGGTCGGGAACGGCGCCCAGGGCCTTGCCCTCCAGCGACAGGTTCCACAGGGGCTCCAGATTGGCGGTGACAACCGTGTCCGCATCGATGAAGAGGACGCGCTTCAGCTCGGCGGGCAGCACACCTGGCAACAGGAGCCGAAAATAGGTGGCTACTGTTGCATGGCCAAAAACCGGGAAAAACCCCAAGCAGGCCGGATCCACCCTTAGGATTGAAAGCGAGGGAAGCAGAGAATGGAGATAGGGAATAACACGATTGAATTGTTCTGAGCTGACATTATCGATGATCAAGTAGACCTGAAGGTCTTGAGGATTGGCCGCATGTCGCAGTAAAGATTGCAGCATGATGGCGCAATGCGGCAGATAATTCCCATCCGTCGCGCAAACGATTTTCATGCGGCCAGTCCCGGACGGTCACCAAGAACGGTGCTGTGGAGATCGCTCACGGCGAGAGGTTCAGATCAAGGGACCCGGATCCCAGGGAAATGACATCAAAGACGCAACGCGCCGGGATCGCCGGGATCCAGGTCGTTGTCCACGCCGCTGCAGACGAGGGAGGCTTCCAGTTCCATGCGCTGCTCCATCTGGCGCAAGAAATAGCCCGTCATCATGGCGGAAGCCAGCAACCCGGCGAGATTTTCGCGACTTGTTTGCACCTTCACTTCAAACTGCTCGCCGGGGAGCATCCCCAGTAACCCATGCACGTTGTGGCGAATGATGTCTTGAATCTCATTGCTTGCCGATCGGGCCACCCGCTGCAGGACGTCCGGGGGTTGCTCCTGTAGATATTGAATCAAGGCATTGCTGCCAATGGCCTCACTGTCGCTGGTGAGAAATTCAGGATTGAACATTAACCTCCCTGCGAAGCGGGGCTTCTTGGTGTTCGCCGCTACCCTAGCCCACGTTTGCGTTTTGCCAACCTGGCTCCGCCTGGGGGGACAACCGAAGCGGGCCGAAGCGATCCAGGGGCCAGTAGCGCCATACGGCCGTGCCGATCACCCTGTCCGAGGGCAGGGGACCCCAAAGATGGGAGTCGAGGCTGGCGTTTCGGTTGTCGCCCAGCACCAGCAGATGTCCTGGCGGCACCCGCAGCGGTGGCAGGCTGTAGCCCATCGGCCCCCTGCTCCAGTCAGGATCGGTGACCACCCCGTGTCGCCACAGCCGACCATCTCTCACCTCCACCTGATCGCCGCCCACCGCCACCACCCGCTTGATCAAAGCCGCCTGGCTGTCGTAGCCGGCCTCCAGCAGGGCCTGAGGAGGGTGGAACACCACAATCGCTCCCACACCGGGGTTCACCCCCAGGCGGGGCAACAGCTTCTGCACCAACACCCGGTCCTCCAGCTGGAGGGTGGGCAGCATCGAACCGGAGGGGATCCAGCGGGGCTCCACCACCAGCCAGCGGAGGAGCAGGGCCAGCACCAGCCAGGGCAGCAAGCCCCGCAGGAAGGAGAGAAACTCCCGGAGCGGCTGGTGTTGGGAAGGGGAGGGGGCCACCGTGGCGGATCCGCTGCGACCAGAGCCGACCTTGGCACACACCGGTTCCCCCCCCGGCCCCGCCGGCAGGCCGGCCGCCATGGCCGCTGACATCGGCGCGGTGCCGGCCGGGGCCGCTGGCTGTCGGGCGGCCCTGGAGCTGCTCGCTGTCCTGCGGGAACAGGGGTTGGGCCGGCTCGTGCTCTGCCCCGGCAGTCGCTCGGGCCCCCTGGCCGTGGCCGCCTTCCTTCTGGAACCGGAGGGATTGGTGCTCCATACGGCGATTGACGAGCGCTCCGCCGCCTTCTTCGCCCTGGGTTTGGCCCGCGGCAGCGATCAGCCGGTGGCTGTCGTCACCACCTCGGGATCGGCGGTGGCCAATCTCCTGCCCGCCCTCGTGGAGGCCGACCAAAGCACCATCCCCCTGCTCCTCCTGACCGCCGACCGCCCCCGACGCCTCAAGGGCTGTGGCGCCAACCAGACGGTGAACCAGGAGGCGTTTCTCCGCCCCTGCTGCCGCTGGTTCGGCCAGGGGGCGGAGGAGGGTCTGGCCACCATGGCGCCAGACGCCCTGCGGCGGCTGGCGTCGGAGGCGCTGGCCGCGGCGGTCGGCCAGGGAGGGGAGCCCGCCGGACCCGTTCACCTCAACCTGCCGCTGGAAGAGCCCCTGCACCCCGACGGGGAGGCCCTGGCCTGGCTGCGGCGTCGGGTCAGAAGGGCGGAAGCCGAACCGTTGACCGCTGAACCGTTGGCTGGGCAGGCGGCCCAGCCCGCCGCAGCCCCCGCCTTGGACCGCCGGGAGGCGCTGCTGCTCGATCCCGATCAGCCCGGCGTGGTGGTCGCCGGACCCTGGAGAGGGCGGTCCCGCGATTGGCCCGCCCACCTCCAGGCCTTGGAGGCCTGGCGGCGCCGCAGCGGCTGGCCCGTGCTGGCTGACGCCCTTTCCGGCCTGCGGGGGCGGCCGGGCGGCTCGTTGGTGGCCGGTTATGACCTGCTCCTGGAGGCGCCGCGGCTGGCGGGCGTCGGGCCCTGGAGCGCACCCCAGGTGCTGCGTCTCGGCCCCCTGCCCGCCAGCCGACGGCTTCAGAGCTGGCTGGAACGGCAGTCGGGGCCCCAGGTGCTGGTGAGCGAGGGAGATCCCCGCCCCCTCGATCCCCTGCGGCGCATCCGCGCCCAATGGAGCGGCGGTCTGGCCCGCTGGCCCGGCCTGGCCCTGACCCGCGCTGGAACACCCAGCCCCGCGGCCCGCGCGCTCCGCGACCGCTGGCTGGCGGAGGACGGGCGACTGCAGGCCTGGCTGGACGGAATGGAGGCGGCGAATGGACGCGAAACGGGGGCGATCGCTGAGCCCTGGTTGGCCCGCTGGCTGGGGCGGTCGTTGCCGCCCGATCGGGCCGTGATGGTGGCCAACAGCAGCCCTGTGCGCGACTGGGAAACCTTCGGCGACCCAGCCGCGCCGGGCCGCCCGATCTTTGCCTTCCGCGGCGCCTCGGGCATTGACGGCACCCTCTCCATCGCCTGCGGCCTGGCGGAGGCGCTGGGCCAGCTCGTGCTCGTCTGCGGGGATCTGGCCTTGCTGCACGACAGCAACGGCTGGCTCTGGGCGCCTCAGTTGCGGGGACGGTTGCTCGTGGTGTTGATTGACAACGGCGGCGGCGGCATCTTCGAGCAACTGCCGATCCGGCCCGTGCCCGACGATGCCCTGGACGTCGAGCGCCTGGTCGCCATGCCCCAGCGGGTGGATCCCCGCGCCCGGGCGGCGGCCCACGGCGTGCCGAGCCGGGAGGTCTGCCGGATGGGCGACCTGGCCGAGGCCCTGGCCTGGGGATTGGCCCAACCCCTCGCCCTGCTGAGGGTGGTGAGCGACCGCCGGGCCGATGCCGCACGGCGCCGCCATCTGCGCACAATGGCGGCTGCACTGATCGCCCGCCCATGACGGACAGCGCGGCCCCTGTGACCTGGGAGCCCTTCGGGACCTACACCGACATCGTCGCCGAACGGAGCGCGGAGGGCCTTGCCCGCGTGACGATCGCCCGACCGGAGAAGCGCAACGCCTTCCGCCCGCGCACCATCCGCGAACTCTGCGACGCCTTCACCCTCCTGCGGGAGGATCCGCGCATCGGCGTGGTGCTTCTCACGGGAGCGGGGCCGGCGGCGGATGGCGGTTGGGCCTTCTGCGCCGGAGGCGACCAGAGCGTGCGAGGGGATGGGGGCTACCTCGATGAGGACGGCCTGCCGCGCCTCAACGTGCTCGAGCTGCAACGGCTGATCCGAAGCCTGCCGAAGGTGGTGATCGCCCTGGTCGCGGGCTACGCCAGCGGTGGCGGCCAGGTGCTCCATCTTGTCTGCGATCTCAGCCTCGCGGCGGAGAACGCGGTGTTCGGGCAGACGGGTCCGCGGGTGGGAAGTTTTGACGGTGGCTTCGGCGCCGGCTTCCTGGCCCGGGTGGTGGGCCAGAGAAAGGCGCGGGAAATCTGGTTTCTCTGTCGTCGCTACAGCGCTCAGGAGGCACTGGCCATGGGGCTGGTGAATGCGGTGGTGCCCCTGGAGGAGCTGCAGGCGGAGGGGGTGCGCTGGGCCCGGGAGGTGTTGGCCCACAGCCCCACGGCCATCCGGTGCCTGAAGGCGGCCTTCAACGCGGAGACGGACGGGCTGGCGGGCATTCAGGAGCTGGCGGGCCAGGCCACCCATCTTTTTTATCGCACCGCGGAGGGGCAGGAGGGGCGCAACGCGTTCCTGGAGAAGCGGGCTCCCGATTTCTCCGATTCCCCCTGGCTGCCCTGAAGGCTGCTGCGGCGGGAGGGGAGTCCTCTCCCGCTCGGCCCAACCGCCTGGGAAAGGACTGACTACCCTGAGGGAAGAGCAGTGGATGATTCTCCAGAAGGCCGTGCGTCGCGCGCAATTACAACGCTGGATCCATGGTTCGTGGAGCGGACTGTGGGGCTGGTCTTCGCTTCTTGGGGCCTGCTGGCTCGGCGGGCTGGCCGTCCCGCAGGCGGTGGAGGCGCGTCCATGGGGGGTGGGAAGGGCGCCCGCCCGCATGGTGTCCTCCCGGGGTGTGTCCTCGACGCCCGTGCCCGCCGCCGCGCCGACGCGGGTGGAACCAGGCGCGGCAGAGCTCCTTGACGCCCAACCCCTCCAGGTGGGCCTGATGGACCACGGCTGGCCTGAGCGGATCCAGGCGGTCCCGTCCCCGGCCGAGCCCGGCCCCACCGGGACACCCCCGGCCCCTGCCGGGGCTCCGGCCCTGAAGACCCCGTCCCCCCCCTCCCGGCAGCTGGTTCTGGACCGGCGCCGCAAGGTGTTGCGCGTGATCGACGGCAACCGGGTGTTGCGCCGCTATCCGGTGGCGGTGGGGATGCCGGGTTGGGAGACGCCGGTGGGGCAATTCACCGTGATCGAGAAACAGGCCAATCCCACCTGGGAGCATCCGGCCAGCGGCCACCTCCTGCCGCCCGGTCCCGAGAATCCCCTCGGCAGCCGCTGGATCGGCTTCCATCGCGATTGTCGCGGCCGCAGCGGCTTCAACGGCCAGCAGCATCTGGTCCTCAAAGGGTGCGTGGAGGCGGGCTTCCATGGCACGCCCAACCGCGCCAGCGTCGGCAGGGCTGTTTCCCATGGTTGCGTGCGCTTGCTCGATGAGCACGCCAAGGAACTCTTCGATCTGGTCAGCCTGGGCACCCCCGTGATCGTCCTGCCCTGAGCCCTTCCGCCAAGGGCGGGGAGCAGGGGTGGAGATGACCCGTAGAGTTGCGCCCGTTCCGCCCGTCTTCCATGCGCATCCTCTTCGCGGCCGCTGAATGTGCGCCGATGATCAAGGTCGGAGGGATGGGTGATGTGGTGGGATCCTTGCCGGCGTCGTTGGCGAACCTCGGCCATGACGTGCGCGTCATCCTGCCGGGCTATGGGAAGTTGTGGAGTCGCCTCCAGATTCCTGAGCATCCCATCTGGCGGGGCCACACGATGGGCAACGATTTCGCCATCTTCGAAACGCGCCATCCCACCCATGGATTGCCCATTTATCTCGTCGGTCATCCGGTGTTTGATCCCGAGCGGATCTACGGTGGCGAGGATGAAGATTGGCGCTTCACCTTCTTCGCCAGTGCCGCTGCGGAATTCGCCTGGAATGGCAGCTGGAAACCCCAGGTGATGCATTGCCATGACTGGCATACGGGCATGATTCCGGTGTGGATGCATCAAGACCCGGAAATCAGCACGGTCTTCACGATTCACAACCTCAAGTATCAGGGTCCATGGCGCTGGAAGCTGGAGCGCATGACCTGGTGTCCCTGGTACATGCAGGGCGACCACACCATGGCCGCAGCCTTGCTCTACGCCGATCGGGTGAGCGCGGTCTCCCCCACTTATGCATTGGAAATTCGCACACCGGAATACGGGGAACGTCTGGATGGATTGTTGAACTTCATCAGTGGCAAGTTGCGCGGAATCGTCAATGGCATTGACATTGATGACTGGAATCCGTCAACGGATCAGACCCTGCCGGAGCGGTTCAGCTCCCGGGACCTGTCGGGGCGGGTGGCCTGCAAACGGGCGCTGCAGGAGCGCTTCGGCCTGACCCCCAACCCGCGCACCTATCTGATGGGGGTGGTGAGCCGCCTGGTGGATCAGAAGGGCATCGACCTGCTCCTGCAGGTGGCGGATCGAGTGCTGGCCTACACCGACAGCCAGTTCGTGGTGCTCGGCACGGGGGATCGGGGGCTGGAATCCGGGTTGTGGCAGATGGCCTCCCGCCATCCGGGGCGCTTTGCCGTGTTTCTCACCTACGACGACGCCCTCTCGCGCCTGATCTACGCCGGCACGGACGCCTTTCTCATGCCCAGCCGCTTTGAACCCTGCGGCATCAGCCAGATGCTGGCCATGCGCTACGGCTCGGTGCCCGTGGTGCGGCGCGTGGGCGGTCTGGTGGACACCGTGCCCCCCCATGATCCGATCCAGCACTGCGGCACGGGTTATGGATTTGATCGTTTTGAGCCGGTCGATTTCTACACAGCGATCGTGCGCTCCTGGGAGGCCTGGCGCCACCAGAGCAGCTGGGAAGAGCTGCAGCGGCGCGGCATGGAGCAGGACTTCAGCTGGGATCGCTCCGCCCGCGACTACGACCTGATGTATCGCGAGGTCTGCGGCGTCAAGGAACCCACCCCCGATGCCGAGCAGGTGGAGCGGTTCTCCCGGGGGCAGGGAGCGGATCCGAGCCTGCGGGATGACGCCCAGCGGGAGGCGGCGGAACGGGAGGATCGGGTGGCCCAGGCGGCGCGGGAGAAGCAGCCCGCCGCCGCCAAGGGGGCCACGGCGCCTCCGCGCTCGCGCAATCCCCTCAGCCAGCTTCTGCGCCGCAACGACAGCTGACGGATCTCCATGCCCCTGCCCGCCCCCTACGCGCCCCCCTGGAAGCGGCTCGGGGAGGATGGGGTGGCTCTTCTGGCCTGGCTGGGCCTGAAGGCGCGAGAGCTGTGGCGTCGCAACCGGGAGGGCGGCCTGCCTGTGCCGGCGTTCTGGCCCCGCCGCCGGCCGTGGCTGTTTTGGCCGTTGGCCCTTTCGGTTCTGCTGATCGGGTCTGGCCTGTTGGCGCGCTCTTGGCTGGGCGTGACAGCGGCTCGGCCCGCCGCGCCATCCGTCGAATTCCAGTCTCCTCCAGCGGAAAGGGCCCTGGCGGGGCCGATGGCCGAAGGCCTCGCGGCGGAACCTGCGGCTCGCTCTGAGGCCCAATCGGCGGAACGCCCTGAGACCACCTTGTCGGAACGCCCCGCCAACGACCTGGCGGATGCCGCTGCGGCCGAGCAGCCGGAAGAGCCACAGGATCCCGTGGAGGCGCTCCCCGCTCCCCTACCCTCGCCAACCGAGCGGGAGGCGCTTCGCCTGCGAGCCGCCTGGAGCGAGGACGCCGCCGCAACGCTCATCCTCGCCTTCCGCCCCGAGCCGGCCACCTTCACCCGCACCCTCACCCTGGACGACGCCTTTCTGTCCCTGGGGGCCAGGGAGCGGGAACGCCTCGCGGAGCGCTGGCGGCAACAAGCCATGGAGGCCGGCTACAGCCACCTGCGCCTGCGAGAGCGTCGCGGCCGCCTGGTGGGGCGGGACGCCATCGTCGGAAGCGGAATGGTGGTGCTGGAACCGCCGGGGGAGGGAGGGCAGGAGCCCTGATGCGGCAGGATCCCCGGGATGCGGAGCCAAGGGCCATGGGGGGGAGCGCACTCCGGCTGGACGACCTGAGCGAGTTGTGGGGACCACCCGTGACCGCCGGGGTCGAGGCGGTCGCGGACGCCTTGACGGAGGTGTGCACCGACAGCCGTCGGGTGCGGGCCGGGGCGCTCTTCATCCCCCTGGTGGGTGAGCGGTTTGATGGCCATGGCTTTCTCGAGACGGTGCTGGCCCCGCCGGAGGGCCAACCCGGAGCGGCCGCGGCCCTCGTCCAGCGCGACCGGCTTGACGCCGCCGCCACCGCCGCCCTTGCCCGTCGAACGGGGCGGCCCCTCTGGCGGGTGGACGACACCCTGGCGGCCTATCAGGAGCTGGCGCGGCTCTGGCGCCGTCGCCTGGCCTGCCCGGTGGTGGCGGTGACGGGATCCGCGGGGAAGACCACGACGCGGGAGCTGATCCGCGCCGCCTTGGCGCCCCTGGGGGATGTGGTGGCGAGCAGCGGCAACGAGAACAATGACATCGGCGCGCCGCTCACCCTGCTCAAAGCCGGGGAGGACACGGCGGTGATCGTGGTGGAGATGGGCATGCGCGGCCCGGGGGAGATCGCCCGCCTGAGCCGCTGCGCTGAACCCGATGTGGCCGTGATCACCAACATCGGCACGGCCCACATCGGCCGGTTGGGCAGCCGGGAGGCGATCGCCGCCGCCAAATGCGAAATCTGTGAGGCCCTCCACGCGGGGGGCGTGCTGGTGATGCCCGCCGCCGATCCCCTGCTGGAGGCGGCCGTGGCCGCAGACTGGAGCGGGGGGGTGGAGCGGGTGGCTCTGGCGGATGAGGCCCGGGGGGTGCCGGGGGGGGCGCAGGCGGATTGGCTGGGTCGGCTGGTGGCGGAGGGCGCCGCGCTGCGGCTGGAGCGTGCGCCCCTGGACGCAGCGGAGGGGATCACCTTGTCGCTGCCCCTGCCCGGTCGCCACAACGCCCGCACTCTGTTGTTGGCGGTGGCGGTGGCCGTGAAGCTGGGGGTTCCCCTGGAGGCCCTGCGGGCCCTGGAGGTGGCTGTTCCCGGCGGAAGGAACAAGCGCCTGCGGCTGGGGGGCGTGACCGTTCTGGATGAGACCTACAACACTTCCCCGGAGGCCGTGCAGGCGGCTCTGCAGTTGTTGGCGGAGAGCGCGGCCCGCCGGCGCTGGGCCGTGTTGGGCACGATGCTGGAGCTGGGGGAACAGAGCCTCGCACTGCACCGACAGGTGGCCCGTCGGGCCCGGGAGCTGGGCCTGGATGGGCTGGTGGTGGTGGCGACCGGCCCGGAAGGCGAGGCCATGCTGGAGGCCGCTGAGGGGATCCCCCACCTGCGGCGGGTGGACTCCCCCGAGGAAGCCGCCTCGCCCTTGCTGGAGTGGTTGGCGCCCGGTGATGTGGTGTTGCTCAAGGGCAGCCGGGGCATCGCCCTGGAAACCCTGCTGCCGCTGTTGCGCGAGGGGTTGGGGGGGCCAGCGGACGCCTGAAGCGGCTCCACCGGATCAGCGCCGCAGCCACCAGCGCGCCAAAGACAGCGCGATCATCAAGCCGACGCCGCCATTCCAGAGCCAGGCGCGGCGGCGCAAAACCGTCCGCAGCCAGGGCGGCAGGTCGTCTCCCCAGCGCTCCATGGCCAGAAAGCCCACCATCACCAGGAACAGCGGCAAGCCGATGGCGATGATCACGTCCTGCCGGAGCGTGTTGGTCATCGGCAGAGGGCGGGTGTCCGACGAGGGGAGCAGTTGACCCCTCCAGAGCCCGGTTGACGCACCAGGCGGACCCGATAGGCGCAATGGGCTGGACCCAGGTGCGCGATCAGGGCTTCTCGGGCTTCGTGCTGGAGCTCTTCCAGGCTGGGAGCGGCGATGTGGAGCGGGAGGCTTTCCGCCCGGGCCTCCAGCTGGCCGGCCCGTTCCGCGCTGACGCGAAACACAACCTCACGCATGGTGGATCTCTGACTTCACCCCCCCATCCTTGGCCCACCGCAGCTGTTGCGGGTGTGCCGCCGCTTACGGGGATCCGCCCTCGGGGAAACCTGACCCTGTGATCCTCCCTTTGAGACTCCACTGAAGGAGTTCGAGAGGGAATGCGCCGTTCTGAAGGGCCGTGTGGATGGCCTCGAAGCCAAGGTGGGTGAGCTGCAGGCCATGCGCTTCTCGCCAACGACAACGCTCAGCGGCCAAGCCACCTCCGTGGTGGGAGCCAACGCCTTCTCTGGTTCGGCGATCAACACAGGCTCCAACAGCGTCAATCGAGATCCAGACGCCCTGACTGGGTTGCTGCGGAGCCCAGTGTTGATGACAAATGCCACCACATTCAACGAAGACCTGCAGTTGACCATGGATACCAGCTTCAACGGCAAGGATCTGCTGCGCACCAATCTGCGGGCCGGCAACTTCGGCCAAAGCGTGTTTGGGGGCCCCCCCTGCCCAGGGCCTGGCTCAGCTTGAAGTGGCGTTCGAAGAGGAGTGCGTGACCGGAACGGACTGCGGTGTTGTCGTCTCCATCGACAAGCCCTTCTACCAATGGCCCCTCGGCGGTGGATTCAAGGCCACCCCGGGCGTGCGCATGGGGCAGGAAGAGATGCCAATGGCAACAGCGGTAATCCCAGCCTGTCGGTGGAGGACGGTGGCGGCGGCATCGGCAACCGGAATTCCGGTGCCACCGGCAGTGTGCAGCTGGGCTATCAGCAGGAACAAAGGGGCCTGGCCGCGATCTGGACCCAGGTGCAGCCAGAGTCCCAGTTCGTGCCTGGCACCACTCCGTTCATGCACGAGGCCATCGATCACAAACTCCATGCGACAACCAATGCCTGAGGGTTGAGCGCCTTCCGGCAACCGTTGCGCAGTGGTTGGCCACCCTCCCTGAGCCTGGGGTGGGCATTCAACAGCACCACTTACAATCCGCCCCAGCCTCGCAGCAGCCTCAGCACCAGTCGGTCGTGGATGGTGGGCCTGCAGTGGACCGAAGTGTTCGCCAAGGGCAATGACTTCGGTTTCGCAGTGGCCCAGCCCGTTTTCGCCACCGCCCTCACCGGTGGCGCCACTCCCAACGACGGCAACGTCGTGTGGGGGTTGTGGTACAAGTTTCAGGTGACACCTGCTGGTGGCAGCTTGAGCCAGTTCGGCAGCCTGGTGAAGACCATGCTCCGGTTCTGATCAACACGCGTGCGTGAACTGTTCAGATGTTCACGAATCCAGATCTGGCCGTGATGGGATTGGCACTAGATCTGTTCGGACCAGGAATGCAAATCGTTTATTTTCGGCAAGGATAAACAAATTTTTACCATCCGAGGATGGCGAGCGGCTTCTTGAGCAACGTTTTGTTTCAGAGGCTGAAGATCCATCGAGCCTGCGTCTTGAAATCATCAGCAGAAAAAGACAAACAAAATTAATCAAAAATTGAGGGGGCTTGGCCTCTTCGTTGCGCCCAGGCAAACAGGCTTGCTTGCCTTGTCGCTAAGCAGCTATGATCTTGAGGTCCCACTTAGGATAAGCTGACATGGACACACAAAATCAAACTGTCAACAACGCCATTAAGTTGGTTGGGGAGTACTTTGCCCCAGGGGCTAGTTTGCTCATGGATGGTAAAATCTTGCCTGGTACAGGTCATCTGATCGCCGGCCTCCTTCTCCGCACCGCCATCGGTCCGATCGGCTACGGACTGGTCATTGCTAATTCTTACTCATCATCCACTACGGGCAAAAACCTATTCAAGCATTTTATCAGAGAGAAAAAGATCGAAAGCGCCGAAACCTCAGAAGAGATTCCCATGGAGACTGTTGAAGTTGTCCCACAAGGTTGAAGCCGCAGTCAGGCGCGATTCCTGCCAGCGCTGCGCCATGCTGTTTGCTTTGCGATAGGAATCACCTCTAGCGTATCCGGCCACTTGCCATTATCCGGCAAAGGGTGTCAGAACTTGCAAAGGAAAAGAGTTCCATGGGTCTCTCTCCCCATATATATACTCAACCATTTGCCAATAATGGCAAATACACCTTAAATTAAATTGACTTCAAACCAAAATATATATCATTAAGTACTGAATAACTTTTTTAATCATCATTATACCTTTGTATTCTCCGATGAGAGCCAAGCTCAGAATTCAAGTCTATGAATTGCTTGGAACATCAGTGACTCATCCGCAATTCCATTATGACCAGTCACCATTACTTTTCCCTCGCGCGTAAACACCGCATTGAAAGTGTCATTCCTGGGATTCCATGTAATCCGTCTCACACATTCACGTGCTCCAGATGTTTTCACAGGGTCTTGTGCGCACTGTCCCCTCAGGGATCCAGCTGCTAAAGCATTAATTTTGCTTACGAACCCATTGCGTGGTTGTACCTGTCTTATGGAAATGCTAAAATATTTTGGGAACTTTTTCGATGTGCAGCGCCTTGAACCAATGATCCTCAACATTTGAGAACAATGATTGGACTTCGCTGACAGATCAATTCACTCGCTTTGACCTGAGAACCGGGCGAGAGTATGCTTTCTTTGATGCACACCTTCACCTCATCAAATTAACCACAAATGAGTCAAGCATCCATTTCCACTGAGATCGGTTCAAAGACATGCATTCACAGCGAAATAGACCGTCAGAATTATGTTTTTATCAATGACGTCAAAGCTCAGTTGGCCAACCTTGAGCCCTACACAACTGCTGCCTTGGAATGGTTGATGCTGGAGCATTACCAATTTTCCTTTAGGAATACCAAATTCTTGGCTACGGCTGCGGCAGTTACTGAATCTTTTGATACTGACGCCATCCATAAGGAACTACTTCGGAATCTTGCCGAAGAAAATAATCATGCCGCAATTTACAAAGCTGCACTTAAGCAAATTGATATAGACGTAGAAACTCGTCAGGAGTTCAAATCTACAACCATTTTTCTTGAAACCATCGGTCGTCTATCATCTGGATTGCCATCATCTGTACTTGGTACAATGTTTGCAACAGAAACCGCAGCCATCTTTGAACATGAAGTATTCAAAGACGTAAGTGAAGAAGTCCTCCGTCGGAGAGGTCTTGAGGCAAAGGGTCAGCAGCTCGTTGGATTCCATGATATGCACTTGAGCGGAGTAGAGCAGTCTCATAGGAATGAGCTTGGTATTTTCCTTGAAGGCTTAGAATTTGATACCGTAGTAGAACGCAAACTCGATCGTCCTACAATTGATACGTCTCAAGCTGTTGTTGGTGCGGAAGAAGCCATTGCTGCAATGAAGTCTTGGTGGTCGGATCTTTTGACTGAGGCACGTGCCAAGAGTCAAGTAGTATAGTCTTATTCTAATTATCTTGATTACATTAAGCAACTGACCCTCAGCAAACTGAGATCAGTCACAATAAACCTGGAAAGATCGCCTTGCTAACATTCGTCAATATCTTTTAATCACGCTTATCAGATATTGAGCCTATTTTACTTTTCTTTGAACTCAAGTCTTGATAGGGTTTGCAATTGCGAGTTAGGCACTGAAAATAAAGATATTGCTTTCTGGATCCAATCAACCAGCTCGTCTGCGCTATGATGTCTACAATGATTGAGGAGAATTATCCTTCTCAATCAAGAGCTAAAACTTTTGGATAATTGGAATGGGGAAGAAGGTTGTGGCCCTGCAGCTCTTTATCAAGATACAAACTATCCAGGAGCTAATTTTTGTTGCTGTCTCAAGCGAGGACACAACTGTCAATCCAGCGCATCAGTGCGACACCACTCGCCTTCCCTGTGGGCCTCTCCCCGTGGCGGACTTGAGAAGACCATCCGGTGTACGAGCTCAGCACCCTATTCTGGCAAGGATCTCATTCTGGCAATAGTCTCCTTCACTGCCATTTCATGCTGACACCGCATTCGGCCATCTCCAGGCGGCACGGGCTTCCCCAACCATGATCGCTCTGTTCCTTGTCGGTCTGAGCGGTGGGGTCCTGTTTTCAGGCCTCGTCAAACAGCGGACACGTTCCACACTGATCGATAAGGTGTGCGCTCCGTCTCCGGCAGCCCATGTTCAGGCGTCGGAATCTCTTGACGAAAGGCTTGATCGCTTTGGCAGCCGCCTTTCTCACCTGGATGATCGCTACCAGACGTTCGTCCAGACACACCTTGACCCCTTGTTGCTCAGCGAGCTGCGGGAGGAACAGATGCGCCAGATCAGCCCAACGGCTCTGCGGCAACTCAATGTCCAGGAAAGGGCGAACAACCGCCGTCTCGCCATGGGACTTGCTGGCCTGGCCCTGCTCGGATTGAAGAGTCTCACCCGGTGGCCACTCACTCCTGTTGTGCTGATCATCGGCTTTTACAATGGATGGCCATGGCTCAAAGAAAGCTGGCGAATCGCGGTTGGCGAGCGTCGGCTCAGCCTGTTGCATTTTTTGGTTCTCTATCTGCTCTCGTTGTGGCTTGGGGGTCACTTCCTGATCGGGATGATTGGAATCCTTCTGAGCAGCCTTGGGCACAAAGTTGAATGGCTGACCCAGACTGTCACGCGCAACAGCCTCACCAATCTGCTTGGTGAGCTGCCAACCAGGGTTTGGGTGCTGCGTGGCGGCGAAGAACGCTCCATCCCATTCGAGGAACTGCTGCTAGGTGACGTTCTTGTACTAACGGCTGGCCATCTCGTTCCTGTGGATGGCGTTGTGGTGGAGGGAGCAGCCATCGTGGATCAACATCGTCTCACCGGCGAATCGCAACCCGTGGAGAAGGGGGCTGGCGACCCTGTCCTGGCCGCCACCCTTGTGCTTGGTGGAAAGGTGGGCGTGCGTGTTGACAAAACCGGCGCCGAAACCGCTGCCGCGCGCATCGGCGAAGTGCTCAATCAGACCGTGGAACAGCAGGAGATCCGCCTCGCGGATCAATTCAAATCCGTGGAAAAGTATCGTTGGCCCACCCTGGCCGGCGGCTGCCTCGGCTTGGTGTTGCGTGGACCACAGACAGGGCTGACCATGCTGGGGGCCAACTTCATGACCAGCCAGATCCCCCTGCGCTTGCTCACATTGCTCAATGGCTTGGGCACTGGGGCCGAGCGTGGCGTGCTGATCAAGGACGGTCGGGCGCTAGAGCGTCTGCCAACGATTGACACGATCGTCTTTGACAAAACCGGCACCCTCACCCTTGATCAACAACAGGTGGCCAGAATTCATAGCCTGCCGCCCTTCGGCGAGACGCAAGTGTTGGCCTTCGCCGCCGCCACGGAGCAACGCCAGAACCATCCCATCGCCCTCGCCATCCGTTCCGAGGCAACAAGGCGCGGGGTGACACTTCCGACCATGGAAGACGCTGTTCTTGAGCTGGGTTTAGGGCTCAAGGCTCAGATTGACGGGCAGGGCGTGTGGCTCGGCAGCCAGCGCTTTCTCTCCCGGCAAGGCGTGGAGCTGCCGCCGGAACTTGTTGAGATCCAAAACACCGCCCATGCCAAGGGGAATGGACTGGTGTTCTTGGCATTGGACGGTGCGGTGGCTGGCGCTATTGAGTTGGCGGCCGTTCCGCGGTCGGAAGCTCTGGCCACCGTCGAGTGGCTCAAGCAGAATGACCTTTCGATATACATCATCTCCGGCGATCAGGAAGCCCCAACCGCCACTCTTGCCGCTGAACTGGGGATCGACGGCTGGTTCGCCAACACGTTGCCGGAAGAAAAAGCTGACCGAATCCAATCCTTGAGGGAGCAAGGAAAGCATGTGTGCTTCATCGGTGACGGCATCAACGACGCTATTGCCCTGCGCAAGGCCGATGTATCGATCTCCTTGCGTGGTGCGACGACAGTGGCCACTGATTCCGCCCAGGTGGTGTTGATGGAAGATGACCTGAGCCAGCTTCGGGTGTTGTGGGAATTGGCGCAAGGCTTTAAAAATAGTCTCTCATCCAATGATCGCCAAGCGAAACGAACGAGCTTGCTCGCAGGAATCGGAGTATTGCTACTTCCGCTTGGTTTTGGCTACCTATCTGTTGAACTTCTCTGGGGTCTTCAGATCATTGTGGGGATCAGGATCGCGCGACAACCTCTGCTGCAAGCCTCGGCGGAGCAAGCCTAAAGTTGCGATCTTGGACAGGATAAAGCAGGCAGGGATCAGACGATCAAACGTTTTGCATATAGCTTCTCATAAAAGGGAAGACTTTGTTCATAGGCCGTAGCCAACTTGGGAACTTCGGAGACCTGGGGATAGTCCTTGAAGCGTTTTGTTTGAAATCCGGTGCTTTTCTTCAGATTGTCGTGATGCCAGTCGCCGCCGATCCACCAGGTGAGAGTTGTCGTTTGTGGGATATTATCCCATTGCAGTGATTCCTCAAGGAAAGGGATGCCAACCTGTTCGCAAAAGGCATGAACCACAGCCTCTGGATGGGTCGCCAAATCATCAGCATCAATGACGAGTGGAGAACTATTGGTAGCGGCACTTACCATCTCATACATATGATATTGCGTATCATACCCAACCTCTGATGATGTGAAATCCGGTAAAAGAGAGTAGAGAGAAGGTAAGGTCTTGGCTGGATCACGAATCAGAAATACATTGTGAAAGTGCGCCAAAAAATCTTCATTGTAAACACCCTCAAAGTGATAGGTTAGATCTTTGATGAATACAGAGCGCCCGTCTTTGCCCTTATGGGATTCGAGCATGTTGAGAATTGCATTATAATTAAACTCAGCATGCGCTGGCTGGTCGGCCGCACGATCGCTCCGTCGGTCTTCGCTGAGATAGAAGGACTTGCCAAATGGCTCGTGGAAGGTGTGGAAGTCGCCGCGCTGTTTCATCATCCACAAAAACGCGGTAGACCGGGTTCTGGGCGTTCCCCAAACAGCAAGAATTTTATCGATCATTAGGAAAAGAAGAGGCAGGTTTGCAAAGAACTCTAATGGAACAGGAATAATGTCATTTTACCTCTTGCACACGGTAACTGATCTTGGTAAGGCCCTTTCTTTTCTTGAGCTTTACTACATTGACAGCTCCGATGTCCGACAAGGAACTCAGATGAGTTCCCCCACAAGGAACTGGATCAAGCGAATCAATTGTGATGATCCTTAAAGGTTTGTCCGAAGGGAGATTGGCAGGCAGGTTCCAGCAACGCTGCTTCAATTCATCAAAGCTCACCTCTGCTGCAGTCACTTGAGGAGCCTCGGCAATCAGAAGATCAATCCGGCTTTGCAAGGCAGCAAGAAAAGAATTGGTATCAACATCTTCTGGTTCTCCCTCGAACTCCACGTAAGGGCCTTCCTCAAAATGAAAACCCTTTGCTGCCCGCATTGATCCACGCTGGCCATCAACAAGACCCGCGATCAGGTGGCCAGCAGTATGTAGCTTTGCATGCTTGATCCGCCTGGCTTTGTCCAATTGAAGCTCACACGTCTGTCCCAATAAACCATCCAGGTTAACCGAATTATTTGAGATATAGTGTCGAACTTGGCCATCCAGAAACCCAACAAAAGCAATATCAATCACCTGCTGACCGAACTGGATGGAACCGACATCGCTGGGTTGTCCACCACCTTGAGGATAGAAAATCGTCTGATCCAGGACGACATACGCACCTTTATCGTCTTGCCCATGATGCAACAAGACTGATTCATCAGTATCAACATAAGTGTCTGACAAATAATTTAGCTTTGTGTTGACGGACATGGTGGAGAAGTCTGGGAGAAATAGCCGTGTGGTTCTTGGACAGCTTAGGATATCAGGTGCGAAAAATCATTTTGGAAAACCCAGTTGGTGTTGGGTCAATCAAATGGAAAAAAGCCATATAAGTACAACGCTGAAATCCTGGGTAGCCAATAACCGCGTGCACATTGTGTGCTGGTATGATGGCAGCATCTCCTTTTTTCAGACGCATGAGCATGGAGTCAACATCATGAAATAATGATTCACGATAACCATAGGAAGCCCATGAATGCTTGTTGTTAGGATCACGAATTTCTTCGAGGGTCATGCGCCGATTCCAAACAATGGTTTCTGGCTCGTGCTCATGCACAGCATCAATGCATAAAACAATACTATAGACATTGTTTGATCGATAAATCTGAGGTAACCGATGATTGTCATTCGTCTCTTCGTAGTCCTCATGCGGTACGGCGAAGTAGCAGCGGCCATCTGATGTGCTGCCTGAGTCCTTTCCCCACATCCGCAAGGAACCATGACGAATGCTGAACCCATTCGCTGATAAATACTCAAACGTTGACCCACTGAGCGCACAAGCTTCTTTCAGGAACGACACAATGGGATCATGACCATTCGGAAGAATTTCGGCAATCGCAGCATTGCTCTGTTCGATGTGCTGAAAATAACATGAAAAGCTCTCTCCCTTAGGACAAGAATAAAGATGGTTGCCAAGAGAGTAAATTGGCGGAATAACGTCTTCTTTCTTCGTGGCAGAGTGGCGCGAAAACCGATCAGAGACTAAATCGCACCATTCTAAACTTACAGCGTTCTTGATATGCAGCGCCGGCACCGCTCCCCTGGCAACCTCCGCCAGCATGGCCGGTTGCAATCCCTCAACGACCGTTGCGCCATAAGCATGAGCGCCGATCTGCAGGGTCTCGCCAGTGGACAAATGAACATCTTGGCAAACTTTTTGTTCGCCATTACCTCGTGGAGATGATAGTTGTGGGGCAATCATGTTCAAGCGATCATTCGGGATAAAAAGCGGTAAAATTTGAAGGGCTCACATCGCATGCAGCAGATGAAAGGTGATTCTAAAATACCACGCGAGGTTGAGCTAGAGGTGCAACTTAAACCAAAAGATCTTTCTGAAACATGAACAACCATTCTTTTGGATTCTGTGCAACGACTTTCTTTAGCCTGTAGCGACACAGGATTCATTTTGCGAGAAATAGCATGTTGGAATGAAAAATAAAAATGGTTAAGGGAACAAGAATAATGCTGATTTATTCTTGAATTTGAAGACCAATCCTATGTTACACGCTTTTGGAAGTCCGTCAAGTTCAACATGTGATCAAGCTGGGTGTATCGTAGTGTCTCGTAACCTCATGGATTAACCAGATGTTTACCCTGCGCCGGCTGCGATGATGGGAGCGATCGTGAAGACAACTTCAATGACTTTACCCCGCGAGCTCAGAATTGTTGTGGAAGGACCCATCGGTCCACAGCGATTGCATGACGATACCGTTGTGATCGAGAGCGATGGATGGTACCGGACGCTTACGCCATCATGCGCATGGCCATCAGCCAACGAGGTCTTATTTTCCGACCTCGATTCCGTCAATCCCGATAAAGAAATCGATCGTATTATTGCAGAGTATCACGGCCATGGGCTTCCAATAACATGGTGTGTCTATCCATGGACACAACCGTGTGATCTTGGCAAGCGCCTGTTGATTCGAGGGGCGACAAAGTCGCCGGTCAAAGCGATGCTCATCAGCAGTTCGCTTCAGCTCGAGGTTGTGGAGGGAGTCCAAGTCGATCGCGTGGATCCAGATTCAGAGGATTCATTTGAGGCATACATGAGGGTTCTTAACTTTGGGTACCAGTTATTGCCGGCTGAGGAAGCGTTTCGTCGTCGTCGTTATCGGGAGATGATTCGTGGAGCCAACCCCAGCATGATCCTCTTTCTGGGTCGATACAAAGGCCAGGTGGCAGGCTGTGCAGGTATGGTGATTAAAGACGATTCGGCTCATATCACCACCAGCTCAGTGCTTCGCGAATACCAGGCACGCGGTGTCTTCCTGTCGCTCAATGCGACGATTGTGCAGACGATGCGCGAATTGGGGATTGCTATAGCCAGTGGCCATGCGAACATCAATTCGGCCCCTTGGGTTGAGCATTTTGGAGGAAAAGTGGTGTACAGCTACGACATTTACCAATTGGATCCCCCCAGCCATACGTGACTGACACCTGGATCAATCGATGGTGCCAAATTGGAACGTTATGTCCTCGGGTTCTTGCCTCCAGCGCCATGCTTGCTTGAGTTTCTGAAGGAATCATTTTTGTCTGCCTGGCGATGCATCCGTCTGAATAAAGGGGAGGCATGGCAAGGCTCCCATCGATGCTCCTTGGACATCCGGGCAGGCTGATCAGGCGCCGTCAAAGCAAGACAGGATGCGCTTGGGATGGATGGTTAAGGTCTACGAAAAGAAGCATCAGCCCTTTTACGTGTCCGTGCGTGGCTCCCGGGCGACAGGAGCGTGTCCCAATACCTCATCGTAACTTCTGCGACCCCATGGAAAACGTGTCCATTCACCGGCGACTTCGGTTGGCGTTGCACATACCACGGGCTCGTTCCAGCTGCGCTGCAGCTCTGCATCTCGCTCCTGTAGCCAGATTGGATTGTAAATCGTATTCATGTAGCGGATACCATGGTCTGGGAATACCGTCAGTACGGTGCTATTGGGATGGTTTTTGGCAAACCAATTAGCAACAGACAAGGCAGCGCCAGAGGTAGGTCCTACAAACAACCCGGTTTTGCGATGGAGCTCGTGGACTGTATTAATCATCTGAGCAACTGGAACCCAGTGCACCTCGTCGCATTCAGGATGGGCAACATTGGGAAAAACGATATCCGATCCCATGCCCAGCAACGGCACATAGTTTTCTTCACAGAGGGGATAAACATGTTCTGATGTTGGACCAAAGATTACGGATAGGTTGTGATCGACCGCAACGACTTTCAGGTTTGGATTGGCTTCTAGAAGGGGCCTGGAAAATCCGAATAAAGAACCTCCGCTGCCGATAGTCGCCACTAAAATATCCACCTTCCCCAATGTTTTTCCAATCGATCGGGAGATGGAGTGATAAGCCTCAGGATGTTGCGGGTTATCATGTTGTCTCGGCCAAAACGAGCCGGGAACTTCTCGCAACGTTTTTCGCACGAGCTCAAAGCGCTGCTCTTGGATTTGCCGCAAGTTTCCAGCGCTGCTTTCAACCGTATCGATGTGGGCACCGAGGTGGCGTAATCGCCAAGCAACGATGGGCTCAACAGGACCGGTTTTTAGCGTAAGCTTGAGTCCCAGAGCGACGCAGGTCTGAGCCATCCCGAGGGCGAAAGTGCCAGAACTGCTCTCAACAACCAACCCGCCAGGTTCCAGCTGACCGGATTTGAGAGCTTGTTCAACAATGTAACGAGCCGGAACAATCTTCATCAGATCAAACTTCGCGGCGTAAAGATTTGGCTGGAGACGAACCAGCGATGGCTGACACAGATGGTCAAGTGGTGACTCAGTTTCAAATTGGGGCATGGCTTGAGAAATCGTCATTGCAAAAGTGTGTTGGAAAGAAAAGGTTAGATTGCGGTTAGTAAATTACAGGATCAAGCCACCGTTGCATCAAGGGTTGGCTGCACCCAGAACGTCAATGGACCCCATCGGCAACTGGTTGAAATTCTTGTATTGTAGAGGATTGTCGCGTCCGAAGCTTCATGTGGGTTGAAGCGACGTCCTGTTTCAGCCGAAAAGAAACCGAACTATAACCCGCTTCGATCTGTGGCTGGAGTTGGTTCTTGGTTGAACAACGAAATGGCGATACCTCATTCCTTGGCAATTGATTGACAATGACGCCAGCTTCCATGGGCTCGGCCTTGCCGCGTGGATCATGAGCCTCAGAATCAAAGTTGTGATGGAAGATCCCTTGCATGATTCTGTCAGCAAACGATTGCATGTCGTCATTGAGAGACGTTGGAAGAATCCATTTGATCGGAGTGAAGAATAGTTTCTAAGAAATTATACAATGCCAATATGGAATGAAAGTTTTTGGGGACCAGATCATTGGGGCCAAATTCAACGGCATAACGACTCGAAACCCAGGTGATATAATTCATCATCAATAATGAATCCATGACGCCTGATTCGATGAGATCGAAATCATCTGTAAAGTTGCCCGGCGGCTTGCCATGGAAAGCTTCGCTAATAATGTATTCGCGCAAGTCGTGCAGCAGATCCATTGGCGGGATTCGAGACTAGAGACATTTTACTTCTGATTGGCCTCTCGGGTTCCGTGTCGCAGATTTTGCGGTGCCATGCTTTCTTCAGCACCCTGGTTTTTTGAGGAGAAGGCTAACGTCCTCTCCTCACCGGCACACAGACCGTCAACGGGGGGCTGGAGGCGGGTTGCAACCTGCTCTGCTCAGCGTTTCTCGTGAGCTTGGCACGTCCTGGCCGGCCAACCCCTCGGATCCCCTCTGCGCGCCCCCCTGCCCTGTGGCCGTTGCTGGTGAAGCTCGCCGCGCCGGAACGCATCTCGCTGGTGGGAGGGGGCGTGTGGCAGCTCAAGGCCAGCCGCTTGGATGCGGTGTTGCCCGCCTTGCCCGGAGGTGTTGCTGCCGCCGGCCTGCCACCAGCCGCTGCTCCATGCCGACCTCCGCCGCCACCCGGGTGCCGGCTGGGCAGAGGATTCAGGGGCGGGCGTTAGGGAGGCGGCGTGAAGGAAAAAACTGGAGGGCTGACGAATACGGCCCCCTGATCAGCCCAAGAAAGGGAGCCTGGGATGAGCGGGCCCTGGCTGCCGCCGCCGCGGGGTCCCTCACGCCAAAAAGAAGCCAGCGATCAGCGGCAGCAATCGCTTCACCGCCCCCACCAGCTTGGAGGATTCCTCCACTGCCTTGTTCGTTTCACTGAGGCCGGCGCTGAGGCCCTTGAGGGCGTTCATGGCCCGGCGGGCTGGGCCGCCATTGGCGCGGGGATCCTTGGCGGCGGTGGCCAGCTCCTGGAGCTCCCCGAGGGCTTCCGCCCGGGTGGTGTCGCTCAGGTGGCTGTCGGCATCGATGCTGGCCTTGAGCTCCTGGAGCAGCTCCCGCAGGCTGGGTTGGCCCGCCCCTGGCCGTTGATCGGGAAGGGCTTCGATCGTGAGGCGGGCCTGGTCGCTCAGGTCGCCCAGATGCAGCAGGCCGCCACCGGTGTGGACGGTGCCGGTGTTGATCAGATTGCCGTCGCCAGAGTTGATGGTGGTGGTGCTCACGGCAGGGGAGGGGCTGTGGGCATTGTTGCCGCCCATCACCGGGCTGATCACCGGGGCGATGGTGACGCTGGTGGGGGCAGGGGCGGGGGTCTTCGGTGGCACCAGGCGGCCGGTGAGTTC